>DAIPIP010000146.1:0-7122 GCA_036770725.1 Opitutaceae bacterium
GCCTCACCGTAACAACCGCCCAAAAATAGCTACAGTTTTATTTAAAATGCTCTAGCAACCGAATCGGCGCGCCAAGCGTTTACGCCCTACCTGTAATTCAGAGTCCAAAAGCTTGGGGTGGTTGGTATCAGATCTCGTAGTCGGGCACGTGTTCGGTGGCGGTGCCGGTGGCGTTGGCCTGGTCTTCGGCACGTTTGCGATCGTAGTAGATGCGCACGTCCGCCCTGCCCTGCGCGCCGTCTTGCTTCAGCAGGACCTTGGCGCGTTGCAGCGCTCGCTTGGTGCTCATGGTGAGGTTGGCTTCGGCGGGGAAAATATTCTCCGGGCCGATTATCTCCCACGCGCCGCTGCGGCGGAGCACGCGCTCCACGTCGGGGTTGATGCCGCTGATGAGCAGATGCCGCCCCGCCTTGCGCAGCGATTGGTGGAGTTGCAGCAACGACATCACCGAGGTGGCGTCGAGGTGGCGGGCGTTTTTCATGCGCAACACCACCACGCGGATGCCGCCGTCCTCCGCGAGGTAACGCACCTGATCCTGAAACAAATCGGCCGCGCCGAAGAACAACTCACCCTCCACGTGCACGATGGAAATGGCCGCGTCGGTGCGGTCCTTCGCCTCGTCGAGCTGGGAGAGCTGCCCTTGGTCGTTAAAGCCATACTCGACCAGCGAAGGGGCGCTGGCCTTCTTCAAAAACAGCACGAGCGACGCGCCGATGCCCACGTAAACGGCGGTGTCGAGCTTGAGAAAAAGCGCCGAGAGCAAGGTGAGCCAGAAGACGATGGCGTCGGAATTCGTCGCGCGTGTGACGATGCGAACCTGGTCCCAATTGACGAGGCGAACCGACACCAAAATCAGATACGCCGCGAGGGTGGCGATGGGGATGTAGTTGATAAACCCCGACGTCACCGCGAGGACGAGGAAGACCATCACGCTGGCGAACATGCCGGCGAGCTGGGTCGCGCCGCCGCTCTGCTGACATACCGCGCTGCGCACGAAGGAGGACGAACCGGGCATGGCGCCGAAGGCGGTGGCGGCGAGGTTGCCCGCGCCCATGGCGATCAGCTCCTGGTTCGGATTGACGCGCTGGCCGGAGCGAGCGGCGAGGCTTTTGGTGATGGAGATGGCCTCCAGCATGCCGAGGATGGCGGCGGCGAGCGCCACGCTGGTAAGCGCGGGCACGAGCGAGAGACCGGTGGCGTTGCCGGGGAAGCCCACAAACAGCGGCATGCCGCCGGCTATCTCCCCGCCGTCGCGCACCAGCGCCACCGCGAAATCCCCGAGCCCGTAGGCGACCGAGATCACAACCGACAAAACGATGACGATGAGCCCCTCGGGCCAGTTGGGTCGCACGCGGCGGATCAACACCATGGCGAGCAAACTCGCGACGCCCACCCCCGCCGTCATGGCGTTGATGTGCAGGGTGCCGAGACTGAAGGCGAGGTGCTTCAGCGTGCCCGGAAGCGAGATGTCGTCCGCCGCGCCGATGCCGAAAAGGTTGCCCACCTGGCCGACGCCGATGAGCACGGCGACGGCGCAGGCGTAGGCCACGATCACGGTGCGAGAAATAAACTGGGTGAGCGTGCCGAGCTTGAAAAATCCCGCCGCGAGTTGAAACAGTCCGATGAGAAACCCGATGACCAAGACCTTCTCCAGCGCGGTCAGCGGCACGTCGCGAACCGTAAGCAGAGCGCCGGCGAGGATGATGGAAATCGTGTTGGTCGGACCGAAAACGAGATGCCGCGAACCGCTGAACAAGGCGCAAAAAAGCGCGCCGATGACAGCGGTGGCGACCACGGCCTCGACCGGGAGACCGACCACGAGCGCAAAACCGATGGCTTGCGGGATGGTGACGATGGCCACCATCGCGGCGGCCGTGACGTCGGCCTTTAATTTGGCGAAACTGTAACGGCGAAGCTCGCGAAAAACCGGCGGGATAGGGTCCAGCCGCAAATAATCGACGGCGTCGGAAAGGACGCCGCCGGCCTGGTTGATGACGCGTGTCGCGTGTTCGGTGGGTGTGGAGGACAAGGTCGGGGCGCTCTCGCGGGGCGGCGGCGCGCGGGGTTGTGTCGGGGGCGGGACGGGTGTGGTTGTTTGCGGTTGCGGTTGCGGCCGGGAGGGCTCGAAGGGGTGAAACGATCAGAGTTCGATGCCGAGTTTTTCGAGGATGCGCTGGAGGTCGTCGTTGCCCGCGTAGGGGATGACGATCTTGCCTTTTTTGCCCGCGTGCTGGACCGCGACGCGGGCGCCGAGGTGCGATGTAAGGCGTTTTTGGATACTGGCGATGGCGGCGGAGTCGGCGGGGTTGAGCTTTTTCGCTCCGGCACCGCCCGCGGTCGCTCCGGGCGCGGGGGTGGTGGCGAGGTGTTTCTTGGCGGCGACGAGCGACTCGGTGGCGCGCACGCTGAGGCCGTCCTCGATCACGCGGCGGGCGAGCAGGGCGCGCTGGGCGGGCTCCTCCACGCCGAGGAGAACCTTGGCGTGGCCCACGGAGAGAATACCCTTGGCGAGGTAGCCCTGAAGTTCGCCGTCGAGCGAGAGCAGGCGCAGGGAGTTGGCGACGGAGGCGCGGGGTTTGCCCACGCGTTCGGAGGCGGCTTCCTGGGTGAGGTCGAAATCGCGGATGAGGCTGGCATAGCCATAGGCCTCTTCGAGCGGGTTCAGGCCTTCGCGCTGGAGATTCTCGATCAGGCCGAGGGCGGCGGAGGAGGCGTCGCCGGCGGCGACGAGGCGGGCGGGGATGGACTTGATCTTGAGCAACTGAAACGCGCGCCAGCGGCGTTCGCCGGCGATGAGTTGGTATTTGCCGTCGGAAATTTTGCGCACGACGACGGGTTGAAGCAGCCCCTCGGCGCGGATGCTCTCGGCGAGTTCCTGCAGATGCACGGGGGCGATCTCTTTGCGGGCTTGGTAGGGACTGGGGGTGATGGCCGCGACGGCGACCTCGATGAACCCGTGGGGCGCGTTCGGGGAGGGGGACGCAGGGGCGGCGGGTTTGGCGGGAGCGGCGGCGGCGATAAGGCCGCCGAGACCGCGACCGAGACGAGATTTGGATGTGGCCATGTAGGAGCTTGGAGCAGGGAAATGAGAGGAAACGCGGGGAAGGGTGCGAAGGCCTATCTGCCGCCGGGAACGAAGAGGACCTGGCCAACTTGGATTTTGGTGGGATCGGAGATGCGGTTGGCGTTGATGATATCATGCACCTTGGCGCCGGTCTTTTGGGCGATGCGGGCGATGGTGTCGCCCGAAACGACGGTATAGGTGACGCCCTCCTTGGGGAAGTTGTCGGAGAACGTCGCGGTGGCGGGCGTGGCGGCGCGACCGCGCGCGGCGGCGTCGAGGGCGGTGTTGGTCTGGCGGGCGAGGTTCTCCATCTGGGTGGCGACGGCGGCGAGGATCTCGGAACGATTGGCGGCGTCGGCGGCGCGGAGTTCGCGAGCAAGATCGGCGATGGCGGTGTTGAGCTGGGCAAGCGTCGCGAAATTACGCTCGGCACCGGCGGTGGAGCGCACGAGGCGCTCGTTTTCCGCCTCAAGTTGCTCGACGCGCAGGGCGAGTTGGCCGACGCGCTGCATCAGCAGGCGCACGTCCTCGCGCAAATTGGCGAGTTCGACGGCGGGGGATTGGGCGGGTTGTGCATAAACCGCGACCGGCGAGAAAGTGATGAAGGCGGTGAGCAGGGAAACGGCGGCGAGGCGCATGATGTGTAGATATGGCGGAGAGAAGGGCGGAAAAACAAGGGTGGAGGCAAACGTTCACGGGGCCTTCGCGGCGGGCGAAACCGGCGGCGCGGTGAGGCGGGCAACCTCGGCGTCCCAGGCGCCGGCTCGATCAAAATTCCGCGCGGCGCGAGCGATCACGATTCCCTGCCGGAGAATATCCAATCGAAAATCCGCGCTCAGGCCGGGCTCGCGCAGGAGCCGGTCAACCAGTTTCACACCGGCGGCCGCGTCGCCTGCGGAATGGACGGCTCGCGCCGCCGCGAGCACGAGCGGGCGATCGTTCGGGCGCCAGGCGGGCAAGGTCCCGAACACCGCCAGGCTGCGGCGGGCGGCGTCCGGATCGCGCGCGACGAGTTGCAAATCCGCGAGGGTGAGCGCGAGAGGCAGGCCGGGGTTTTGACGCATGCCGGAGATGCCGAGCGCGATGGCCTCCTTGCCGCTTTCGGCGGCGGAGAGCGCACGCATGCGGCGTATGCGCGCGTAGCTCTCGGTTTCGGGAGGGAGGGTTTTGCGGGCGCGCCATTGATCCTCGGCGGAAACCGCGAAGGGACGATACAGCGGGTCGCCCACCACGATGCCCTTCCAACTGAGCGAGTTTATCGAGTATAGCGCGGCGCGGCCAAGGGGTTCGCCGCGCGCGAGGGCGCGCAGGAACAAGTCCGGCTGGTGGGTGAACTCGAGGTAGGGTTCGGCGACGTTGCCCACCGTGGCGGTGACGCCTTTCGCCACCAAGGGGCCGGTCCAGCCGCGCGTGGGGGCACGCAGAGTCGTGGCGGAAAAGCTGTGGATATGCAGGGCGATCGCGCCGACCGGGAAGCGGAAACCGGGGGCGGTAAAGGGACCGTTCAGATGGCTTTCATACCAACCAAAATACAACGCGGGGGCGTCAAACCGGACGTGTGGACGAAGGCTTGAGCGTTCGCGATCAACGTCGGTCTCGAAACCAAGGGCGGTGAGTTGGGGCAGGCAGGCGGCCAGCCATTCGTCGCCCTTGGGGTGAGGGCCTCCGATGTCGAGATAGGCGCGCCCGGCCAGGCCGATGCGCTCGGCTTCGAGCGCGCGATCAACCAATCCCTTGGCGTCGGCGAGCGTGGGGCCGTCGAGGCGACCGACCGGCACGATATGCTGAAGCGCGAGCGACGAGGGACGATCCGTGTTGAAAAGTGGGTTGGGCACCAAGGCGTCGATGGGCTCGTTGTTCGTGGCAAACAGGGTGAGTTCCGAATCGACGCTGGCTTCGTTGGTTTGAAGGGCGGCGTGGCGAGCGAACGGGTTGCTCGCGAGATTGTATAACAAGGGGTCGTGCGCGATGCGCAACGGGACGCCGCGACAGATGACAAGCGCATCGAGCCGGTGCCCGGCGGACACGATATTCGGGCGGCCGATGGGATCGTTGGCGGAGGAGACCGAGGCCAACAGCCAGCCGCGATCAACCGCCTCGCGCACGAAAGGATTCCAGATTTGGGAGACGAACTGGGACCAGGTGATTTGCTCCGTGGTCGGCATCGAAAGCGCGATGATCGCCGTATCCGGAAGTCCACGACGTTTCGCGTAGTAGCCGGCCAACTCCAGCGACTCGGGGTCGTCGCGATTGGCGAGAATCGCCACGGCGGGCGGGGCCGAACGCAGCGCACTCGCACCGAGCGTCAAACCAAGGAGGAAGGAGATGAAATGAACGAGGACCGCAATGCGCACAACCGCATGCTGGGCAAAGTCGGGGGCGGTAGTCGAGAACGCGCATGATGTCGAAGTCGTAAAAGTTTGCGGGATTGCGGCGGTTTGCGGAGCGCGCACTGATTCGGGAGAAATGAACGTCGAGCCCCCCAGCCTTCCCGCGCCGTCCGGCATGGCGGACGCGCGCGGGCTTCTGGCGGGGCTGGGGCTGGCGGCGGTGGTGGGCGCGCTGGCGGGCGTGGCGGCTGCGGGGTTTTTGTGGTCGCTCGAATTTGTGACGCGCATGCGTTTCGCGAATCCGTGGTTGCTCGCGTTGCTGCCGGTGGCGGGCGTGTTGTCGGTGTGGTGTTACCGCGCGTTTGGGCGGAATGCGGAGCTGGGCAATAATCTCATCATCGACGAGATTCACGAGCCGGGCGCAGGCGTGCCGCTGCGCATGGCCCCGCTGGTTTGGGGCGGCACGCTGCTGACGCATTTGTGCGGAGGGTCGGCGGGACGCGAGGGCACGGCGGTGCAGGTGGGCGGAGCGCTGGCCGACGGGGTGCGGAGCGCGCTGCGCCTCGGGCTGCACTGGCAAGGCACGCTACTTTCGGCGGGGATGGCGGGCGGTTTTGGCGCGGTGTTCGGCACGCCGGTGGCGGGAGCGGTGTTCGCGCTGGAGGTGCTGGTGCGCGGACGCATCCACTATGCGTGGGCGGGGTCGTGTCTGGTCGCCGCGCTGACGGGCGATTGGGTGTGCCACGCGCTCGGGGCGCATCACGATGATTTTGCCGCGATGGCGGGGCCGGCGGAGGCGGCGGGGGAACTCGCGCCCGCGTCGTTCTTGCGCGTGGCGGCGCTCGGGTTGGTGTTCGGGTTGGTCGCGCGGTTGTTCGTTTTCGCGGCGCACGGTGTCGGGACGGTTTTTGAACGGGCCAAGGTCGTGTGGTGGTTGCGACCGGTGATCGGCGGCGTGGCGGTGGGCGGGCTGGCGCTGGCGCTGGGCACGGACGCTTATCTCGGACTCGGCGCGTGGCATCCGGACCCGGCGGCGCCGTCGTTGCGCACGATGTTCGAGGCGGGCGGGGCGACGCCGTGGAGTTGGTTTTGGAAGCTCGTGTTCACCGTCGTGACGGTCGGGGCAGGGTTTAAGGGCGGCGAGGTAACGCCCTTGTTTTTTATCGGCGCGGCGCTGGGGCACGTGGCCGGGCCCATGCTAGGCATGCCGCTGGAGCTGGGCGCGGCGCTGGGCTTCGTGGCGGTGTTTGCGGGGGCGACAAAAACCCCGCTGGCCTGCACGCTGCTGGCGATGGAACTGTTTGGCGGCGGGCACGCGGGTTTGTTCGCGGTGGCGTGCTTTACGAGCTATCTGGCGAGCGGCGCGGGCGGACTGTATAAAGCGCAGCGTCAGATAACCTGAACGCTGCGCCGCGGATTCGCGCTCAGGCCTCGGAGGCGGACCACTTGAACAGCATGGTCGAGTTGGGCGGGAGCACGACGCGCACGCTTTGCTCGAAACCGTCACGGGCGATGTCCTCGGTGAAGACCGCGCCGCCGTTTCCGTTGCCGTCGCCGCCGTAGTATTGGCTGTCGGTGTTGATGAGTTCGCGCCAGCGGCCCTTCCGCGGCACGCCGATGCGGTAGCCTTCGCGCAAGACCGGGGTGAAATGGCCGACCGTGAGGATGAAGGCGGTCTCGTGCTCGTCGGCGCGCAGGTAGGAGACGGCGGTGGTGTCGCCGTCGTTG
>DAIPIP010000320.1:0-1545 GCA_036770725.1 Opitutaceae bacterium
TTAGCCTGACTCCTCTCCTAAAAATAGCCACAGTTTTATTGGAAATGCTGTAGCGGCGGTGCCTGACACCGCCGCGCCGTTGAAAGCCGACCTGACGCGTCACCGGCTCTGCAAACTGAACTTGTTCAGCCCCGCCTTCCGACACGCGTCCATCACGAAGGCCAACGTCTTCAACTCCGTCGTCTCGTCCGCCCGGATCAGCACCGGAATGTCGCGATTCACATTCCGAATCTGCGCAAGCAAGCCGCCCAGTTCCTCCTTTGGAATCTGGCGCGCCGCGGTCTGATTGGTCGCAAACGTGATCACACCGTCCTTGTCGATGCCGATGATCACCGTGCCCTCGAACGCGTTCGTGCCGGCCGTCTCCACCCTGGGCAGCGTGATGTTCAGCGTGCCGGGCGAGCGAAACTGCATCGTCACGAACGCGAAAAAAACCAGGATCACGAGCACGTCGATCAAAGGCACGAGATTCAACTCGGGCCGACGCCTCCGACGGGTTTGAAGTCCGCTCATGACGAGGAGCCCGCCTTGGGTTTTTCCGCCAGCAAACGCGCCAGCAACACATCCAGCTGCGCGGCAAATTTGTCCACCCGTCGCTGCAAAATCCCTCCGCCGATAAGAGCCGGAATCGCGATCGTAAGGCCCAGGATCGTCGCGGAAAGCGCCAGCGAGACACCGCTGGTAAACTTCACCGGATCGGGCAGACCCGTCTCGCCGCTGATGCTCGAAAACACCCGGATCAGCGACCACACCGTGCCGGTCAACCCGATCAGCGGCGCGCCCGCGTAAATGACTTCCAGATACGGCAATCCTCGCTCCATCCGAGTAACTTCCAACCGGGCAAAAGCCCGCACACCCTCGGCGTCGCCCGGATGGGTTTGCGCGAAACGCACGATGCGCCCCAGCACCGAGTGTTCCCCGCCCGTCACCGGCTGCGCCGCCACGACGGCGTCGGCCAAATCATCCGGGATGATCGCCGCGCGCCGCAGCGCCCAGCCTCGCTCGCAGAGAATAAACACCAGCACGAGCGAGCAAAGCCCCAGCGGATAGATGAGAATGTCGGCGCCCTTGAGCAGGTCGATGATGGCAAGTGGAAGCATGGAAGTGGTTCGGAAGATGGACGCCCGCGGCGGACGCTTGTTTCCCTCAAAAACAAACGAGGCGCTGTTTCCCGCGCGCCGTCAACCTGCGGCCGGCGGTGGCGGGACCGGCTTCGCATAATGGGCGGACAACACCTCCAAATGTCCCTGCACGATCTTCGAGACCTGCGGCCCGGGCAACCCCGCCGCCTTGTGCAGCTCGAAAATCGCCACCAACAACGCCAACTCGATATCCACCGTGCGCGGCGTGGCCGCCTTCATCGCGCGCATGATTTCAAGAGCCTTGGCCTCGGCGCGTTTGTAATCCTCAAAATTCTGGTCGTTGGCTGCAGGCATAAAACCGAAAAGGCGTCCCGTGTCCCTCGCCGTCAAGCCCGCGCCCCGCGAACAACAGACAGGCCCCTATACATCCTGACCCAGGGATGAAGACGAAGAAGGTGGCGGC
>DAIPIP010000147.1:0-7012 GCA_036770725.1 Opitutaceae bacterium
TCTCCTAAAAATAGCCACAGTTTTATTGGAAATGCTGTAGCGCTTGATTGCGGAGCGGCACGTGCGCGGATCGGCAACACCGGCCCCGGCCAAAAGCGCCCGTCAGGCTATCGCTTATTTCTGCAATCAAGCACCAGGACCAGGCAAGAGCCCCCACGCGCAGGGTTAATTGAGCGCCACCACCCTACGACAACCCGTCCGGCCTCCGCCGCCCCGCCTTCACCTCTCCGCGCCGCCGCTTCCCCGCCACCAGCATCGCCTTCTGCCGCGCGCTTCGTTTTCGGTTCAAGCGCCGCGCCTTTGCCACCTCCGCCCGCCGCGCCGCCTCCGCCGCCCGCAGCCGCTCCTCCAGCTTCTCGCAAAACCGTTCCCACGCCCGCAGCCGATTCACCGCCTGGCTGCGCTCCTCCTGACACCGCACCTCCGTCCCCGAAGGCCCATGTCTCAACACCACCGTCGAGGAAGTTTTGTTGATCTTCTGCCCGCCCGCGCCCGATCCGCGCACAAACACCTCCTCGACGTCGCCAGGCAACACCCCCAGCGCATCCAGCCTTTCCCTGATTTGGAGTGGTAAATCCATCGCTCGGCAATTTTCGTCACCCAACGCAACCCACCCCCTCCCCGCGAGTCCCAAATCCCTCTCCACTCCCCCTTCACTCACTCCCTCTCATGTCCCACGGTCCCGACTGGTCAGAAAAAATCCGCGCCGAAATCGCCAAAGCCGTCATCGGCCAGGAAGACGTCATCGAACGCCTCCTCATCGCCCTCCTCGCCAACGGCCACGTCCTCCTCGAAGGCATGCCCGGCCTCGCCAAAACCCTCCTCGTCAAATCCCTCGGCACCGCCCTCGGCGTCCAGTTCGAACGCATCCAGTTCACCCCCGACCTCCTCCCCAGCGACGTCGTCGGCACCATGGTTTTCTCCCCCAAAGACGCCGTCTTCGCCCCCCACCGCGGCCCCATCTTCGCCAACCTCGTCCTCGCCGACGAAATCAACCGCGCCCCCGCCAAGGTCCAGTCCGCCCTCCTCGAAGCCATGCAGGAACGCCAGGTCACCCTCGGCGGCACCACCCACCCCCTGCCGAAACCCTTCTTCGTCATGGCCACCCAAAACCCCGTCGAACAAGAGGGCACCTACCCGCTCCCCGAAGCCCAGACCGACCGCTTCCTCTTCAAACTCCTCGTGGACTACCCCACCCTCGCCGACGAGACCGCCATGATGACCCGCTGGGGCCAGGTTACAAAAGCTCCCGCGCTCGTCCCCGCCTCCTCCGGCGAAGAGCTCCTCGCCCTCCGCGCCGAAGTGGACGCCATCCACGTCGCCCCCACCGTGCAGGGCTACATCCTCGCCCTCGTCCGCGCCACCCGCGACCTCGCCAAACCCTCCCCCAACGGCAAAGCCCGCCACGTCTCCTACGGTGCCTCCCCCCGCGCCTCCCTCGCCCTCTACCAAGCCGCCAAAGCCCTCGCCTGGCTGCGCGGCCAGGATTTCGTCGCCCCGTCCCTCGTCCAGGAACTCGCCCCCGACGTCCTTCGCCACCGCATCGGCCTCACCTACGAAGCCGAGGCCGACAACCTCACCACCGACAGCATCGTCGCCCAAGTTCTCGCCCAAACCCCCATGCCCACCGGCACCTGAACTCATTCTCGTTCACTTACTCGTTCTCGTCCTCCCGGTTTCCACCTTGCCCGCGCCCGCCTCCAATACCTCCTCCCCCGTAGGATTGAACATAAGTTCAGTATCCGCCCCCGCCGCCCCTCTCGCGGCCCTGCGGCGCCTTGAATGGCGAGTCCGCCACGCCGTCGAAACCTCCCTCGGCGGCGGCTACCGCTCCGCCTTTCGCGGTCGCGGCATGGAGTTCGATCAAGTCGTCAAATACACCTACGGAGACGACGTCCGCGACATCGACTGGAACGTCACCGCCCGCCTCGGCGAGCCCTACCGCAAAAAATTCGTCGAAGAACGCGAAGTCACCGTGCTTCTCGTCTTCGAAGACACCCCCTCCCTGCAATTCGGCTCCGCCGCCGTCACCAAACGCGAGGCCCTCCTCGAACTCGCCGGCCTTCTCCTCCTCCTCGCCGGCATCAACCGCGACCGCATCGGCCTCGCCCACCTCCGCCCTGAAGGCCCCGTGCTCACCCCGCCCGTCCACGGCCGCGGCCCCATCCACCACCTCGCCTCCCGCCTCTTCTCCGCCGCCCCCCCGCCCCTCGCCGGCCCTTCATCTTCAACTTTCAACTTGAGCGCGCTCAGCGCGCTCACGCCCCGCCACTCCATCGTCGTCTGGCTCTCCGACCACCCCGCCCGCCCTCTCCCCGAAGGCTGGGCCGCCCTCCGACGCCGCTGCACCCTCCTCGGCCTCCGCATCGACGATCCCTGGGACCGCGCATACCCCGAACCCGACCGCCCCCTCGCCGCCTTCGACCCCCTCTCCGGCCGCCTCGTCACCCTCGGTCGCGGCCACGCCGAACGCGTCGCCCACGCCCGCTGGCGCGAAGCCCGCGATACCTCCCTCGCCACCTGGTTCCCCGACCCCTTCGCCCGCCACGCCGTCTCCACCGAAGAAAACCGCCTCGACTCCCTCGTCCGCTTCTTCCGCCGCCGGGAGGGCGCCCGTTAACCAAACCATGCCGTCGCTTCCCAACCTCGGAATCTGGCTGCTTGGCCTCTGGGATTTCCGCCTCGGCCAACACCAGCTCGCCGAACCGCTCTGGCTCCTCGCCCTCCTCCTCCTACCCCTCGCCGCCTGGCTCCGCCGCCGCCGCTCCGTATCCGTTTTATTGATACCATCCGCCGCCGCCTGGGCCGCGCCCCGCCCGCCCGCCTCCACCCGCCTTCCCGTCGTCCTCGCCGTCCTCGCCGCCGTCCTGCTCACCTTAGCCCTCGCCCGCCCCCAACGCATCGACGATATCCGCGTCGTCCGCGGCGAAGGCTACGACCTCGTCCTCGTCCTCGACCTATCCAGCTCCATGTATTCCGAGGATGCCATCGTGGACGGCCGCCGCGTCAACCGCCTCGAAGGCCTCAAACCCGTCCTCGAAGCCTTCATCCGCCGCCGCCCCGATGATCGCATCGGCTTCGTCGCCTTCGCCGGCCGCGCCTACACCCTCGCCCCCCTCACCCACGACCACGCCTGGCTCGCCCGCCAGATCGCCCGCCTCCGCATCGGCCTCATCGAAGACGGCACCGCCATCGGCGACGGCATAGGCCTTTCCCTCGAACGCCTCACCCGCGCCCGCGCCACCGAAGCCTCCCGCGCCGGAGCCTTCATCATCCTCCTCACCGACGGCTCCAACACCGCCGGCCAACTCACCCCGCCCCAAGCCGTCGCCCTCGCCCAAAACGCCAAGATCCCCGTTTACACCATCGGCGTCGGCACCAACCAACCCGCCCCCTTCCCCCGCTTCGACGACTCCGGCCGCCGCATCGGCACCGGCATGGCCCGCTTTGCCACCGACGAACCCACCCTCCGCTCCATCGCCACGGAAACCGGCGGACTCTTCTTCCGCGCCGACGACCCCGCCGCCGCCAACGCCGCCTTCGCCGCCATCGACCAGGCCCAGAAAGTCGAGTTCGACCAAACCACCCGTGTCACCGCCACCGAACTCTACCCCTGGCCCGCCTCGTTCGCCGCCGTCCTCCTCGCCCTCGCCGCCCCCGCCCTGCTCCGCCGCCCATGAGTTTCCTCCACCCCCAACTCCTCTGGCTCCTCCTCGTCCCCGCCGCCCTCCTCGTCCTGGCGCTCCGCCCCGCGCGCTCCACTCCCGCCGCGTATCCAAAAATCCCCCACGCCCGCCTGGGCCCCTCAGGTTTCAGGTTTCAGGCCTCCGCCCTCTCCCCCCCTCTTCCCGTCGCCGCGAGCCTCGCCCTCGCCCTGCTCGTCGCCGCCCTCGCCCGCCCCCAGGGCGGCGAAATCACCACCCCCTCCGTTGTCCGCGCCCGCGATGTCCTCGTCGCCATGGACGTCTCCCGCTCCATGCTCGCCGAGGACGTCACCCCCAGCCGCCTGGAACGCGCCCGCCTCCTCGTCCGCTCCCTCGCCGACGAACTCCAAGGCGAACGCCTCGGCCTCCTCCCCTTCGCCGGCAGCGCCTTCCTCCAAAGCCCCCTGTCCGTGGACTACGGCATCCTCCGCACCTTCCTCGATGAACTCGGCCCCGACATGATCCCCGCCGGCGGCAGCGACTTCACCGCCCTGCTCACCGTCGCCGACGAAGCCTTCGGCCCCGCGCCCTCCGATCCTCAGGTTTCAGGTCTCAGCTCTCGGGTTTCCCTCCCGCCCGCCTCCGATCGCTACCTCATCATCCTCAGCGACGGCGAAGCCCAGGACGACACCTGGCGCCCTGTCGCCCAAAAACTCGCCGACCGCGGCGTCCGCGTCATCACCCTCGGCCTCGGCACCGCCCAAGGTGCCATGATCCCCGACGCCGACGGCACCTTCGTCAAAGACCCGCGCGGCGCCGTCGTCCTCTCCCGCCTCGAAGCCTCCACCCTCCGCGAACTCGCCCGCCTCACCGACGGCGCCTACCGCGACGCCTCCTCCTGGATCGACCTCCCCGCCCTCCTCCGCGACACCGTCGCCCGCGGCCGCGCCACCCAAACCATCGAAGAAAACTCCGTCCGCCGCGCCGAACGCTTCATCTGGTTCCTCGCCCCCGCCCTCGCCCTGCTCATCCTCTCCCTCGTGCGCGAATTCCCCGTCACCCTCCGCCCCCGCTCCCTCAAGCTCGCCGCCCTCGTAGGATTGAGCGTGAGCTCAATTTTCCTCTCCCCCACTCCCACCCGCGCCGCCGAGCCCGACCCCCTTCTCGACCTCGTTACCCGCCTCTCCAATAAAGACTCAGCTTCGGCATCGGACTTTTTAGCCCTAGCAAACCTAACCGCACAACGCGGGGAAAATGGCGGCACCGTATCCAAAAGCATGTTGCAGGACGCACATGCAGCTGTGGCCAAAGCCGAAAAGCTCGATCCCCACGGCGCGTGGAGGACCGAAATCAAAGAGCGCCTTGAAAGGTTAGGAAAGGCGACTGAATCACCCCAGGAACCGCCCTCCCCCCAAGACCGGCAAGATTCGTCCGATCCTTCCGATCAGTCCGATCCGCCCGACCAGCCCGACGAGAAACCCCAGCCCAACCCGCCCCCCCGGTCCTCCGAATCCGACTCCACCCCGGGAACGCCGAACTCCAGCTCGGCACCGCCCCAGCCCGCGTCCGACTCATCGCCCGCTCCCAAGCCCTCCTCCGACGCCCTCGGCGACCTCGCCGACCGCGAGCCCCCATCACCGCCCCAGCCCGCCCCCGGCGAAGAATCCCCCTCCGAACCCGCCCAGCCCCCCGAACCCACCCAACGCGCCGGCGGCGTCTCCGCCTCCGGTCAGCCACGCGACGGTTCCGAAACCGCCGCCGCCGACCCCGCCCTCGCGATCCCGCAACAACGCCTCGACCAAATTCGCGACGCCGATTCCCCCGCCCGCCTCTTTCAACTGATCCAAGATTCCGAACTCACCCCCGAAGACCGCGAACGCGCCGCCTCCGGCCGCACCCGCGACTGGTAAACACATCCGCTCCTCGCCGCTCCCCACCCGATGCTCCGCGCCCTTCCTCATTTGTCATTCGTCATTCGTCATTCGTCATTCTGGCTGCTGGCGCTGTTCGTCTTTGTCACCTCCGCGCTCGCCCAGTCCGTGCGCTGGGAACCCGCCGGCGGCACCCTCGGCCGCGATCAAATCTCCACCCTCGCGCTCAGCTTCGACAACGCCTCCCCCGACGAAACCCCCGCCCCCCCCTCCGTCCCCGGCCTGGAATTTCTAGGCTCCCCCGGCCGCAGCGAACAAACCTCCATCAACCTCGGCACCGGCGCTCGCACCGTCCGCCAACGCACCATCACCTACACCTACCGCGTCCGCCCCACCCGCTCCGAAGGCGAGATCCGCATCCCCGCCTTCACCATCGCCACCGACGCCGGCCCGCTCACCGTCCCCGCCGCCGGCTTCACCGTCTCCGAAACCACCATCGGCGACACCGGCCTCACCCTCGAAAAAATCGCCACCACCCGCTTCACCCCGCCCGCCGCCCCCATCTGGGCCGGAGAAGTCTTCCGCCTCACCCACACCCTCGACGTCTCGTCCGGCTACTTCCGCCAAAACATCCTCGCCGGTCCCCTGAATTGGGCCGCCGCCCCCCTCATCGCCGAAGAATGGGAAAACCCCACCGCCTCCGAAATCAACCGCAACGGCGAAAACCGCGCCATCATCACCTGGCAAACCCGCGTCATCGCCCCCACCGCGCTCCCCGATCTCACCATCCCCGCCGCCACCCAACTCGTTAACCTCCCCACCGGCACCGCCAGCTCCTTCCTCTTCGGCCAATCCGTCTTCGAACAATTCACCCTCACCGCCCCCGCCGTCCCCCTCCCCGTCCGCCGCCTCCCCCTCCCCGCGCCCGAAGATTACGACGGCGCCGTCGGCCAATTCACCCTCGCCTCCAAAGTCGTCCCCGAAACCGCCGCCGTCGGCGAACCCGTCACCTGGACTCTCACCCTCGAAGGCACCGGCAACTGGCCCGTCATCGACCGCCTCCCCCCCCGCGAACTCCCCTCCGCCTTCCGCGTCGTCTCCCCCCGCGCCCAGAAAACCCCCAAAAACAACGCCCTCTTCGATGCCACCCTCGCCGAAGACCTCGTCCTCATCCCCCAACGCCCCGGCCGCTACACCCTCGGCCCCTACACCCTCTCCATCTTCAACCCCTCCACCGGCGCTTACGAAACCCTCCGCACCTCCCCCGTCACCATCGAGATCACCGGCCCCGCCTCCGCCGCCGCCGCCACGGAAATCCCAAATCCCGAATCCCAAATCCCAAACCCGGATCTCGACGCCCCATCCCGCCCGCCCGCCCCCCTCGCCAACATCTCACCCCTCCCCGCCGACCCGCTCCCCCCCGGCCTCACCGCCCGCCCACCCTTCGCCGCCTGGCCCGATCCCCTCCTCCTCACCCTCGCCGCCCCCGCCCTCCCC
>DAIPIP010000148.1:0-7009 GCA_036770725.1 Opitutaceae bacterium
GAGCTGCACGAAGACGGGTTGGCGGAGGAGGTTGCCGCCAAAGAA
Source organism: Opitutaceae bacterium (assembly GCA_036770725.1). GTDB lineage: Bacteria > Verrucomicrobiota > Verrucomicrobiia > Opitutales > Opitutaceae > IMCC26134_A. Next base: position 46 of record DAIPIP010000148.1, read on the forward strand.
CATGCGATTGCCGATCTTTTTTTCGTCGAGATGACGGGCGAGGTCGGTGTGGCTGAAGGGGGCGGTGGGTTTGACGCGTAGCATGAAGCCGAACCAGGAGGCGTCGGTGCGGCAGCCGGAGGCGTCCCAGGCGAAGCTGGATTCGAACTGTAGCGGAACGAGGGACTCGTTTCGTGCTTGCGGCGGAGGCGCTTCCGCGCTTCCGCTACTGGGGGCGGAGGAGGGCGGAGTCGAAACGGATCCTGCCGTTCCGCTACGCTCTGCGGGCGGTAGCCAGCGGGTGGCGTGGGTGGGGAGGGTGAATTCGAACACGTCCTCGAGGTCGGCGAGGCCGACGCGGAGGGTTTCCCAGTTTTGCTTTCGGGCCTCGATGAAGGCCGGGAGTTTTTTTAGCTGTTGGCGGCCGATGGCGGCCTGGGGGTCGAGGGGTTTGAGGTTAAAGCCGAGATGGCTGTAAATGTATTTGTGGTCGTAGCCTTTGGGGAGTTCGCCGAGCTGCCAGCCGAAGCGTTTGCCGCAAGTATCGTCCTTGCCGGAGGCGCACCAGCAGTCGCGGCCCCAGTCGCGGAAGCTCTCGGCGTAGGTCTTTAGGGGGGGGCGGCTGATGATGTTGACCGCGCCTCCTTCGCCCATGGTGAGGTGGTGGGGAGGGTAGAAGGATTGGGTGGAGATGTCGCCCCAAGTGCCGGTGTAGCGGGTGATATTGACGCCGTCGGAGGGGATGCCGGGGGAGTTTTCCGTGATGCCGAGGGCTTTGGCGCGGGCAATGGGCATGGCATAGGTGCAGCCGAGGGCGTCGCAGTTATCTTCGACGAGCCAGAGGTCGTGGCGGCGGCAGAATTCGAGCACGGTGCCGACGTCGAAGGGGTTGCCGAGGGCGTGGGCGATCATCACGGCCTTGGTCTTACCGGGGGAGTAGGCGGATTCGAGCTGCTCGGGGCGGATGTTGCCGGTGGCGGGGTCGTTGTCGATGAATACGGCGACCGCGCCGAGCTGGATGATGGGGGAGACGGTGGTGGGGAAGCCGGCGGCGACGGTGATGACTTCGTCGCCGAGGAGGATGCGTTTATGCGCCGGGAGTTTGTGGGTGGTGAGGGCGGCGAAGGCGACGAGGTTGGCGGAGGAGCCGGAGTTGACGAGGAGGCTGTGTTTTACGCCGAGGAGGGCGGCGAGTTCCTTCTCGAAGGCTTCGCCTTCGGGGCCGAGGGTGAGCCAGAAGTCGAGGGTGGCACCGACGGCGGCCTCCACTTCGTCCTGATCGAATACGCGGCCGGCGTAGGGGATGGTCTGGCCGGGAGCCCAGGGCGCATGCGCGGCGTCGTCGCCGGGGCGCTGGCCGGTGTGCATGAGGGCGGAGTATTCGCGGGTGAGGCGGAGGATCTGGGCTTTGAGTTCGACGGGTGTGGGCATGTTTCGGAAATATGAAGGAGAAGGATTTTTAACCGCTAATGAACGCCAATGGGCGCTAATTTCGGAGATAGAGAAGGCCAAGGCGAGTTAGCGCGCCCACGAGAGGCCGGCGGCGTGGGCGGACTCGGTGTAGGCGGTGATCTGGGCGATGGTAAGGGCGTGAATGTCGGTCGATTGCACGGTGGCGGCGCTATACCAGGCGACGGTGCGGGCGATGGTCTCGCCGAAGGACCAGGCGGGGGACCAGCCGAGAAAGTGGTGGGCTTTGTCGGTGGCGAGGTTGAGAAGCTTGGCTTCATGAACGGCGTGCGGGTCGCTCTTGTCCTCCCAGTGGCCGGGCCAGTGTTTGAGGATTTCCTGGACGAGTTCCGTGACGGTGCGGTTGGAGGCGAGGGCGGGGCCAAAGTTAAAGGCGGAGGCGTAGGTGGTGGGCGGGTAAGGAAAGGCGCATGGCGGAACGAGGGACTCGTTTCGATGCTGTGCATCGGACGAAAGCGCGTCCGCGTTTCCGCTCCGGGCGGCGAGGGCGGCACCGAGCCAGAGGTAGCCGGAGAGAGGTTCCAGCACGTGTTGCCATGGACGGGTGGCGACTTTGTTGCGCACGGGGATCGACTCGCTCTTGGCTAGGGCGCGGATGCAGTCGGGGACGATGCGATCCAAGGCCCAGTCGCCGCCGCCGATGACATTACCCGCGCGGGCGGAGGCGAGGCGAACGGAGCTAGAGGGCGCGGAAAAATAGGAATCGCGATAGGAGGCGATGACGAGTTCGGCGGCACCTTTCGAAGCACTGTAGGGATCGTGACCGCCCATGGGATCTTCCTCGCGGTAGCTATGCACCCATTCGCGGTTTTGGTAACACTTGTCGGTGGTGATGGCGACGACTGCGCAGGGGCGACCAGGATCGGCGGCGAGGCGGGCGGCTTCGAGGACGTTTGCGGTTCCTACGACATTGGTCGCGAAGGTTTCCGTAGGCTGTTCGTAGGAAAGTCGGACAAGGGGCTGGGCGGCGAGATGGAAGACGAAGTCGGGGCGGGAGGCGGCAAAGGCGGCGCGAACGGCGGCGAGGTCGCGCACATCGCCCTCGATATGGTGGAGGCGTGAGGCGAGTTCGAGCTGGGCAAAGAGCGAGGGCGAGGTGGGGGGGGGGAGGGCAAAGCCGGTGACTTCCGCGCCGAGTGCGAGAAGCCATTCGGCCATCCACGCGCCTTTGAAGCCGGTGTGGCCGGTGAGCAGCACGCGTTTGCCGGCGTAAATGTTGGCGAAGGGCATGGTGACTTGTGCTTAGCTGCGTTTGATCCAAGGCGCTTTGTTGGCGGCCCAAAGATCTTCGAGAAGTTGTTTGTCGCGGAGAGTGTCCATGGGCTGCCAGAAGCCGGAGTGTTTGTATATACTCAGCTGGTCTTCGCGGGCTAGCGCTTCAAGGGGTTTACGCTCCCAAATGGTGGAATCGGCCTCAATGAGGTCGATAACAGACGGTTCCAGCAAAAAAAAGCCGCCATTGATCCAGCTGCCGTCGCCGTCGGGTTTTTCCTGGAAGCTTTTGACGGCGGTGCCTTCGATCTCGAGGGCACCGAAGCGGCCGGGAGGTTGGACGCCGGTAAGGGTCGCACGACGGCCTTCTCGTTTATGAAAGGCGATGGATTCGGTGATATTCACATCGCCCACGCCGTCGCCATAGGTGAAGCAGAAGGTTTCATCGTCGAGGAATTCGCGCACGCGTTTCAGGCGGCCGCCGGTCATGGTGGCTTCGCCGGTGTCGGCGATGGTGACGCGCCAGGGTTCGGAGCGGCGGTGATGCACTTCCATGCGGTTATCTTTCATATCGAAGGTGACGTCCGACATGTGAAGGAAGTAGTTGGCGAAGTATTCCTTGATGACATAGCCCTTGTAGCCGGCGCAGATGACGAAGTCGTTTATACCGTGGGCGGAATAGATCTTCATGACGTGCCAGAGGATAGGCTTGCCGCCGATCTCGACCATGGGCTTAGGTTTAAGGTGAGTTTCTTCACTAATACGAGTGCCGAGACCACCGGCGAGGATGACTGCTTTCATGGAGAGTTGTTAGGTGTGGGGTTGGAGGGAAAATAGCGAGGCGGACGCGGCGGGGTCGCGAGGTTGTGGGAAGTTGGTTGTTGGTGCAGTGCGGTTGTCAGCTACGTATTGCTTTGCGAACGTGTTTCTTCTCCTGACGGATTTGCGATGGAATCCGAAAGTTTGGTTTATGTGGTAGCAGGGTGGGCGACATGCCAAAGCCGAGCGCGGCTGAATCGCGTTCAAGGAAGGTGGCGATGATCGGTTCGACATCAGGCGAGGGGAGCAGGATGCTCCCGCTACCTTGTAGCGCTTGGAAGGCAAGTTATGGGCCGGTAGGCGGGGGGGCGCTACCAGTTTGGCGGCTATCTTGGGAACTGGGCAGGGATGGAAATGGATGCCGATTTCACGCATGCGGGTTGCCGCCAGTGTGAACGATGCGATTTTAGCGGAGGACGCGTTGTAGGAGGGGCAGGAAGGTGGACACGCGTTTTTGCCAGGCGCCGAGGAGGGCCACGCGGTCGCGGCGGAAGCGGCGGCGTTCGGGCGGGATGGAGGAGTCGGCTTCGGCGCGTTTTTGCAGTTGATCGAGGGAGGCGGTGCTGCGGTCGAGGTGGGGGCGGAGGCGGTCGGTGAGCAGGCGATAGAGGAGGACGCGGATTTTTATCTCGGGTTCAAAGTGGTCGCGGCGATCTCCGGCGATGTAAACGGGCTTGAGCGCACCGAGGTCTCGCAGGGTGCGGAGGCCTTGGCTGGCGGAGCCTTTGCTCATGCGCAAGCGGTCGCACACTTCGGCGAGGTGGATGGGCTGCTCCGAGATGTAGGCGAGCCCGTAAATCTCACCCAACGAGCGGGCAAAGCCGAGCACGTCGGCCACGGCCACGAAGATGGCAACGACTTCGCGTTCGCAGGAGTCGAGCTCCGGCGGGGCGGGATAGTCGGGGGTGGTGTCGGAAGTGTCGGACACGGGGGCGGGGAGCGAGAGGCTAGGCTCCAAGGGCTAGGTTGCGGGTGCTGCGAGCTTCGCCCCGTCGCGTCCCGGGGCGGGAGGCGACCAGTGGTGGCAAGAGGCGGGTGGAGCGCGGGCTCAAAAGCGGGCGTTTGCATCGTGGCTCGGTCCGGCTTGCGGCCGGGCGAATCGCGAAAACGGGCGAAGCCAGAGGAGGGGATTCGATCAGTTCAATTCAATTTGAACTCAGGGTGTAAGTTTGCTGTAAATTCGAGGGTGGCGACACACGAAGGTGACACATGTTGTGACCAATACGCTTTCAGCAGAACGCGGCGGGTCCGCGTCAACCCGTCGGGGTTGATGTGTTCGGTTACTCGCTGTTTTCAGTGGATAAAGAGCTGGGTTAAGCACCACAGCAAGCCCCCTGAGGTGATCGGGGGTGGGGGCGCGTTGTCCCTAACGCGCTGGTTTTTAGGCTATTGCGATCCGTGCGCGGCAAGCCTCGTCAGCGTATTGGAGGCAATCCGCTCCACCTATCCACCGAAAAAAGCGAAGAACCAAATCCGTGGTTCAACTGCTTTTTTTAGGCTAAAATCTCAGGTTAGCACCCCGGCGGAGAATTTGGACCAAATACCAGGAGCTTTTGAAGTTCTGGTGGGGCGGGTCCGCCGGGCTCGCCGTGATGGCTGATGGTCAATCATGCGCGAACCGGCGCGCCCGGCAATCATGCCCTACCTTTAATCGGAAGGCCAAGAGCAAGCGGGATTCGGTAATAAGGAACGCTCTCAAAGCGTAGCGGAATGATGGAGTCATTTCGTGATCGGGACGGCCTTTGGTGAAAGCGCTCCGGACATCCGCCATCACCCGCTGAAATCGTTCTACGTGGACAGAGGCGGGCGGGGGTGTTGAGAGTTTCAAACCATGTCGTCGCGTGCGTCCTCTTTTCGGTTTCCGGCTGTAAGCAATCGTGTGAAGGAGGAGGAGCCGTTGTCGGGGCGGGAACGCGGAGTGGCGGTGGCGCTTGGGGTGTTGGTGGTGTTTATGCCGTGGGCCTTTGGATCGCGCAACGGGTGGGCGCAGTGGATCGCGTTGGGGATTGCGGCGGTGGCGTTTGCGTGTGCGTTGTGGCCGGCGCGGGGGGGGGCGGCGGCGGGGCTCGGGGGGTGGCGAGCGCTGGTGAGGTTTCCTCTGTTTTGGCTGGGGGTGGCGTATCTGGGGTATGTGACGTGTCAGGCTCTGAACCCGGCGGCGGTGCGGATCGCGACGCCTTTATGGTGGCGCTTGGACACGGTGGAGCCGATCAGGTGGTTGCCATCGGGGGTAAAGGCGCCGTTCGAAAACATGAACGCGTGGAGGGTGTTGGTGATGCATGGCGCGGCGTGGTTGGCGGTGTGCGCGGCGTGGGTGGGCATCACGCGGCGTGGCGGGGTGATGTTGGTGTTGAACCTGTTTATCGTGGGGGGCGCGCTTCTGGGGCTGCTGGGCATCTTGCAAAAGGTGACGGGCGCGAAGGAGATTTTTTGGAGCGTGCCTTCGCCGGCGAGCGGGTTTCACGCGAGTTTCGTTTATGACAACCATGCGGGGGCGTTTTTGAACTTGGTGGTGGTGGCGGCGCTGGGGGTGGGCTTGTGGCGGTATGCGCGCGGGGTGAAATTGATGGAGAAAAGCACGCCTGCGCCGCTGTATGTGCTGGCGGCGGTGGTGGCGGGGTGCTCGTTGCTGACGGGGAGTTCGCGCGCGGCGGCCTTGTTATTGTTGGGCTTTGTGGGGGTGGCGGTGCTGGTGACGGTGATCTGGCGTTTGGTGGCGCGGGGAGAGGTTAACCGCACGTTGGCTTTGACGTGTGTGGGTTCGGGGGTGGCGTTTCTGGTGGCGGCCGGGGTGTTTTTGGATGCGCGAAAGGCGATCGACTCGGCCTTGGATGTGTTGGGCAAGCAGGACGAGAAGGAGATGTTGATCCGCGTGACTGCGCGGCAGGCGACTTGGGAAATGTTTGAGGCGAAACCGCTGACGGGGTGGGGGGCCGGGAGCTTTCGGCATGCGTTTCCGACGTTTCAGCGGAATCATCCGCTGATTTTCGCGAGAGGGCGTTTCACTTTTTTTTGGGACCATGCGCACAATGATTATGTGCAGTTGCTGGCGGAGAAGGGGATCATCGGGGCGGGCTTCGCGGCGCTGGCCTTGTTGTGGCTGGGGTGGCGTTTGCTGCGCGATCGGATTTGGAGCAACCCGGGGCATCTGCTGTTCGGGCTGGGGTTGGGGTTGCCGCTGGCGCACGCGTGGGTGGATTTCCCGCTTTCGAACGCGTCGATTTTAACCTGTTTCGTGGTGCTGGCGACGCTGTTGGCGCGCTGGCTAAGCCTGAACGCGGATCGTGACCGGCGGGCGGACCAGACCGTATCGAGAACGTAGTTTTTTCGGTTTTTGATACTCCGAAACAGGCTGTTGTCGCGGTGGATTCATGCCGAATCCCCCTTGCGCTTGGACTTTCGATTAAGGGCGGGGCGTGAGATCGCTGAGTGTGCTTCCCCCGATAAAACGGACACGCGTTGGGCGTGAGTTTAGTTTGGTTAG
>DAIPIP010000149.1:0-6983 GCA_036770725.1 Opitutaceae bacterium
AGAGAAAACGAGATGAATCTCGGGCCATTTGGGATTTGGCCATTTGGGGTTTGGGATTTTGCGTAAGACTCGTGCCCTATTTCGATCACAACGCCACCACGCCGCTCGCCGATGTCGCCCGTGAGGCGTGGTTGCGGGTGCAGGCGGAAAATTGGCACAACCCTTCGAGCCCCACGCGGGCCTCGGCGCGGGCGAAAATACGGCTCGATTCTTATCATGAGGCGCTGGCGGTGATGCTCGGCGGCGAGCAGGCGGACTATGTTTTTAACTCGGGCGCGACCGAGGGCGCGCACGCGGTGTTGGCGTATTGGGCCGCGAGGTTGCCGGCCGCCGCGCGCATCGCGGTGGCGGCGACGGAGCACGCGTGCGTGCTGGCCGCGGCGGGGCGGTTTTTCGAGGGGCGGATCGATTGGCTGGCACACAACGCGGGCGGCGGAGTGTCGGCCGATGCGGTGCGCGCGGCGATCTCGGCCGGGGCGGCGGGCGTGGTGGTGATGGCGGCAAACAACGAGACGGGCGTGCTGCAACCTTGGGTTGAAATCGCGGCGGTGTGTCGGGCGGCGAACGGCGGGGCGGGCGTGCCGTTTTTGTGCGACGCGACGCAGTGGCTGGGCAAGCTACCCGGCGCGGGGCTGGGCGCGTGCGGCGCGTGGTTGATCGCGAGCGGACACAAGTTAGGCGCGCCGAAAAGCGTGGGTTTTGTGAAGTTGCCGGCGGGGAAGGCGGAGCCGGATTTTGTTTCGCAGGGCGGCGGTTTGCAGGAGGGCGCGCATCGCGCGGGCACGGAGGATGTGGCGGGCGCGGCGGCGCTGGCGGCGGCGCTCGGCGAGTGCGAGCGCAAGCATGTGCTCTGGGAATGGCAGCGCGCGGAGTGGCGGGATCGGTTCGAGCGCGAGCTTGGCGCGGCGTTGCCGGGCACGCGTATTCTGGGAGTGGATACAGGCGTGGAGCGGCTGTGGAACACGGTCTTCGCGATCATGCCGCGCGGAGACCATGCGCGCTGGATCGCGAAGCTGGACAAGCGCGACGTGCAGGTTTCGACCGGCGCTGCGTGCACGACGGGCAAGGATGGTCCGTCGCATGTGCTGGCGGCGCTCGGAGTCGCGCCCGAGGAGGCGCGGCGCGCGCTGCGTTTCAGCGCGGGGTGGGGGACGACGGAGGCGGATTGGGCGGCGCTGCTCGCGGCCTTGCGCGAGGTGGCGGCGGAGGTGTAGGGCGGAGGGGTGCGGCGGCCCCGCCCTACAAAAACGAAACGCGTCTTAGCGGCGGCCGCTGTTGCGGGTCTGCCAGTGGGCGCCGGGACGGCCTTTTTGCACGAAGGGATTCGGAGCGCGGTCTTTGTCGCGTTGCTGGCCGCCGCTGCCCTTGCCGCCGGTGGTGCCGGCGAGGGGTGCGCGCTCGTCGCGGGGCGGGCGAGTGGCTTCGCCGGCGCGGTGATCGGCGCGACGGGGCTGACCCGAGGTGGGCGCGCCGTCCGGACGGTGGCCGTGGTGGCGAGGTTGACCGCCGCCGCCTGAATTTCCGCCGCCGCCAAAGCGGGGAGTGCGGAAGCCGCGGGGTTGGCGGTCGCCGTCGGACTGGCCGGGGACGGCGGGCGGGGCCTTGGCTTTGTAGTCGAAGCCTTCGAGCTGGAGCTGGGGAATGGTGGCCTTGATGAACTTCTCGATGGCGCGGACCTCGCCGGTCTGGTCGGGCGTCATGAGGGTGAAGGCGTCGCCCTCGGCGGCGGCGCGGCCGGTGCGGCCGATGCGATGCACGTAGTCGTCGGGGGTGGCGGGGATGTCGTAGTTGATGACGTGGGTGACGCCGGCGACGTCGATGCCGCGGGCGGCGATGTCGGTGGCGACCATGACTTCGTAGCGGCCTTCCTTGAAGCCGGCGAGGGCGTCCTTGCGCTGGCCCTGGCTGCGGTTGCCGTGGAGGACGGCGACGGTGTGTTTCTCGGCCTTGAGTTTTTTGGCGATCTTGTCGGCGCCGTGCTTGGTGCGGGTGAAGACGATCACGCTGCGGAACTCGATCTTCTCGAGCAGGGCGAGGAGGAGCGGGAACTTGAGGTGGTTCGCGACCGGGTAGATGGCGTGGGTGACGCTCTCGTTGACGGAGCGTTGCCGGCCGATGCTGATGCGTTCCGGGTTGTTGAGGGCGAAGCGGGCTACTGCCTCGATCTCGGGGGGCACGGTGGCGGAGAAGAAGAGCGTCTGGCGGTTCTTCGGGCACATCGCGACGATCTTTTTGACGTCGTTGATGAAGCCCATGTCGAGCATGCGGTCCACCTCGTCGAGGACGAGAATTTCGAGGTGATCGAGGCGGAGGGCGCGCTCGTTGAGGAAGTCCATGAGGCGGCCGACGGTGGCGACGACGATGTCGGCTCCGGCGCGGACATCGGAGCGTTGTTTGCCGTAGCCGACGCCGCCGTGGAGGAGGGCGCGGCGGGCGTCGGTGAACTGGCCGAATTCGGCGAAGGCTTCGTCCACCTGGGCGGCGAGTTCGCGGGTGGGTTCAAGGATGAGAACGCGGGGGCCGGCGGCTTTGTGCGGGCCGAGGCGGTTGAGGATGGGCAGGGCGAAGGCGGCGGTTTTGCCGGTGCCGGTCTGGGCGGAGGCGATGAGGTCGCGGCCGCTGAGAACGGCGGGGATCGCCTGCTCCTGAATGGGGGAGGGCGTGGTGTAACCTTTGGCGGCGACGGCGCGGACGATGCTGGAATGGAGGCCTAGTTTTGCGAACGGCATGGCGGGCATTGCCGAAGTCTCGGAGATGAAACGCGAGGGGAAAAAAGTGGTGCGGCCGGAGGGAATCGAACCCTCGAGACCACTTTGGAAGAGTGGAGTTTTACCACTAAACTACGGCCGCGACTGTCTGCTCGGGCACGTTCGATGAGCGGCGGGCAGGGGTCAAGCTCACCATCGCGACCGTGCGAAGTTATCGTGAAAGCTGTTCACCGATTGTGAAAACGGATTGCCGCGAGCGAAGGGGGGAGCCAAACAAGTTTTACATATGGCCTTCATATCCACGCGTAGCGCCTCCAGTCAGTCACCGACCGCGCGATCCCTTGGCGGTGCCGAGCCTTCGGGCAGGGCACCCAAGAAGATGAGTTTCATGGCCTCGCAGGCGTTGGCCAAGCAGAAGGCCTACGAGAAAAAGGCGAAAAATTACAAACTGCCGCTTGGGGAGCTGGCTATTTTCACCCAGCAACTTGCGTCGTTGTTAAGCGCGGGTTTGCCGCTGGTTCAGTGTTTGGAGGCGTTGCAGGACCAGACGGAAGATCCGGTGTTTCGTATCATTATCCGCGATGTCCGGATCGAGATTTCGCAGGGTAATTCGTTTTCGAATTCGGTGAAACTGTATCCGAAGGCGTTTAACTCGTTGTTTATCTCGATGGTGGAGGCCGGCGAGGCTTCGGGTGCGCTGGCGGAAATTTTGAGCAAGGTGGCGTCCTACTTCGAGGCGAGCGTGAAGCTTTCGAAGAAAGTGAAATCGGCCATGACCTACCCGATCGCGGTGATCGGTTTGGCGGTCGCGCTGGTCAACGTGCTTTTGATCTTCGTGATTCCTGTCTTCGCGGCGATGTTTGCCGATTTCGGATCGGCTTTGCCCGCGCCGACTCAGATGCTGATCGACCTGAGCGATTTCCTTAAGGCGAATTTCTTCTACCTGCTCGGCGGAGCTTACGTGGTGTTTTTGCTCCTGAAAAAATTCATCACGACTCCCAAGGGACGTCGGATGAAGGACCTCATGCTGGTGAGGGCGCCGATTTTCGGCAGCTTGATCCACAAAATCGCACTATCACGGTTTTGCCGAACCTATGCCACCCTGATTCGTTCGGGCGTGCCCATCCTGCGAACTTTGGAAATCGTCGCGGCGGCGTCGAACACGGTTCAGATCGAGGACGCTTGTGCCGAAATCGCCAAGCACGTCAGCCAAGGCGGCCAAGTCTCGGAAGTGCTCGCGGGCAACAAGTTTTTCCCGCCGATGATGAAGCACATGGTCAAGGCGGGTGAATCCACCGGTAACGTGGACGGCATGATGACCAAGATCGCCGATTTTTACGATACCGAAGCGGAAGCCACGGTGGCTTCGCTCACGTCTTTGATCGAGCCGATATTGATCGTGTTTCTCGGTGTGGTGGTCGGCGGCATCGTCATGGCGATGTTCCTCCCGATTTTCAAACTGGGCGCGGTTGCGGGCGGTCTGGAATAAGGCAACGATTCACCGGTCGTTCACCCGATGCGGTTGCGTCGCCCTTTCTCTTTCGATACTGAACATTTTTGATTTCACCCCATGCCGTCCGTCCTGATTGTTGACGATTTGCTTTCCATCCACGAGATGCTGGAAGCGGTCATACAGCCCACCGGTTACAGCACCGCATTCGCCACCGATGGCGAGAAAGCGTTGGTGCGCTACAAGGCTGAAAAATACGACCTCGTGCTGGCCGATATCGATATGAAGCCGATGGACGGCATCACGTTGCTGCGGCAATTGCGCGCCTACGACCCCACGGCCGTCGTCATCATCATGACGGCCTACGCGTCCACGGAAAGCGCGGTGCAGGCGCTCAAGTTCGGGGCTTTTGATTATCTGCAAAAACCTTTTCGGGTGGACGATCTCATCGCGACGCTGAGGCGTGCGCTTGAGTTTCGTCGTTTCAGCACGGAGAGACCCGAGCAGGCTGCGGCGGCGGCCGGAAGCGCGGGCGGAGTGACGGTGGCGCGTGATATCGAGAAGGCGCTGGTGGGGGTAAGTGCCGTGCACAAAAAGCTAGTGACCCAGATCCGCAAGCTCGCCGCCGTGCGCACGCCGGTCCTGCTCCAAGGCGAAGTCGGCACGGGAAAAACGACGATCGCAGAGCTTTTGCACGCCGGCAGCGCGACCGCCGACGCCCCTTTTGTCCGCATTGACTGCGACCAGGCGAAAGAGGAGGGCTTCCACGACGGGCTAATCGGCAAGGCTGGCACTGGCGGCACCTGGATAACGGAAGCACAAGGGGGCACTTTGTTGCTCCAAGACATCGAAAAACTTCCGCACGAAATGCAGCGCGAGTTGGTTGCCGTGTTGCGGGCCAGCGCCCACTCGTTCCGCATGATATGCACCAGCGACGCCGATTTGGAGCGCATGACCGAGGAAGGACGCTTCGATGACGAACTCTTTTACCGCGTGGCTTCGCTACCGGTCGAAATACCTACCCTGCGCGAACGTCCGGAAGACATCCCCGCGTTGGTAAAGTATTTCTGCAACTCGGTCGTGAATCCGAATGTGGACGTCACGTTGATCGAATTCGATCCCGAGTGTATGGCGGTGCTAAAATCGTATCCATGGCCGGGCAATTTGGCCGATCTCGGCCAAGTGGTCACCAAGATCGCTTCCACCACCGAGTTCCGCCAGATCACGATCGACCAGCTTCCCATGCGCATCAAGGACATGGACGGCTGGCCCAAGCTCGCCGAATACCTCGCCTTGCAGGAAAAGCATTACATTGAGCAGGTCTTGAAGGCTTGCAGTGGCGACAAGTCCCAAGCCGCTCGGGTGCTGGGCGTGGAGCTTTCGCGCATTGGCTGAGGCCGCCTTTCGCCGCGTTTCGTCGTCACGCTCCCCAGCGGAGCCGCAACTCGTGTCGTTTCCACGCCGGGCCGCCTTTCCGCTTGCCCGACTTTCCGGCGGGTTCAACCCTCCGCCACCTCTACGTCCATGCCCAAGCGTTCCGATCTCAAGTCCATCCTTATCATTGGTGCCGGTCCTATCGTGATCGGTCAGGCCTGCGAGTTTGATTACTCCGGCACCCAGGCGTGCAAAGCCCTGCGCGAGGAGGGCTACCGCATCATTCTGGTCAACTCTAACCCGGCCACGATCATGACCGACCCGGAGTTCGCCGACGCCACCTACATCGAACCGCTCACGGTCGAATTCGTTGAAAAAATCATCGCCGCCGAACGCCCCGACGCCCTCCTGCCGACCCTTGGCGGCCAGACCGCGCTCAATCTCTCGATGCAACTGCACGAGAAGGGTGTCCTCGCCAAATATAACGTCGAGATGATCGGCGCCAAACCCGAGGCCATCAACAAAGGCGAGGACCGCGAACTCTTCAAACAGGCCATGGTCAAGATCGGCCTCGACGTCGCCCGATCCAAGGTCGTTAAGACCCTCGAAGCCGCCCGCGCCGCCGCCGAAGAGCTTGGCGCCTATCCGCTCATCATCCGCCCGTCCTTCACCCTCGGCGGCTCCGGCGGCGGCATCGCCTACAACAGGGAAGAGTTCGAGCGCATCTGCGCCAACGGCCTAGATCTTTCGCCCGTCCACGAAATCCTCGTCGAGGAGTGTCTGCTCGGCTGGAAGGAATACGAGATGGAGGTCATGCGCGACCACAAGGACCAGTGTGTCGTCATCTGCTCGATCGAGAACTTCGACCCCATGGGCGTGCACACCGGCGACTCCATCACCGTCGCCCCGGCCATGACCCTGACCGATAAGGAATACCAGGTCATGCGCGACGCCTCCTTCGCCGTCATCCGTGAGATCGGCGTCGAGACCGGCGGCTCCAACATCCAGTTCTCCATCGATCCCAAGACCGGCCGCCAGGTCGTCATCGAGATGAACCCCCGCGTGTCGCGCTCCTCCGCGCTCGCGTCCAAGGCCACCGGTTTCCCCATTGCCAAGATCGCCGCCAAACTTGCGGTCGGCTACACCCTTGACGAACTGCGCAACGACATCACGCGCCTCACCCCGGCCAGCTTCGAGCCCACCATCGACTACGTCGTCACGAAGATTCCGCGTTTCACCTTCGAGAAGTTCAGCGGCGCTGACACCACCCTCACGTCCGCCATGAAGTCGGTCGGCGAGGCCATGGCCATCGGTCGCACCTTCAAAGAATCTTTCCAAAAAGCCCTTCGCTCCCTCGAGGTCGGTGCCTTTGGTTTCGGCGGCGGCAAGCTCGGCGGCGACGAACTCCCCGACGACAAGACCATCCGCACAAAGCTCGCCACGCCCAACAA
>DAIPIP010000150.1:0-6969 GCA_036770725.1 Opitutaceae bacterium
CAAACCATAACTAAAAACATCGCTCAACCTGTCCAACCGACGCGGGCCACTTCAAGGCCCACGAGGTTTTCTACGCCGCCGAACACATCCAGGTTAACTTCTCCCCCGCCGAACTCGCCGGCGTAATCGAGCGCACCGCCGCCCGCCGCGCCCTCGTCACCGGCATGGACTCCGCGGCGCGCGACCGCCTCATGCATCCCTGCGCCCTCCTGCGCGACGGCTCCTGTTCCATCTACGAGGGCCGCCCCGAAGCCTGCCGCGTCCACCACACCAACGACGCCTCCGTCTGCGCCGCCCACGTGGCCGATCCGTCGGTCGATTTGCATTCCGTATTCATCCCTCCACTACGCGCCCGCCTCTTCGCTGTCATGCTCGGCATGGACGAAGCCATCGAAACCGCCGGCTACGACGACCGCTCCTACGACCTCGGCTCCGCCCTGCACGAGGCCCTCACCAACAGCCTCTCCCGCGTGCTCTGGCTGCGCCGCAAGCCCGCCTTCCCCGATTCGTGCCTATCGCAACAAGGCTGATTTTCCCCGGGGACTACTTCCGCTTTTGGCGCGGAGATGCCTTCGCCGTCGCTTTCGGAACGATCAGCACCGGACACGCCGCCTTCTTCAGCACCGCCTGCGTGGTGCTCCCCACCAACAAGTCATAGACCGCGGTGTGCCCGTGCGAACCGAGCACGATCATATCCGCGCGATGTTTTTGCGCCGCCTCCAAAATACACGAAGCCGCGCTGCCATGCGTTAGAGCCGTGCCCACGTCCGCTCCGCGCGCCGTGAGTTCATCCTCCAGATGTTCGAGCTGATGACGCGCGGCCTTCTCGCTCACCAACATCGCCTCGCGCAACATCTCCACGCCGAGCCCATACTCGGTCGTCACCAACGTAGGCACAAGGGTATGGTGCAAAATCAGTTTCGCGCCGGCGGGCGCGGCCAGTTCCACGGCGGTGTCGATCACGGCACGCGTGGCGGCGGAAAAATCCACGGAGACAAGCAGGATTTTCATGGCGGTCAGGGGTTGGGGGTTACTTGCTGAACAATCACTTGCAGGTCGTTTCCGGCCTGACCCGAGCATGGCCGCACGCCCTCTCCAAAGCAACCCCAAGCGCACCCGCCACAGGTGGGGCGTGACCGCCGGGCGCGCCGCTCCGGGTTTCAGTTTCTCCATGTTAAACGCGCGGCTTGCCGAGCCCGGATCGCCCGCCGACGCTGCGTCCCATGTTCGCCTCACCGCTCGCCCTCGGCTTCGATGCCGACGACACCCTCTGGCACAACGAAACCCTCTTCGCCGCCGCCCACGCACGCTTTCACGCTCTGCTCGCCGCCCACCACGATCCCCAAACCGTGGAGCGCGCGCTCTACGCCACCGAGCTGCGCAACCTCCCGCTCTACGGCTACGGCGTCAAAGGCTTCACCCTCTCCGCCATCGAGACCGCCATTGACCTCACCGAAGGCCGTGTATCCGCACAGGAACTACGCGAACTTGTCGCCCTCGGCCGCGAGATCCTCGCCCACCCCGTCGAGCTGCTCGACGCCGTGCCCGACACCCTCACCGCCCTCGCCTCCGCCGGACATCGCATGATCCTCATCACCAAGGGCGACCTACGGCACCAGGAGCGCAAAATCATCGAGTCCGGCCTCGCGCCTCACTTCCTCGCCACCGAGGTCGTATCCGAAAAAGACGACGCCACCTACGCCCGCGTGCTGCGCCGCCACGCCATCGCGCCGGAAAATTTCCTCATGGTCGGCAACTCGCTCAAATCCGACATCGCCCCCGTGCTCCGCCTCGGCGGCCTCGCCGCCCACGTGCCTTATCACCTCACGTGGGAACACGAAAAACTGGACGCGCTACCCGCCGCCCCCGGCCGCTTCTTCACTCTCGCATCCCTGCGCGAGCTACCCGCCCTCATCGCCCGCTTGGCGGCCTGATCCGTTCTCGCGCGAACATAAAAAAGCCCGGACGGCACGGAGACCGCCCAGGCTTGGTTTAAGTTCCAAGGCTTACTTCGCGAACAGCGCGTCGATGTTGTCGCTCTCGACCTCGATATCCGCGAACAGCCACGACGAGAGGTAACGCTCGGCGCACGAGGGGATGATGACCACGATGGTCTTGCCCGCGTTTTCCTCGCGCTTGGCCAGCTCCAGAGCCGCCCACACCGCCGCACCCGACGAGATGCCGAGCGGAATGCCATCCTGAGTGCTCACCTGCTTCGAGATCGGACCCGAATCCGCCTCCTTCACTTGGATGATCTCGTCGATCACCTTTGTGTTGAGCACGCCCGGGACGAAGCCCGCGCCGATACCCTGCAACTTGTGCGGACCGGGCGCGCCACCCGAGAGCACCGGCGAACCGGCCGGCTCGATCGCGACGACTTTCACGCCGGGTTTCTTCCCCTTCAAAACTTCGCCCACACCCGTGATGGTGCCGCCGGTGCCGACGCCCGAGACAAGAATGTCCACCTTGCCATCGGTATCGCGCCAGATCTCTTCGGCGGTCGTCTTGCGATGCACCGCAGGATTATCGGGGTTGGCGAACTGCTGCAAAATCACGCTGTTCGCGATCTTCGCGTTCAACTCCTCGGCCTTCGCGATCGCGCCTTTCATGCCCTTCGCTCCCTCGGTGAGCACAAGCTTCGCGCCAAGAATCTTCAGCAGCTTTCGCCGTTCCAAAGACATCGTCTCCGGCATCGTAAGAATCAGTTTTAGCCCTTTCGCCGCCGCCACAAACGCCAGCGCGATGCCGGTGTTGCCCGACGTCGGCTCGATCAAAATCGTGTCCTGATTGATCCGGCCGCTCTTCAAGGCCTCCTCGATCATCGCGTTGCCGATGCGGTCCTTCACACTCGAAAGCGGGTTGAAGAATTCCAGCTTCAACAGAATCTCCGCCTTCGCGCCGTGAGCGGCCGCCGTGCGGTTCAAACGCACCAGCGGCGTGTTACCAATCGTCTCCGTGATATTGTTGTAGATGTGGGCCATGTTGGGTAAATAGGTTAACTTACCTAAGATTAGAGCCCAAACCGCCGCCCAAAGCAAATGCGAAGTGCCCAATACCCCGGCTTTACCACCTGGAAAAAACCACGACTCCCCTCGTTTATTGCAAAAACTATAATTGTTAGTTGACCCTAATATACGGCCAAACTCTGTTCCCCACGTCATGAAACTACCCGTCTTCGCTCGTTTCGCCCTCGGATGCCTGCTCGCCGCCTTCGCCGGCCCCGCCGCACTTTCCGGCGCGCCGGAGAAAGGGCGTATTCAAGTTGTCACTACATTCACCATTCTGGCCGACATGGCCGCAAACGTCGCCGGCGACCACGCCGACGTCGTGTCCCTCATAAAACCCGGCGCCGAGGTCCACGGTTACGAACCCACCCCGCAGGATATCGTTCGCGCCTCGCGCGCCGACCTCATCCTCTGGAACGGCCTAAACCTCGAGGCGTGGTTCGAGAAATTCTTCGCCAACATCAAGGACACCCCCTCCGTCGTCCTCACCCGCGGCATCGACCCCCTGCCCATCGGCTCCGGTCCCTACGCTGGTCGGCCCAACCCCCACGCATGGATGTCGCCCGCCAACGCCGTCATCTACGTTGAAAACATCCGCGACGCCCTCTCCGCGGCCGACCCCGCCCACGCCGCCGCCTACGCCGCCAACGCCGCCGCCTACATCGAAAAAATTCGCGCCCTCGACGCCCCCGTTCGGGCCCAGCTCGCCCGCATCCCCGAAGGCCGGCGCACCCTGGTCACCAGCGAGGGAGCCTTCTCGTATTTGTGCCGCGACTACGCCCTCGACGAACTCTACCTCTGGCCCATAAACGCCGACGCCCAGGGCACCCCGCAACAGGTCAAAACCGTCATCGACGCCGTTCGCGCCCGGAGCATCCCCGTCGTCTTCAGCGAGAGCACCATCAGCCCCCGCCCCGCCCGCCAGGTCGCCCGCGAGACCGGCGCGCGCTACGGCGGCGTGCTCTATGTGGACTCCCTCACCGATGCCCGCGGCCCCTCCCCCACCTACCTCGCCCTGCTCGAAACCAACGCCCGCACCATCGTAAACGGCTTCCTCGGCGCCAACTAACTCTCGCTCCCTCCGGTGTAGGGCGGGGTCGCCGCACCCCGCCGCCTCGCTTCATCAGCTCCACCATTCACATGACCGCCGAACCGCCGCTTCACCCCGACCTGTCGGGGCTCACCCTGGCCGCCGAGTCCGTCGCCGTCACCTACCCCAACGGCCACACCGCCCTGCGCGACGCCACCTTCGCCCTCACCGGCGGCACCATCTGCGCCCTTGTCGGCGTAAACGGCTCCGGCAAATCCACCCTCTTCAAGGCCCTCATGGGCTTCGTCACCCCGAGCGCCGGCCGTGTCACCCTCGGCGGCGGCACCATCCGCGCCGCCCAACGCAAGGGCTGGATCGCCTACGTCCCCCAAAGCGAGGAGGTGGACTGGAGCTTCCCCGTCAGCGTGCACGACGTCGTCATGATGGGCCGCTACGGCCGCATGAATTTCCTCCGCATCCCCCGCGCCGCCGACCGCACCGCCGTGGCCGACGCCCTCCGCCGCGTCGATCTCTGGGACTTGCGCGACCGCCAGATCGGCGAACTCTCAGGCGGACAAAAAAAACGCGTCTTCGTCGCCCGTGCCCTCGCCCAGCAGGGCCGCGTCATCCTCCTCGACGAGCCCTTCACCGGCGTGGACGTGAAAACCGAGGAAGCCATTGTCGCCCTCCTGCGCGAACTCCGCGCCGAGGGCCGCCTCATCCTCGTCTCGACACACAACCTCGGCTCCGTCCCCGAATTCTGCGACCAGGTCGTGCTCGTCAACCGCACCGTCCTCGCCTGCGGCCCGACCGCCGAGGTCTTCACCGCCGACAACCTCGCCCGCGCCTTCGGCGGCGCCCTGCGGCACTTCGACCTCTCCCGCTCCACCGTCGAGGCCCACGACGGCCGCCAAGTCACCGTGCTCACCGACGACGAACGCCCCCTCGTCCTCGGCCAAGGCGGACACCTCGAATACCTCGACCGCGCCGCCCACGAAAAACTCGTCGCCGACCGCGAAGCCGCCAAACCAAGGAGCGGCGACACTCCTGTCGCCGACTAGCGCGCCACCCGCCATGCATCCGCTCCTCGAACCCTTCGCCTACGAATACATGCGCACCGCCCTCTGGGTCTGCGCCCTCGTCGGCGCGGTCTGCGGCCTGCTCTCCGGTTTCGTCACCCTCAAAGGCTGGTCGCTCCTCGGCGACGCCCTCTCCCACGCCGTCGTGCCCGGCGTCGCCATCGCCTACCTCGCCGGCCTGCCCTTCGCCCTCGGCGCCTTCACCAGCGGCATGCTCGCCGCCGTTGCCATGGCCTTCGTCAAAATCAAAAGCCCCGTGCGCGAAGACGCCATCATCGGCGTCGTGTTCACCGCCTTCTTCGCCCTCGGCCTCCTCCTCATTTCCCTCTTCCCCGCCGCCATAGATCTCAAGGCCATCATCTACGGCAACATCCTCGCCATCGCGCCCAAAGACGTCGTGCAACTGATCGCAATTTCTTCCGTCTGTCTGCTCATCCTCGCCCTAAAATGGCGCGACCTCCTCCTCTTCAGCTTCGATCCCGATCAAGCCCGCGCCCTCGGCCTGCCCGTCCGCCGCCTCCACTTCACCCTGCTGCTCCTCCTCTCCGCCACCACCGTCGCCGCCCTCCAGGCCGTCGGCGCCATCCTCGTGGTCGCCATGCTCATCACCCCCGGAGCCACCGCCTACCTGCTCACCGATCGTTTTGGCAAAATGCTCTGGATCGGCGCCGCCGTCGGCGCGGTCACATCCGCCGCCGGCGTCTATGCCAGCTACTTCCTCAACGGCGCCACCGGCGGCTGCATCGTCGTCCTCCAGACACTTGTCTTCCTCGTAGTTTTCGTCTTCGCGCCCCGCCACGGCATGCTCGCCGGCCACCGCGCCCGCCGCACCACTTGCCTGATGCCCGCCGGGAAAACCTGAGCCCGTCCCGCCCGCTCTCCCATGTTGTCATTGGTCATCGGTCATTGGTCATTCGACATTTCAGCGGCGCTCGCGCCGCTGGAGCACGCCTTCATGCTGCGCGCCTTCGGCATCGGCACCCTCGTCGCCGCCGTCTGCGCCGTGCTGTCGTGTTTCCTTGTTTTGCGCGGCTGGTCGCTCATGGGCGACGCGGTTTCCCACGCCGTGCTCCCCGGCATCGTGCTCGCCTACGCCTGCGGGCTGCCGCTCGCCATCGGTGCCTTCGCCAGCGGCCTGCTCTGCTCCACCGCCACCGGCTGGATCAAACGCCACACCCGCGTGAAGGAAGACACCGTCATGGGCGTCGTCTTCACCGGCCTCTTCGCCCTCGGCCTCGTCCTGCACCTCAAGATGCCCGGCGACCTCCACCTAGACCACATCCTCTTTGGCAACCTCCTTGGCATCGAACGCTCCGACCTCATCCAGACGCTCATCATCTCCACCATCGTCCTCGCCGTCGTCCTGCTCCTCCGCCGCACTCTTCTCCTCGCCACCTTCGACCCCGCTCAAACCCGCGCGCTCGGCTTCCCTTTGCGCGCGCTCGACACCCTCCTTCTTATCCTCCTCGCCCTCGCCATCGTCGCCGCCCTCCAAGCGGTGGGCATCATCCTCGTCGTCGCCATGCTCGTCACCCCAGGCGCGACCGCCTTCCTGCTCGTCAAACGTTTCGACCGCATGCTCGTCGTCGCCGTCGCCTGCGCCATCGGCTCCACCTGGATCGGCGTTTACGTCAGCTTCTTCGCCGACGCCTCCACCGCCGCCTGCATAGTCCTCACCCAAGCCACGCTTTTCGTCGCCGCCCTCTGCTTCTCATCCGTCAAACGAAGCCCCGCCCCAGGCACCGCCACGCCCTGACCGGCGAAAAATGAAAAACTCGTCGGCCACCCCGTTGCCACCCCGTTGGCCATGCCTTGCCAAAAAACTTCAAACCGACTTTATCGCCCTTTCCCATGA
>DAIPIP010000013.1:0-28864 GCA_036770725.1 Opitutaceae bacterium
GTCTTCGACACCGTCACCAAAAACTTCGTCTTCCTCGCCTACCTCGGCGACTGGGGCTACCGCGCCCTCATGCGCCTCAACCGCCTCTACAACAAATGGCGCGCCTGGCGCGGCAAGGAATACTACTCCATCTCCAAGGCCATCAAAGCCCGCGTAAAACGGGCCGTCAGCCACGTATCCAATTTTGAACAACACATCGCCGAGCTCGCCAAGAGCCGCGGCTGCGAGGGCGTCATGTGCGGCCACATCCACACCGCCGCCGACCGCATGATGGGCGACGTGCACTACCTCAACAGCGGCGACTGGGTCGAGAGCCTCACCGCCATCATCGAACACTTCGACGGCCGCATGGAGCTCATCGACTTCGCCGATTTCCGTAAAAACTACCCCCTCGAGGACGAGTCCGCCGAAACCGCCGAATCGCTCGAACCCCCCGAGCCTCAGGTAGCCTGACCCCAGAGAGCGCCGGCTTTCCAGCCGGCATCCGAGCTTCCTCCGATTTACCAGCTTACCAGCACTACGAGCTCGGCAGCTTCACCAGCTCCAAACACCGATCCCGTCGGCGACAAGAGTGTCGCCGCTCCTTGGCATGCGTCACCGCTGCGGCGCGTGAATCATCAAACCCACCGCGGCCAGATCGGCCTCGATGGCGTTCGCCGTGTTCTCAAGCGTGTCCAACACGTCCTCCGTCGCGTCGCTCAGCCCGTCTCCATCCGCATCCGCCGCCCCGTCGGCCGCCGTGTAGGAGTAGCTCGTCACCGAGATCTGTTTCATGCCCGACACCACACGCAGGGAACTCACCGCGTAAGGAGTCGTCGGCTGCCGATAGTAAAACTCCGCCAAACCCGAGGCGTTCGTGGTCAAGGTCAGCGTGGTCGAGCCCGAGCCTGTCGCGGTCGTCGCCAGCCCGCCGCCGCCGTTCGCCACGGTGATTTGCACCGGAGCCCCGGCCAGCGCCACGCCCGCTTCGGTTTCCACCCGCACCACCGTTGCCTGCGAATTAAACTCGCCCGCCACGCCGAACAAGCCGTTGCCCTGCGTGACCACCAACACGGGCGCGACGCCGTTGTGGAAATTCGCCGGATCGTAGTAGGGCGTATTCGCGACCGTGATCGTGCCGGAGGTAAAGCCGCTGCTCGCGCCATCGCTATCCGTGCCGCTCAGGCGAAAGGTCCAGGTGCCAGCGGTCGGGAGAGGAAACACCTTGCTCAGACTTTGCGCCGAGACCCCCGCGCCGGTCCAAGCCGTGCCCGCGCCCGAGGTGCCGAGTATCCACGCGCCTTCTCCCGCCGGTAGATAGTCGATGCGAACCGCCGTCAAATTGCCATCCGCGTCGGTCACATTGCCTCCCACCGTGGCGAGCGAGCCGCGCGGCACGCTCGCGGGCGCGAGGGAAAATTGGGATACACTCGGAGGCTGATTAGCGAGCGGACCTCGATAGAGGCGATCACTCCAGTTCCAACCCGCGCAGCTATACTGCAAGGTGAGCCGGCGAAGATAGTAATAATCACCCTGCACGCTCAATTGGTAGGGGGTGGAAAATTCCGTTGCCGCCGGGGGCGAAGTAAACCCGCTAGGCACGGTCCCCTGCTGGGAACTGATGGTCCAGGAGTTCGACCCACTGGAACGATAGACGTTTTGATAAGTGCCCGAAGCCGCCGCATTATTAAGCCAGGTTGTGTTCACATAAGCGCTCGCGTTGTAGGCGATGGCGTCTACCGCCGAAGCTTGGGCCCGAGCGTCTCCCTGTAGTCCCAGCAAAACTACCAGTCCGAGCAACCAAACCCTAAGTCCGAAGAACCCGCTGATTCCACCGGGTGGAACGCGTTGACCCCAACGCGTTGGACATGGCTCCGCCGCGCCCGAACCGAGCGGGTTGGGGACAACACGCTCCACCTCACCCAAGCCGCCCGCACCACCAACTCCGATGTTCGCCCCCGTTTTCATGGTAGGAGAATGTTGATGCCAATGACGCCGGAAGCCGATTCCGCCGGATTCGCCCCCTCGCGCCGCAAGGCGATGATGGTCACCTCGTCGTGCGCCACATAGAGCGCCGACCCAGAGCTGAGCGCTGTCGCGACATCCCCGTCCGGCGGCACGAGCAACAAACCTTGGCCCGCCGCCGTGATGTTGGACGTGAACCCGTTGTAGCAAACCAACTCCGCCGCCGCGATCTTCCGCCCCAAGCTGCGCTCCGCGACCGCAAACAAATCCAGCCCGCGCGCTTCGGCCACCGTGAGTTCGTTTGGCCGACCCAATACCTCGACCGTTTCCCTGTCGTAATTGTAATTTCCTAAGGGCACCTGGCTGGAACGCGGCAGCCCGACCAAATCTTCTCCAGTCGCCCCAAGCGAGACGCCCGCCGGCGGCTTTCCCGCTTCAAGCACCGTCACCAGCACGGAAAGCGTAGCCGCCGCGAGCGACTCTCCAGCGGCCGCGCGCAATTCGGGTGGACGCGGCAAGGTTTCGGCAACGCGCAGTTTGTCGAGCTTGGTCGCACCCTCGCGGGTGGTGAGTGCGGGCGCCTCATAAAAGCGCCGCGCCCTGTCGCGCTCCGCTTTGGCATCGGGTTGGTAGCGCTCGAAAAAAGCCTGCGCGCGGGTTTGTTTTTCCTCCACCTCGTCAGGCTGCAAAGCCCAGTCGCCATCGGCAAAAGGCGTCTTGGCCCGGGCGGCCAAAGTCAGCGAGCCGGATAACGCGCCGGGCGCGAGCACCGGCGAGGTGGACGACATGGTATAAACCTTGATCAGGTTATCGGGTAAGAAACGCGTCACATCCCAATCCACCGCCGCGCGCGTGCCATCGGGCAGACTGATCCACAAGGCGCTTCCCGGCGGACTCTCGGGCGTGGGCCGTTCCGGCGGCACCTTGGCTTGCTCGGCCGCGAGCGCGGCGCGCGAAACCGGCTTGTCCAATACCACCAACCCAAAACCGTTGGCGCGGACGCTCAAAACGATTTCCGCGCGCAGTGAAATCGGAGTCAACAGCCATGTAAACGCGAGCACGCAGACCAAGCGGGAACTCGAAAAGATTGTGGTATAATCACTTCGTTTTGTTTTCATAAAATTGTGTCCATTTTAATTTCCAAGTTTCCCCAACCCCTTCCGAAGTTATATCGAAGATCCACAAACCACGGTCCGCCTGACACCCTAGGCTTTTTTGTTATCTATAGACTGGAATTTAGAAGTTATTGTATTAATAAACAACCGTTGTCGCCAATCGTCATATGGAGGACAAACAATCCTAAACTGCTCGCGCCCACTTTTGTCCAAGAAAACAAAAGTCTCGATCATCCCCAAACCACGAAACACGTGAACTCCAAATGCGATTAAGAAAAAAATTGATATGATCCTAAAAATCAATATAATTAAACCATCAAAAAAAACAAACAAACACCATGTAGTAACACTTGTTACTAAAAACAGAAAAAGGGGGATTACAAAATACTTTACCATCCGCGTTCGAAAAACTACTGGAATTGGATTTATTTTAAGTAGAGAAATTAACACGGGTGAGTTATCCCCAAAACGCCTGACTGACAGACACAATCCTGCCTCATCAAATTCGAAGGTTTCAAAGCTAGCTCCTGGATATTGCTCAAATTCAAATATATTCTTTTTCATTTTAAGGCGAAGGACTTGCGCCCGCTTGAGATGCCGCACGAGCAGCTTGGGCTGCTGCTTCAGCGGCACGAGTAGCCGATTGAACAACACGCGCAGCTTGCGGGGTTGCGGTGTGAGGCCCGGACACAACCAGCCTACCACCCGCAGTTGACAGGCCACCCCAAACAGTAAGATGCACGCCAACTCTAAAAGTAGCCACATTTGCAGCTTGCTGTGTCAGACGCACTGCCCCAACTGTAGAAGTTATTACACCACCAGCGGCAGCAGGTAATGCCAGAGCTAAAGGAGGCCCACCAAGCCCTACCATTCCGGCTACAGGATAAAACTCATTTGCTCCATACTTTAGGACAGCGCCCATACCTGTTTCCCTCATACTATCATTTATTGCGTGCCACGCTTTTATATCCGGATGCCGGCGATCCCGGAACATTTCGTCAACTTGTGCTTTGGCAATCTGCTCGGGGGTGAATCGATCTTCCCAATGAGGAGCGGGATCAGGAATCGCGCTGGGAAGTTGATCTAAAGGAAGCGGCTTAGGCCCGCTATTATAATCACTGTGCCTCGGATCATCCTCAAAAATCAAATCTCCTATTTCTATCGTGTATGATTTAGTTAGATTTGGATTACCCACTATGGCATCAAATACACGCAAGGATGCATTCTTCAAAACATTCAAACCTTCCTTAGCAATGTTCACACCTTTTTGAATCTGAGGCATTGCCAACGTAAAAACTGCAGCAGCGGTCGCGCCTGACAAAAAGCCGTCAAACACATTGCCTCCGCTTAAGCCAGCAGCAATTGATCCAGCAAATCCGCCGGCAATCACACTAGTTGCAAATTTTCCTAAACCGAGTCCTCCCGCTATTTGTCCTCCTACCCATCCACTGACCAAGCCAATCGCCAATCCTTTAACGCCGCCATAATAATAACCCACCGCCGCACTCCAAGCTATGCCTATAACCGGATTTATGACGTAAAGGATAGCTCCTATTATCGACGTGATGTTCCTTTTTATCCAATTAAATGCTTTTTTAATTAGGTTACCTAAAAACATCCCAAGCACATCGTGGCCATTGATGCTATCATTTCCGCAGAAGCCATAGAGATTCAGTCCGCCACGTTCCTCGATGGGATCGCGGTTTATAAAACGTCCTTTACCGGAATCGTAGTAGCGGTAGCCGTAGTAGATCAGGCCGCTTTCCGCGTCGGTATATTTGGTGCTGAAGCGGAAGGGGTTGGCGGCACCGATACCTTCAGCCGGGGCGCGTAGGGTTTCACCAAAGGGACTGTATTCGTAGCTCGCCGCCACCGTGCCGCTGGCTGCGTTCACCAAGGCGGCAACATTGCCGTTGCCGTCGTAGGCCGGGAAGTAGCGTTTATCTGCGGCGTGATCGGCCACTTGTAACAAGGCCCCCACCCCGCCCGAGGCGGTGAGGCTGCCCATCAAGTCCAGACCCCAGGTGTAGCTGCGCAGCACCGCTCCGGCGGCATCGGTCTCGGCCACCAGATTCCACCCTTGGTAGAGGAAGCGCAGCTCGGAGGTGGTGCTCCAGACCAAGGTGACGGGGTCCTGGGTCTCGACTTTTTTACCGATACGTCGCCCTTGGTAATCGTAGCGGAAGCTGATGCGCTGCGCGGGCGGACCGCCCAGCCACGCCGTCCACGGCTTGTTCTCCATGCGCACCAAGCGGTTTTCCGCGTCCCAAAAGTAGTCCCACTGGGCGTCGCTCAGGAGGTTGCCGTCGCGGTCGTAGGTCAGGGTCTCGGTGCGGGCGGGCAACAGGAAGGTGCGGGTGGCGAGCGCCGTCTTCCCGTCGGCCGCGCGGTGGGCGGCGAGGAAGAGCGTGCGGCCTATGGGGTTGCCGGTGTTGTCGGGGGCGAGGAAGCGTTCCCAGTAGTTGCCTTGCCGGGCCGGGGCCGCGCCATCCACCGCCACAGTGACGCCGGGCGGCACGGTGCCGCTGAAGGAGCGGCCTTTGTGTTCGCGGGTGACGAGCTGGTTGGCCGCGTTGGCGGTGGCGGCCTCGGCATGAGCGGGGTCGCCGGTGCGGTTGGCCGAGGTGCGGTTGCCGATGCCGTCGTAATCGTAGGCGAACTGGCGGCCGGGCAAGGTGGCGGAGGGAGAAGCGCCGAGGGTGGTGGCGGCGGAGGTCACCTGGCCGCGTTCATCGTAGCCGTAATCGGTCACGACCTCGCCGCCGTAATCGGCAAAGGCGGAGCCGCTCTGGGTGGCGATGTCGCGTTGGCCGAGATCCGTATGCGTGTAGTCGTAGCGGGAGAGGGTGCCGGCGGCCCAGGTGGTCTCGATACTGGTCAGCAGGTCGCGGCGCGAATCGTAAACCCGGCTGACACCAAAGCCGACGCCAGGCGCGCCGGCGGCGGAGACGCCCGCGAGCAAACGCGATTGAGGGGTGTAGCTATAAGTAAACGTCTCGGCGGTGATGGCGGCGTTGCCATCGCGCAGGGAGGTGACGGTGGCGAGGCGGCCGAGGTTGTTGATCGCACCGCTTTGCTCGAGCACGGCGGCGGGCGCGGTAAGGGCGCCCAGTTGAAAACCGCGGGCACGACCGGTTACCGTGCCGACGGTGGCGCTGGTGCTCGCCTCGTAGAGCGTGGTGAAAACGCGGTTGGCTAAGTAGGCGGGCAACTCCTCGCGAACGAGGCGCCAGGGGCGGTTGTTGGCGAAATCGTAAACGAAGGTGTGCGTGCCCGCCTCATCCTGGGCGGTGGCGCCGTTGGTGATCGAGGCGACTCGGCCGGTTCGCGTGTAGGTGTGGGTGCGGGTGGGCGTTTCGGCGGTGCCCATGCCATTGTAGCTGGTGGAGAGCAGGTCGCCGGTGTAGGCATGGTAGACGTAGGTGGTGGTGAGGCGGTCGGGCGAATCGAGCGCGGGGGTGCTGAGATCGGTGGGATTGCGATGGCGAGCCCACTGGCGGGTGGCCACGCGGGCGATGGCGTCGTAGGTGTAGGCGACCGAGGCGGCGAGGGCATCCTGTTTTTGCAGGAGCACGCCGGAGGCGGGGTCGAAGGTCCAAGTGGTGGGGCTGGCGGCGGGCGTGGTGGTCGGCCAGGCAGCGGTGCCGGGATGGCCGAGTCCGGTGGCGTCGCGGTAGGTATAGAGTGCGACGCGTTCACCGAAGTCGTTGTAGGCGGTATGGACGGGCGAGGTGGCGGGGCCCCAGACGTGGGTGATCTGGCCGCGCAGGTTGTAGCGCGTGTAGGTGGCGTGGTTGAGGGCGTTTTTGGTGGTATGGGGGCGGCCGGCGGTGTCGTAGAGGTAGTCGGCGACTTTGATGTCGGCGGGGTCGGTGACGTCTTTGGTGAGGGTGGTGCCGGGCCAGTAGGTGGTGCGCGTGAGGTGGGGCGCGGTGCGGGGGTCTTTGGCTGACTCGGCGCGGCCGAGGGCGTCGTATGCAGTCTCGTAAAGCAGGCCATCGGGGGTCTGGCGGGAGAGGGCGAGGCCGTTGACCGTGGTGTCGATCTGGTCGGCGGCGAGGCCGGGGGCGCGGACCCGGGAGGTGACTGTGCGGGTGGCACGGTTTACCTGGGTAGTACTGACGGTGGTGTTGCCCTCGGCGTCGGTGGAGAGGGTGTGGGCGCGCAGGTTTGGGTAGTTCGCGGTATCGAAACCGAAATTGGATAGACGGGTCTTGGTGACGCCAACCGGGGTAGGTGTGGCGCTTCCTGCCGCCTCGTAGGTGGCTCCGGTGGCTTGACGCCACCAGGCGGAGTTCTCGAAGACGAAAGTTTCGTCGGAATCGCTTATGCGGTCGGACGAGGCGAGGACGAGCGAACCGTTGCCGTCCACATCGAGGCCGGAGCGGATGGCGCGGCCGAGGGGATCGTATTCGTAAAGGATGGCGGCGAGGCCGGGGCGCGAAACCGAGAGCAGGCGGCCATTGGTGGCATGATAGGCGCGTGTTTCGGTGTAGGCAGGATGCCGAGTGCCGGAGGGATTGGTAGTGGTGGGCGGGGCGGGCCGGGTGGTGGTGCGCACGCGCCCGAGCGCATCGGTGACGGTGGAGGCCCAACGCGGGGAGTCGGCAGTCGAGAGTCTGATCGTAGTAGTGAGGTGGCCAGTGCCGGGGGCGATGGCGTAGGTGTAGAACTCCGGCACCGAACCGGTGCCGGTTTGGCTGAGCATGCGACCGTCGCGATGCTTGGTCTCGACCCGCGTAGCGCCGGTGGGATCGGTGGCGGTGGTGACGCGGTTGACGGGATCGTAAGTCATCGCGGCGGGCGCGCTGGCGTTCGGCGTGGTCTGCGCGACGACCCGACCAGCCATATCGTAAATCCACGTGCTCTGGATGGTCTCGGCCACGGCGGGCACCACGCCGGGGGCGACGGAGAGCGTCTCGGACAAACGGCGACCGCTGGCGTCGTAGGTGGTGGTGACCACGCGCAGGGGCTGGTCGGCGGTGTCGGTGTGGGTAACGGTGATGCGGCGACCACCGGCGTCATAGCCGTAGTTGGTGAGGATGCCAAAGGGGTCGCGCTCCCAAACGAGGCGTTCGCCAGAGTAACCCGCCTGGTGCAGCTCGCCGTTGCTCGATGCGCGGGCGACGAGTTGGTGGTTCAGGTTGTAAGAAAGATTTTGCCAGGAAACGAGCTGCCAAGAGGAGCCGTTCCAAACGTGCGATTCGATGCGGGCTACACGGGCGAACTCGTCGCGGATGATGAACTCGGCGGTGCTCTTGCCCGCGATCAACCAGAGCGGCTCGACCGCGTAGGTGTCGAAGGTGGTGAACTGCGTGGCCCCGGTAGTCGAGGCGGAGACGCCGACCAGCGTGCCGATCCGAGAGGCGCGGCCCGTCGCCGCGCGGGTGAATACTCCCGTGGCGGGGTTATAGGTGCCGCGCTGGCGGACGTAGGATTGGCGCACGCCGTCGGGCGAGGTCACAGCGTGGACTTGGTCGCGGAAAAAGGGATCGAAGGTATCTTCGCGGAAATACTTCGTGACGGTGGTGAGCGCGGCCGCGGGTGTGGTGGTGGAGTCTGGATCGGCAAGATCGGTGCGTGTGGCGGTGATGTGGTAGTAGGCACCGGCATACACGGTCTGGGAGTAGGCGACGGTGGACTTGGAGGTCAGCACACCGCCGACGCGCGTCTCGGTGGACTTGGGCCGCCGCAGCAAACCAAACGCGTCGGCATCGTAGTCGTGGGTGGTTACCACGCCGGGGTAGTTGGTCGGAGACAGGCTCGCGGCGGTTGGTGATAGGGGCGCGTCGAGCCAAGGACCATAGACGTGCCTCACCGTGCCTATCTTCAAATCGTCGCTGGTGGGGAAATACTCCATCGCCTGCCAGCCGCCTCCGGTGGCCGAACTGGTCTTCGGGAAGCCGTAGCTCCCGCGTTCCGTCGCATTTGTATGGTAGGTGCGCTCCTCCTTCACGGCGGCGGTAGTGCCCACGGTTTCGGATACCACGCCGTCGCCCCAATCAAAGGCGTCCACCACCCGGGTGACCTGCATGACGGGCACGTTATCGGGGCCGACCACGGTATGGAGTTCGTCGTAGCCGCCGGAGGCATTACCCGCCCAAACGCGGCGTTCACGCGCGACGGGAGTCGCGCCATCCAGGGTCCACGGGGTCATTTCCCACGTGAAAGCCGGCGCGGCACCGGTGCGCTCCAGCGTGGTCCACTCGGTGCGCGCGATAGGCGCGGTGGTTTCGGTGGCGCTGAGCAGAGAACGGGTTTCCTTAGTGATGCGCAGCTTGTTTGCCGAGGCCGTATCTTGGGCAATGCGGTAGGTGACAAAGGGCAGTCCCGTAAAGGTCTTCGGGTAGGTCGTGCCCACCGCCTGGGTCGGGTGGTAGAACCGCAGTTCGTAGCTTGTGCCGCTGAGCGTGACGACATCGAGCACCGCTTCGTTAACCGCGATCTGGCGGATAAGCCCGCCGACGCGGTAAACATACACCTCGCGCGTGGCCGTGCCGTCGTCGGCGGTGGGTTCGTAATACAGCGCCTCCGGAGTATAAAACGTATCCCAATTCGACGTGCCGGAACCGACGAGGGAGATCGCGCCGGCGGAACCGCCGTTGCGGAGACCGCCGAGGGCGACCTGCCAACCCAGTCGGTCGCTGGAAAGATTTGATGCCGTCCCCGCCGGGGCGGAGAGTTGCTGCTCGGGCCGGAACACCCGCACCGGGTAGGTCTTGGTGCCCGTAGTGATGCCGGTAATTTGACTGCGGACCAAACCATCGATCACCGCCACATAACCCGGCGGCGGAATGAGCTTCACGCTGGAATTGCTGCCCACGGTGGCCGTGACCGTGAGCGTGTACACTTTGCCCGGCTCTAAGCGCGGAGTGGTGACGGGGGATGGGAGAACATGATCTTCGGGCGCAGGACCGGAAGATGTCATTTCACCGTTTAAGGATGCGTCAATCTGGGCGTAATAAACGGTTGGTCCGGCGCTACATCCGTTTTTCCACGTTACTGTAGCAACGGTATTAACCTGAATTTTGACCGGCACCGTGCGCGGTCCCTCCGATGCACTGAGTGCTTCTGAAAGCCCCAAGGCCGAAACCATTCCCCAGAGCCCAAGCCGCCCGATCAGAAACAGGACTGTCGCCAGCCGATGACCGCAAAATAGCTTCATGGATGCACCTCCGAAGCCGCCGCCTTAACCTCCGCGTCAGGTGCAAGCGACGACGTGGTTTGCTCTTCGCGGCCCTCCCGACGTCGAGCTTCCTCCCTGAGTTCATCCGCCTCGGTGCTGGTGCCGGTGAAGCGATCCACGATCACCGCGCGCATTTCCAACGCGTTTATTGCCAAAGCCGAGTCGGCGGGCAGACCCTGCTCGATTTTGTCCAGATGCCCAAGCGCCCGAGTCGCCAGTTGACGGCCCGACGCCAAATCCCCCGATTCCCGCGCCAAAAAAGCCGCCTGTAATAGCCGCCCCGCCACCTCCAGATGCCACGAAAACGTGCTGCGCGAATGGAAGGTCTTCTGCTCCAAAACCGTTTCCGCCGCCTCCACCCTCCCCTGCTTGGCAAGTTCCACGCTCCGTCGGAATGCGTTTGGCTCCGATGCCCACAAACCCGTGGACGCTACGGCCAACAATCCCGCGAAACGGAATAAAGAGATACTCATATCTACGTATCCCAATAGCAATGGAGATGCCAAAGGTAGTGGGCTCGGCGAAAAATCCACCGTGTCACACGAGCTTCACAATGTTTACCCCGACTCGCCGGGGCCGGGCCCGCCGTGATCGATGACCGGGAGTCTCGACCGAACCGGCGCGCCCGGCGGTCACGCCCCACCTTCGATCCAAGGTCCGGAAGCGCCGGGGATTTGGGGCAACAGGAAACACCGTGCTCTCCTTGCCCCCATGGCCCGCCATCCGCTACATGGCCGGCCCATGCGCGCCATCGCCCCTCCCCTTCTCCGACTGCTCGCCCTTGCCCTTCTGCTCTCGTCCGCCGCCTGCCGCCGCCCCGAATCTTCCGCCACCGACTCCACGCCGCGCAAAATCCTCCAGCTCGGCAACGGCGCCGAACCCCAGGATCTCGACCCGCACGTCGTCACCGGCGTCACCGAGCACAACATCATCACCGCCCTCCTCGAGGGCCTCGTCACCCACCATCCCTCCGGAACCGGCGTTGCGCCCGGCGTCGCCACCCGCTGGGAAACTTCTCCCGACCGCCTCACCTGGACGTTTCATCTCCGCCCCGACGCCCGCTGGTCTAACGGCGACCCCGTTACCGCGCACGATTTCCTGCGCTCCTTTCAACGCATCCTCACCCCCGCCCTCGCCGCCGACTACGCCTACAAACTCCACCACGTCGTCGGCGCCGAGGCCTTCAACAAAGGCGAACTCACCGACTTCGACCAAACCGGTTTTGCCGCCCCCGACGACCACACCCTCGTCCTCCGCCTCCGCCAACCCGTCCCCTACCTGCTCGACGCCCTCAAGCACTACTCTTGGTTCCCCGTCCATCTCCCGACCATCGAACGCCACGGCCGCGCCGATCAAAAAGGCAACCGCTGGACCCGCCCCGAAAACTTCGTCGGCAACGGCCCCTTCGTCCTAAAAACTTGGCTCCCCAACCAGCGCATCACCGTCGAGCGCTCCCCCACCTATCGCGGCGAGACCTCCGCCCTCCTCGACGGCATCGTCTTCCACGCCATCGACAACCTCGACGCCGAGGAACGCCTCTTCCGCGCCGGCGGCCTGCACGCCACCTACGCCCTCCCGCCCCACCGCGTCGAAACCTACCGCCGCGACCAGCCCGAGGTCCTCCGCATCGATCCCTACTACGGCGTTTATTACTATCGCCTCAACCTCACCCGCCCGCCCCTCGACGACGTCCGCGTGCGCCGCGCGCTCTCTCTCGCCATCGACCGCGAAGCCATCGCGCAACGCATCCTCCGCGCCGGCCAGGAACCCGCCTACCACTACACCCCCGCCCTCGCCGGCTTCACCCCTTCGACCCAACTCGCCGCGCCCGACCTCCCCGAGGCTCGCCGCCTCCTCGCCGAGGCTGGCTACCCCGAAGGCCGCGGCCTGCGCCGCCTCGAGATCCACTACAACACCCTCGACACCCACAAATCCGTCGCCGAGGCCATCCAGCAAATGTGGAAGACCGGCCTCGGCATCGACGTCACCCTCCGCAACGAGGAGTGGAAGGTGTATCTCGATACCACGAACCGCCTCGCCTACGACATCTCGCGCGCCGGCTGGATCGCCGACTACCCCGACCCCCACGGCTTTCTCGACCTCTGGCTCACCGACGGCGGCAACAACCGCACCGGCTACGCCAACCCCGACTACGACCGCCTCTTCGCCACCGCGCTCGACGCCCCCGACGAAGCCGCGCGCATGGAAGTTTACCGCCAGCTCGACGCCATGCTCACCCAAGACGCGCCCGTCATCCCGCTCTACTTCTACAAACGCGTTTACCTCCTAAGTCCTAAAGTCCTGCACTGGGCTCCGAACATCCTCGACACCCGGGGCTGGCAATACATCGACCTCCAAGACTAGCCGCGCCACCCGCTCTACTAGCTCTACCAGCTTACCAGCTCTACTAGCTTTCCATGCTCCGCTTCATCCTTCGCCGCCTCCTGCAGACGATCCCCGTCCTGCTCGTCATCGTCACGGCGACGTTTTTCATGCTGCGACTCGTGCCCGGCGGCCCCTTCACCGCCGAGAAAGCCGTCTCCGCGGAAATCCAGCGCAACCTCGAGGCGCACTACGGCCTCGATAAGCCCCTCCTCCACCAATACGGCGCCTACCTCTGGGACATCACCCCGAAGAAATTCGCCCCCTGGCGCCTCTTCGCCGACTCCACCCAAAACGGCCGCCCCGACTACGACATCCACGCCGCCTTCGGCATCAACCTCGGCCCCTCGTTCAAATACCCCAACCGCACCATCAACGAGATCCTCGCCGACAAACTTCCCGCCTCCCTCGAACTCGGCCTCTGGGCCATCCTCGTCGCCCTCACCGTCGGCATTACCCTCGGCGTCGTCGCCGCGATGAAGAAAAACACCGGCGTCGACTACGCCGCCTCCACCTTCGCCATGGTCGGCATCTGCGTGCCCACCTTTGTCATGGGCCCGCTCCTCGTCCTCCTCTTCGCCCTGCAACTGGGCTGGGTGAACGCCTCCGGCTGGTATTTCCCCGAGGACCGCATCTTGCCCGCGCTTACCCTCGGTCTCGTTTACGCCGCCTACATCGCGCGCCTCACCCGCGGCGGCATGCTCGAGGTGCTCAACCAGGACTACATCCGCACCGCCCGGGCCAAGGGCGCCAGCGAAACGCGCATAGTCCTCCGCCACGCCCTGCGCGGCGGCCTGCTGCCCGTCGTCACCTACCTCGGCCCCGCCTTCGCCGGCATCATCTCCGGCAGCTTCGTCATCGAGACAATTTTTCAAATCCCCGGGCTCGGCCGC
Source organism: Opitutaceae bacterium (assembly GCA_036770725.1). Classification (GTDB taxonomy): domain Bacteria; phylum Verrucomicrobiota; class Verrucomicrobiia; order Opitutales; family Opitutaceae; genus IMCC26134_A. The sequence goes on from DAIPIP010000013.1 coordinate 13,521, forward strand.
GAATTCGTCAACTCCGCCTTCAACCGCGACTACACCCTCGTGAGCGGCACCGTGCTGCTCTACGCCGGCCTCATCATCAGCCTCAACCTGCTCGTGGACATCGTCCAGGTCTGGCTCAACCCCCGCCTGAAATTCGAATGAGCGCCGCACCTCTCCCCCCTAGGAACGGCGACACTCCTGTCGCCGCCAACGCCGCCCCTTCAGCGACAGGAGTGTCGGCGCTCCTTGACGCCGCCGCCGCCGAGCGCCCGCACTCCCCGTGGCACGACGCCTGGGCGCGCCTGCGCCGCAACCGCCTCTCCGTCATCTCCGGCATCTTCGTCATCCTGCTCGCCCTCGCCTGTTTCGCCCTGCCGCCCTTCCTGCCCCACACCTACGACTCCATGGAGTTGTCGCGGCAATTCCAGTCCCCCTCGCTCGCCCACCCCATGGGGACCGACGAACTCGGCCGCGACCAGCTCGCCCGCGTGCTTTTCGGCGGACGCATCTCGCTCATGGTCGGCTTCATCGCCTCCTTCGTCGCCCTCACCATCGGCGTCACCTACGGCGCGCTCGCCGGCTACCTCGGCGGCAAACTCGACGCCCTCCTCATGCGCGTCGTGGACATCCTCTACGCCCTGCCCTTCACCATTTTTGTCATCCTCATGATGGTCTTCCTCAAGGAGCCCATGAACACCCTCGACGGTTGGCTGCGCGGTTTTTCCGTCCTCGGTTTCGCGCCCTTCGCGGATCTCCAGGGCATAGGCAAAATCGTCGGCCTCTTCGCCGCCATCGGCGCGGTCGAATGGCTCACCATGGCCCGCATCGTGCGCGGTCAGGTTCTCACCGTGAAGAAAATGGAATACATCGAGGCCGCCCGCACCCTCGGCTACGGCCACACGCGAATCATTTTTCGCCACATCGTGCCCAACATCCTCGGCCCCGTGATCGTCTTCACTACGCTCACCATCCCGGCCGTGATGATGCTCGAAAGTTTCCTCAGCTTCCTCGGCCTCGGCGTGGACGCCCCGCTCAGCAGCTGGGGCACCCTCATCAAGGACGGCGCGGATAAAATGGAAAACTACCCCTGGCTGCTCATCTTCCCCGGCGGCCTCTTCGCCTGCACCCTGCTCGCCCTAAACCTCCTCGGCGACGGCCTCCGCGACGCCCTCGACGTCCGCGCCGCCAAAGACTGATTTCGCGCCAAAATCACACTACCCCAAAACCCTTCCGTCCGACTCGTCCACCCCCCCAAAAAAAACGCCGCTCGACCGAAATCGGCCGACGGCGTGGGAACGGATCAGATAGAGCCTTAAAAAATCGCCCGTTTACTTCGCGTTTTTCTTTTCGCGCTTGGCGGCCTTCTTTTCGGCCGGCGTTTTGAGCGGCTGCTTTTTCGTCTGTTTCTGGGAGTTTTGTGATTTGGCCATAAAAAATTCCGATATCTTCGGGTTGAGATTTTGTGAACTTCGATGATGGGCAGTGGCCTACTTCTTTTTCAGCGCGGCCGCCTTCGCTTTGGTCGCCTGCTGAGAGTTGATCAACGCCTGCTTTTTTTGGCTTACGCCGTCGGCCTTCGACTGTTTTTGCGAGGCCTGCTTCTTATTGGATTTGGGGGATCTGTCGCCCATGGTGGGAGTTTCTTTCGTTGGATTATCTCGTCGGCGGTATGTTCGTTTCCCCGCAAACGTGAACGATCTCTTCACGAACCCGACCCGCTAAGCGAGCCTCATCCAGCCTCACCCCGCTTGACCAATCCCGCGCCTGTCATACAAATGACATACATGGGCACCATCCTCTCCATTCGCCTCAGCAAAGAAGAGCAGGCTCTCCTCACCAAACGCGCCAAACACGCCGGCCTCAAAAAATCCACCTTCGTGCGCCAACTCATCAACGAGCCCGAAATCCGCACCGGCGCGGACCTGCTCGCCTGGGGCGAACGCCACAAGGGCGATAAACGCCTTCGCATCACACCCCGCGCCACATGAAGCGCTGCCTGCTCGATTCCTCCTTCCTCATAGATTACCTCAACGAGGTCGCCGATGATGCACCGGGACCGGCCCACGCTTGGCTTCATCGCAACCCCGGAGCCGAACTCTGGATATCTCCTGTTACCTGCGCCGAGGTCGTGGAAGGCGCGAACAATGAAGCCGAAATAGAAGCAGCCATTCCTCCTTGTCGCCGCCAGACCATCGGACACCAACACGCCCGCCGCGTCGCCCTTATCCAACGCCGCTCTTCCCGCCGCCTCGGTGAAAACGACGCGTGGCAAGTCGCTCTCGCCGACCTTATGAACGCCACCCTCGTCGGCCACGACCCCAAAGCCTTCGCCCGCGTCGGCGTAGCCTACGAGGACCACCGCGCCTCGTGACCACCGATTTCCCCGCCCGCGCCGCCGCCTTCGCCATCGGCGAACTGGCCGCCTTCACCCCCGGCCCCCGAACCGTCGGCGAAGTCGGCCCCGCCGCGCGCTGGCGCATGGAACTCGGCAGCCACTGGCACCGCGAACTCCGCTCCGCCGCCGAGACCGCCACCCCCGAACACCGCCATGAAGTCCCGGTCAAAGGCACCCTCGCCCACCGCGGCTGGCGCTTCGAACTCGAAGGCCGCCTCGACCAACTCCAGGTCACCCGCGCAGGCCCGCTCATTCGCGAAATCAAAACCACCCTCGAAAAACTCCCCCGCGACCCCGCCGAACTCCGCGCCGCCCACCCTGCCTATTTCATTCAACTCGGCCTCTACCTCCGCCTCCCCACCCCGTGTAACCCATTAGGTTACACATCGCTCCCCGGTCCGTGTAACCGATTGGGTTACACCGCCGCCTCCACCCAGTCTAACTCCCTCAGCCCCAACGCTCCCCCCGAGTCGCGTAACCCATTAGGTTACACTCCTCAACCTTCCGATACCTCTCCAGCGCCTGAAAAGTGCAACCCAATAGGTTACACCTCCACGTCCAACACCACCTCGCTCGCGCCCGCCTCTTACCCCCGCCCCGTCGGCGAACTCGTCTTCGTCGAGGCCGCCACCGGCCTCCAACAAATCGTCCCCTTCACCGAATCCGACTCCGCCGCCACCGACGCCCACCTCGACCTCGTCGCCGACTTCCTCGAACAACGCCGCGCCGCCCTCGAACGCCTCCGCACCCTCGCATGGCGTCCCGCCTTCGCCACCCCGCGCCCCGGCCAGGAAACCATTGTCGCCGACCTCCAAGCCGCCCTCACCCCCGCCTCCGCCAACACCCCGCCCGCCCCCGTTGTCCTCGCCGCGCCCACCGGCTACGGCAAGACCGGTGTCCTCCTCGAAGTCGCCTTCGCCCACCTCCGCTCCGGCCGCGCCGACCGCGTCGTTTACCTCACCGGCAAATCCACCGGCCAACTCCACGTCCAAACCACCCTGCAAAACATGCTCGCCGCCCCCCCCGGGAACGCCGAGTTCCAGCTCGCCACTCCCCACAGCCCGGCAACGCCGAACTCCAACTCGGCTCCTCCCCCCGAAAAGTGTAACCAAATTGGTTACACTTTTTCACCCCCTCCCTCCCACGCTTCGTCCCACGCTCCCACCTTCGCCAACGCCGCTCCTCGCCCCGACGAGCCACCCCAACTCTCCGCCTGGAACCTCCGCCCCAAACGCGATCACTGCATCAACGACATCTACCACTGCACGCGCGACCGCTGCCGTTACCTTCACGACCTCCCCCGCCGCCACCGCGAAGCCGGCCTCGCCCGCTTCCACCTCTTCCCCGCCGACGCGCGCGATCTTCCCGCCCTGCGCTCCGCCGGCCTCGTCGCGCAAATCTGCCCCTACGAAATCGCCCGCGCCGCCCTCCCCGCCTGCTCCGTCTGGCTCGGCGACTTCAACTACCTCTTCGCCCCCGCCAACCGCAGCGTCTTCATCGACCAACCCACCTGGGACCCCGCCCGCACCCTCCTCATCATCGACGAGGCCCACCATCTCCCCGCCCGCGTCGCCGACGCCCATTCCCACGCGCTCTCTGCCGACGAACTCCACGTCCTCCTCGCCGAACTACCCGACGACACCGCCCGCCCCCTACGCCACGCCCTCGAATCCCTCTGGCGCCTTCTTGCCACCCTGCCCGCCGCCGACGCCCTCGACCTGGACACCGAGGACGACCTCGCCTCCGCCTTCCGCACCACCTCCGATCTTCTCGCCAAACACCCGCCCGACACCGCCGCCCTCCCGCCCCCCGCCGCCGACCTCCTCTTCCGCCTCCCCGCCCTGCTCGCCTGGCTCGAGGACCACGCCCTCGAAAAACTCCCCTGGTCCCCGCGCGCCGCCGAAGTCCGCTTCACCTGCCTCGAAGCCGCCCCCGTAATTGGAAAACAACTACACGAATTCGCCGCCGTCATCCTCGCCACCGCCACGCCGCCGCCGGTCGATGTGTTCTCCGCCGCGCTCGGCCTCGTGCCGCCGTCGGCGGAAATCCCAAATCTCAAATCCCAAATCCCAAATCTGACTCTGCTCACCCCTTCCGCGCCCTGGCGCGCGCACGCCTACGACGTCGCCCTCGACCTCCGCGTGGACACCACCTTCCGCCAACGCGAGCGCCACCACCCGACCACCGCAGCGACCCTCGCCACGCTCCGCGAGGCTTCGCCCGCCGCGCCCGTCGTCGCGTTTTTCCCAAGCTACGCCTACGCCGAAATAATCCTCCGCATCCTCGACGACACCCACCCCGGCCTGCGCTGCGCGCTCCAGCCCCGCGCCGTCGATCTCGCCGGTCAGTCCGCCTGGATCGACGAGCAACTCGCCCTCGCCGACATCCTCTGCTTCGTCCTCGGCGGCAGCTTCGCCGAAGGCATCGACCACCTCGGCGGCCGCATCACCCACGCCCTCGTCGTCGGCCCCGCCCTGCCCGAGGTCAACGCCCTGCAACGCGCCCGCCAGGCCGTCCTCGCCCGCGCCACCAACGACACCGAAGCCTTCCGCCGCACCTACCTCGTGCCCGGCCTGCAAAAGGTTAACCAAGCCCTCGGCCGCCTCGCCCGCGCCCCCGGCCAACACTGCCGCGTCATCCTCCACTGCCGCCGCTTCGCCGACCCCGCCTACGCGTCCCTGCTCGCCCCCGAATACCAATTCGGCCAACACCTCCTCGAAGACGCCGACCTCGCCGCCTGGCTGGCCGACCAGCCCATCGCGTAACAACCAAACCGGTCCTGAAACCCGGCCTGCTCAGGGACGAATCGCCAAGCCCAAAGCCGCCCCGAATGCCACGAAATCCGCTTCGGCATTCGTCGCCACCCAAGCCAGAATTCCGTGATCCAGCTCCTGGTATTGATGCACCGCGATGTTGCGAAAACCAATCATGCTCCGCATCGCCTTCGCCCGGTCCGCAGGCAACACGCCCGCCCTTTCGAGCAAGGTAAACGCCTCTCCCGCGCTCTGCGGCATGCCCAACCGCTTCACGGCGACCTGATGCATCGCCATGTCGATGGCCGCCTGACACGCGCGCTCGATATTCAGGGTCAACGCATCCACATGGGTAAAATCGTCCAGCTCCGGACAAGCCGCGTATTCCTCGCGCACACGCCGCAGGCAACGCTCGATGATCGCCGCCTTGTTCAACAAAACATCGTCAGGCTGCATAAGCGCTTAAAACCTCCCGCCGACTTTGCTGAAGATCGACATACATCGACAAAGCTTGGGCCTGAAACCGAGCGCTATGAAACTCGGAACGAGTGAACAAAAGTCGTCCGTGTCCAAACACCTCCCGGGCATAGACCACGTTGGCTGAACTCAAGAGCCCCAAATCGACCGTGCGTCCAAAAATCGCCTCAAGTTCAGCCGCCAATTTCAAACGCTCCGCAGGGGCCGAAGACTGTCCCGGAAAAAGCAGCAAAGCCATGTCCACGTCGCTATCCGCTCTCAAACCACCCTTCACCGCCGAGCCGTGCAAATAAGCCGCGCAAACTTCTGGCACCGCGCGCAACAAGCTGATCGCCGCGTCGATCTGCACGGAAGGAAGGGTTAACGCGGGCGTTGCCATTACCCTGAAAACACACGCCATAACCCCCACCGCGACAAGCGGCATCTTGCCGTATAAACCACCGCTCCATCCCTCATGCGCGCCCTAATCCTCGGCCTAGCCCTCGTCGCCCTCTACCTGACGCCGATCCCCGCGCCGGCCGCTTCGCCCGACGCCGACCTGCCGCCCGCCATCGCCTTTCTCCCTGACACCAATCCCTACCGTCCGCTTCTCGTCCAACTTCATCGCCTTCCTGCGGACCAAGCCTCCTCGCTCAATACCTGGCTGCGTGCCGCCGAGAAGGACCCCGCACTCGTTCCCGACGAGTCCACCGCCGCCCTCCTGCGCGAAGTCACCCACGCCATCGCCACGATCCCGCCCCCCGCGCCCGACGCTCAACTCTGGCCCACCTACGCTCCGTCCGCCGCCGCCGACACCCCCGACACCCTCCTCACGCCATCCTTTCAAAATCTGCGGCAAATCAGCCAGCTCACCCGCATCGGCGCCCGCCTCCTCCCGCCCGACGAAAGCACCGCCGCCTACCTCGGCCTCGCCCGCCTCGGCCGCAGCCTCCGCACCGACGAAGGCACCCTCGTCCATCACATGATCGGGGTCGTTCTTGAAGACCATAGCCGCCGCGCCGTCGCCGCCCGCCTAAACGACTTCTCCGCCGACTCGCTCGGCCAACTCCTTGTCAACTGGAGCACCCTCCCGCCCGCCCGCGAAGGCCTAGCCATGTTTAACGGCGAACTCGTCTTTGTGGAAAGCAACCTTCGCCGCGATTTCCTCCCCGGCCTCATAGCCCTGGAGGCTGAACTCAAAGCCAACGCACCTTCCCGTGCCAGCTTCACCCAAGGCCTCCGCCTCAGCGGCATCGCCGACTTGGGCGGAGGCGAAAGCTGGGTCTCCCTCGAAAACGAACTCACCGGCCAATATCTCCGCCTCCGCCGAGGCGAGACCGCCGAAGGCTTCACCCTTGTCTCCGTCGATTTCGAGAACAACCACGCCCGCCTCCGCCACTCCGATGGCGGCGAAGCCATCCTCGACCTGCGCGCCAAAAGCATCACCGAAATCCATCCCCTCGCCCGCCTAAAAGAAACCTACGCCGCCGTTCTTGGCGACGACGAAGCCACCGCCTATCTCGATAAACTCGTCCACGATCTCCGCGCCCACCCCGATGGCGCCGAAGGCTATCTCCGCGATATTCTCGAAACCAACGCGCGCGCCATAGCTCACACCTTGGCCGAAGCCCGCAAAGCCAAATCAGCCGACATCCAGCCCTGGCCCGACCTCGAACAGAGCAACCTTCTCGTTAAAATGGCCTACGCCGCCTACCCCAAAATCGTCCGCCAATCTCTCGAAAAATCCACCTCCGAGCAGATGTTCTTCTCCGCCCTCCACCTCCGCCGCGCCGATCTCGACGGCTCCCCCGCGCAGCCCGCCACCGATCCCTTCGCCGAGTCCGCCGCCCGCTTCGCCCACGAGTCCACCGAAGACGGCGGATTCATCCTTCGCTCCGAATTCGAAACGCGCCCCGATACCCCCCTGCGCTACAAATTCGGCACCACCGACGCCGGCCCACAATAACCCGCCTCCTCTGCTTCCGCCTGCCTCCCTCTTTTTATTAGCCAAGCCGCCCTCAACCTTTCCACCCTTCCGCACCGTGCCCGCCAAACGCCCTCCCACCGCCAAATCCAAGGCCACCCCTCCCGCCTCAGCCCCCGCGCCCGAACCCGTCTGCCGCATCCCCGCCGCCGACATCAACGAAGCGCTGGAAAATCTCGCCAATGTCATCGCCGCGCACCACTCGGCCTCCACCGCTCGCAAGCTCATCATCATCGGCATCGCCAACGGCGGCGTTCACGTCGCCACCCGCCTCCAGCTCCTCCTCCGCAAACACTACCCCGAAAACGCCCGCCCCCGCACCGGCATTCTCGACATCTCTTTTCACCGCGACGACATCGGCCTCAACCCCATCCCCAAGGAATTCACCCCCACCATCATCCCCATGGATGTGAACGGCGCCACCGTCATCCTCGTAGACGACGTCCTCCAATCCGGCCGCACCGTCAAAGCCGCCCTCGACGAACTCTTCGACCACGGTCGCCCCGCCAAGGTCGAACTCGCCGTCCTCGTCGATCGCGGCGGCCGCACCCTCCCCGTCTCCGCCGACTACACCGGCATCCTCCTCGACGCCACCCCCGACGAAAAAGTAACCGTCACCCTCCACGCCACCGACCCCCGCCACGACTGCATCACCGTCGCCGCCAAGTAAACCGCCCGCTCCCCCATTCGGCATTCGTCATTCGTCATTAGTCATTTCACCACCATGTCCTGGAACCGCCGCCACCTCCTCACCCTCGAGGAACTCTCCCTCGCCGAGATCGAACAAATCCACACCGTCGCCTCGGCCTTCAAAAAGATCCTCGGCCGCTCGGTGAAAAAAGTCCCCGCCCTGCGCGGCAAGACCATCGTCAACCTCTTCCTCGAGCCCAGCACCCGCACCCGCATGGCCTTCGACATGGCCGCCAAGCGCCTCAGCGCCGACGTCATCTCCCTCGACGGCTCCAGCTCCTCCACCACCAAGGGCGAGACACTCCGCGACACCGCCGAAAACATCGCCGCCCTCGGCGCCGACATGATCGTCCTGCGCCACTCCTGCGCCGGCTCCCCCCTCTACCTCTCCAAGATCCTCGACATCCCCGTCATCAACGGCGGCGACGGCTCCCACGAACACCCCACCCAGGGCCTGCTCGACACCTTCACCATGCGCGAGCGCCTCGGCCCCGACCTGCGCGGCCGCAAGGTCGTCATCCTCGGCGACATCCTCTTCAGCCGCGTCGCCCGCTCCAACATCCACGCCCTCGTGAAATTCGGCGCCGCCGTCACCCTCTGCGGCCCCTCCACCCTCGTCCCCCGCTCGCTCGAAACCCTCGGCGTGAAGGTCTCGCACGATCTCCGCTCCGCGCTCGCCGACGCCGAGGTTGTCATGCTTTTGCGGATACAACACGAGCGCCAGACCGCCACCATGTTTCCCAGCCTCGGCGAATACACCTCCATGTTCGGCCTCAACAAGACCCGCGCCGGCTGGCTCGACCCCAAGGCCATCATCATGCACCCCGGCCCCATCAACCGCGGCGTCGAGATCGACAGCGTCCTGGCCGACGGCGACCGCAGCGTCATCCTCGACCAGGTGACCAACGGCATCGCCGTCCGCATGGCCTGCCTCTACCTCTGCGCCGGCGGCCGTCCCGATTCAGTCACCCCGACCGAGTAATTCCCTTTAAAAACAAAGTCTCCGCCATGCCTCTCCTTCACATCACAAATGCCCGCGTCATCGATCCCGCCGCCAAGCGCGACGAAGCCGCCGGCGAACTTTTTATCAACAACGGCGTCTTCGTCGCCCGCCCCTCCGCCGCCGACCTCAAGAAGGCCAAGAAGATCGACGCCAAGGGCCTCGTCGCCGCGCCCGGCCTCGTGGACATCCACGTCCATTTCCGCGAGCCCGGCCAGACCCACAAGGAGACCATCGAGACCGGCTCCCGCGCCGCCGCCGCCGGCGGCTTTACCTCCGTGGTCATGATGCCCAACACCGCCCCCGTGGCCGACAGCGCCGGCACCATCCAGCTCATGAAGGACTCGGCGGCGCGCTCCGCCTGTATCCATGTTTACCCTACGGGCTGCATCACCGTCGGCATGAAGGGCCAGGCCCTCGCCCCCATCGGTTCGCTCAAGCGCGCCGGCGTCGTCGCCATCACCGACGACGGCGATTGCGTGCAATCCAACGAGCTGATGCGCCGCGCCTGCGAATACGCCAAGATGTTCGACCTCCCGCTCATGGACCACTGCCAGGATCATTCCATGACCGTCGGAGCGGTCATGAACGAGGGCGCCATGTCCGTGAAGCTCGGCCTCAAGGGCTGGCCCAACGCCGCCGAGGACCTCATCGTCGCGCGCAACTGCATCCTCTCCGAATACACCGGCGCGCACGTCCACATGCAGCACATCTCTTCGCGCAACGCGGTCGAGATCCTCCGCCGCGCCAAATCCCGCGGCGTCAAGGTCACCGGCGAGGCCTGCCCGCACCACTTCGCCCTCACCGACGCCTGCGTCGCCACCTACGACACGCATTTTAAGATGAACCCGCCCCTACGCACCGAGGAGGACCGCCTCGCCATCATCGCCGGCCTCAAGGACGGGACGCTCGACATCCTCGCCACCGACCACGCCCCGCACACCCCCGACGAGAAGGACCGCGAATTCGACCTCGCCCCCAACGGCATCCTCGGCCTCGAGACCGCCCTCGCCGTCTCGCTCGATATCCTCGTGCGCAAAAACAAACTAAAGCTCTCCACCCTCGTGGACCTCTGGACCCGAAAGCCCGCGCAACTCCTCGGCCTACCCGCCGGCACCCTCGCCGAAGGCGCGCCCGCCGACCTCGTGCTCTTCGATCCCGACGCCGAGTGGACCTACGACGCCAAGGCCGGTTTCTCCAAATCGAGCAACAGCCCTTGGCACGGTCAAAAACTCCGCGGCCGCGTCCAGTCCACCTACGTCTCCGGCAAACTCGTTTACGCCGACGGCAAAATCCTAGCCTGAGTCCGCAGCCCCTCCCGTTTTCGTCCACCACGTAACCCGCTTCGTAAGAAGCGGGATGAACCCGCCCCGATTGCAACGAACGCGTAAACTCAGCCTCTCCTCCCGCCCCACCCCTTGACCGCGCCCCGCGCCCCCGAGCAGCCTGCCCGGGTTCCGACACCCGTCCCCCGCGCATGGCCAACACATCCTCCACCGCCACCCTTGGCGACTACACCCGCAGCAGTTGGCGACGCGGCTTCGCGCTCTACTTCGAGCATCCCTTCATCCACGCCGGGCGTTGGTTTCGTTACATGACGCGCCGCGTCTGGCCCGGACGCGTGCTCCGCTTCACCGACGGCGGCGGCAACCGCTACCTTTCGATGAAGAACAACTTCACGTCCTTCGCCGTCGCCGTGCTCGGCGAACGCGACCCGAACGTGATGCGCTTCCTCCGTCGCTGGGTTCGTCCCGGCTTCGTCGCCTGCGACGTCGGCGCCAACATCGGCACCTACTCCGTCCCGCTCGCCCGCCTCGTCGGTCCCCAAGGCCACGTGATCTCCTTCGAGCCAAACCGCCCCACCTTCGCCTGCCTGCGCGCCAACATCCGCCAAAACCGCCTGACCAACGTCACCCTCCTCCGCGCCGCCGCCGGCCCCGAAACCGGCACCGCCAACCTCGTCGTCACCGAGGAAAACTTCGGCGAAGTCCACCTCGCCCCGCATCCCGCCTCCTCCCGCGCCCCCGCGCCGTGTAACCCATTGGGTTACACATCGTCCGCCTCCCTTACCTCCGCCCTCTCCGCCCAAGTCGCCGTCACCACCATCGACGCCGAAATCGCCCGCCTTCGCCTGCCACGCGTTGACTTCATCAAAATCGACGTCGAGGGCTTCGAACTCGCCGCCCTGCGCGGTGCCACCCGCACCCTCGCCAACAACGCCAACCTCGTCGTGCAAACCGAGATCGTCCCCGCCCACTCCGCCCGCTACGGCTTCGATGTCGCCGACCTCGCCGCGTTTTTTCGCGCCCACGGTTTCCAGCCCTACGCCTGCGACGACGCCGGCCACATGCACCCCGTCCGCCCCGACTCCTTCCCCGCCGAGGCCGACTGGTTCTGGGCCCGCTCATCGTCGGTGTTTTTGTAGCGCCCCGGCGTTTGCGCCGGAACCAAGGCCGCGCTCATGATACCGTATGCCCACGCTAAACCACTCCGCTCCCGACCTCACCCAACACCCGCCGCGCAGCCCGCGCGTGAAACTCGGCGGTTTCGTCCACCTGCCCCGCCTGCTCGACAAGGCCCGCGCCGCCGCCACCGGCAAACTCGGCGACTACCTATTCCCCTGCCCCCTCGACCAGCGCCTCTTCGCCTTCGTCGGCATCTCCGCCGAAACCTTCGCCACCGAGGTCGCCCAAGGCCGCTCCGACACCGAGATGCTCGCCTGGGTGCTCACCCACGCCAGACCCACGCGCCCACCGCACGAGATCACCGCCTGGTCCGATTGGCTGACCACGCTGTCCGCCGGCGACGTCAAACGTCACCGCTTCTTCGCCGACTCCATCGAATCCCTCGCCCCCGGTCGCGATGATATCATCACCCACTTCGACCGCCTCGACCTCGACGACTACGTTAGTTTCGGCGGCAAGGGATGACTCCAGCCCCCCTTGTATTCGTCATCAAAAAGCATCAACCGCCCCCTGCTTAAAACTCCGTCCTCACGCTACCCACGGCCCCGTATTTAATTCATTCCACGAGCCATAAAGCCCTCGTAATCATACCGGTATAAGGTCATGTAACCTCCTCCATGAGCTGGCCCCTATCCGAGCCGAGTCGCCTAAGTTTAAAATACGGATTGCTCGCCGGCGCATGGATCGTCAGCTCCGACTTCCTCCTCCAAAGCTCACACGAGCACGGCGCCGCTTCGCTTTTCTGGAGCGTCACCAAAGGCCTCGCCTTCGTCGTCGTCACCGCTGCCATTCTTCACCTCCTCGCCGCGCGCATGCAGCGGCGAATTCGCGAAACCGAGGACGCACGCCGCGAAGAACTGCGCAAAGCCAACGAACATTTGCAGCGCTCCAAACGCATGTTCGCCGCCCTCGCCCGCGCCAACCAGGCAACGCTCGCCGCCAAAAACGAGGAGTCTCTCTTTCGCGAAATCAGCGAAGCGATGGTCGGCCTCGCCGGCCTTAGCTTCGTCTGGTTTGCATGGGCCAACGAACGCACCCGCGAGGTCACCATCACCGATTGGTCCGGCAACGCCGAAGACTACGCCCGGCAGATGCGATGCAGCCTGGACCCCGCCGATCCCCACGGCCAAGGCCCCACCGGACGGGCCATTCGCGAGCAACGCACCATCGTCGTGCCCGACATGCTCACCGATCCGTCCCTGTCCCCTTGGCGCGAAGGCATCCAGCGCCACGGCTTTCGACCCTGCATCTCCATTCCCCTGACCGTGGAGACCCGGCGCGGAGCCATCGTAGCCTATGCCGGAGAACCCAACTATTTTGATGCCGAGTGCGTCGAACTCATGCACCGCCTCGTCGCCGACCTCATCCACGGCCTCGGCCTCATCCGCGCACGCGTCGAACGCGAACAACTCAACCGCGACCTCCTCGAAAGCCAGGCCCGCCACCGCGCCCTCTTCGATAACGCCCACACCGGCCTCCTCCTCATCAACCCGCACGACCACCGCGTCGCCGACGCCACTCCCGCCGCCGCCCGCCTGCTAGGCATACCCCGCGCCGAACTCCTCGCCACCCCCCTCTCCGCCCACCCCGCCTGGAACGGTCACGGCCTCTCCGAGGCGGCCCGGCAATCCGCCCGGGACAACATCGCCGTGACCGTCGCGGTTGCCCTTCCCGCTCCCGACGTCCCCGCCCTCCGCCTATCCGCCACCTTCAGCCCCTTCCCCTTCCGCGACGACACCAGGCTGCTCTGCACCCTCGAGGATGTCACCGAGCAGCACCGCTCCGACGAACAGCTCAAGCTCATGCGCACCATGGTGGAGGCCGCCCCCACCGGCATCATCGTCGCCGACGTGCTCGGCCGCATCCAATGGGTCAACCCCGCCTTCACCACCATGACCGGCTACACCCTCGCCGAGGTCGTCGGGCGCTCCCCCGGCATCCTGAAATCCGGCCGGCAGAATTCCGCCTTCTACGAAAAACTTTGGACCACCATCTCACGGGGAAAAGTCTGGGAAGGCGACCTCCAGAACCAGCGCCGCGACGGGTCCCTCTACTGGGAACACATGCTCATCGCCCCCGTCATGCGACCCAACGGCACCATCGAGCACTACGTCGCGATCCAACAAGATATCACCGCGCACAAAGAGATGGAAACCCAGGTCGCCCGCACCCAACGCCTCGAAAGCATCGGCCTGCTCGCCGGCGGCATCGCCCACGACCTGAACAACGTCCTGGCCCCCATCCTCATGGCCATGGACCTCTTTAAAATCCATTACCCCAAACCCGCCGATCAGGCTCGTTTTGAAATGGTGCGGCAATCCGCCCAACGCGGTGCCGGCATCGTCCGCCAAGTGCTGACCTTTGCCCGAGGCGTCGGCGGCGAACGCATGAGCCTCCAGGCCAGCCACCTCATAAAAGAAATCCGCAATCTTCTCCGGGAAACCCTGCCCAAAAACATCGAATTATCCGTCAAGCTCCCGGACGATCTCCGCCCCTTGGTCGGCGATCCCACCCAGCTTCACCAGGTCCTGCTAAACCTCTGCGTAAACGCACGCGATGCCATGCCCGACGGCGGCCACCTCACCATCGAGGCCGCGCCCCGCGCCATAGCCGAAGAACTCATCACCCTGTCCGGCCTCGTCATCCCGCCGGGAGACTACGTTGCCATCTCGGTCGCAGACACCGGCACGGGCATTCCCCAAGACATTCTGGATCGCATCTTCGAACCCTTCTTCACCACCAAATCGCGCGGCGCGGGCACCGGCCTCGGACTCTCCACCGTTCTCGGCATCGTTCGCGGCCATGGCGGCGGACTCGACGTCCAAAGCACCCCCGACAAGGGCACCCGCTTCTGCGTCATCCTCCCCACCGATCTCAACGCCCCCGGCACCCAAACTCCCTTCCCCCCCAGTCCCGAAATCCACGGCGCAGGCCGCGCGGTCTTGGTGGTGGACGACGAGGAACCCATTCGCGCGCTCACCAAAATGGCCCTCGAGACCAAGGGCTTCACCTCCGTAACCGCCGCCGATGGTCAGAAGGCCCTCGCCATCTTTGAGCGCGATCCCGACCGCTTCTCCGCCATCATCCTCGACCACATGATGCCCCGCCTCGGCGGCGCCGAAGTCGCCGCGCGCATAAAACAGCTCCGCCCCGCCCTGCCCATCGTGTTCATTTCCGGACTTCTTGCCGAAGAATCCCCCTCCCCCACCAACGCCGCGACGGACGCCGTGCTCCGAAAACCCTTCGCCCCCGCCGACCTCTACGACGCCCTCGCACGGGTCTTGCCGCCCGCCCCCTGATTCCAAACCACGCTCAAGTGAATTGAACCCCACCATTGGTCTTTGGTCTTTTGGAGGGATCGGCTCTGTCCGGTCCTTCGAACCATCCACCAAGATCCAAGGGCCATTGGCCTCATCCTGGAAAAAGCAGTTGAACCACAGATTTCGCAGATAAACACAGATCACCAAGGCATTGCAGAATTCAATTCACTCACCCGTCGGGTGAGTTTAAACCCATGGATTTCTGATACGTAACTGCCTTCATCTGTGCTTTCTGTGTAATCTATGTTTAGAGCATTTTAAATAAAACTGTAGCCGCAATGAGTAAACCAGCCGAGGGAGTC
>DAIPIP010000151.1:0-6906 GCA_036770725.1 Opitutaceae bacterium
GCCGCCGCCTTGGGCGGGGGAATCGGTCTCGATGGCGGTGGGCGGGAGGCCGAGGAGCTGGGCTTCGGAGGCGAGGCGGAGGCTGCCGCCGGCGTAGGAAAATACGTCGAGCAGGGTGTCGGCCTGGCCGTGGTGGAGGTAGGCGCGGGTGGCGTGGAGGCCGTGAAGGGTGGGGGTGTCGATGCCTTCGAGGGCGGCGCCGAGGCGGAGGCCGGAGAGGGCGGAGAGGGTGCCGACGTCGTGTAGGTTTGGCGTGGATACAGGGCCGAGGGCGCTGTCGGTGAGGCCGGGGCCGGTGTGGCAGTCGGTGCAGGATTGGGCGGTGAAGACGTCGCGACCGCGCAGGGCGGCGGCGGTGAGGGTGCCGTCGGAGGCGCGGTGGGGGCTGCGCGGGGTGGTGGCGGGGGTGAGGGAGGAGACGTAGGCGGCGAGGGCGTCGAGTTCGGGGGAGAGGCCGGTTTTGCCGGTGGCGGGCGAGGGGTGGAGGTCGGCGAATTCGGCTGCGGTGAGATCGAGGAAGCCGGTGCCGCCGAAGGCGGCGCGGATATCGTGTTCAAAATCCTGGATCTCGTCGAAGTTGCCGGACCAGTGGAGGCGGCCATGGCCGAGGCCGGAGCGGCCGCGGAGATCGGTGGTGCGGCGGAGGCCTTCGCCGCGACCGGTGAAGTCCCAGACGCGGGCGTCGTGGCCGCCGTCGAGGTGGCAACTGGCGCAGGAGATGTAGCCGTCGGCGGCCATGCGGAGGTCGTCGGCGTTGTAGAAGATTTGTTTGCCGAGGAGGACGTCGGGGGCGAGGAGCTCGGTGGCGACGGTGGAGACGTGGCCGGCGGGGAGGAGCGGGAGGGTGGTCTGGTTCTGGCCGAGGAGCGGGGCGGCGTCGCGCGCGGTGACGGTGCGGGAGAGGAAGTTTTGAGTGAAGAGCCGGTTGGAGACGGGGTCGAGGAGGAGGCCCTGGGGGGCGAGGCCGGCGGCGAGGTCGAGGGTGATGACGGCGGAGGTGACGAGGGTGGAGCCCGCGGTGGGCTGCATGGGCAGGGAGGCGACGCCGAGGGCGTCGATGCCGACGACGCGGTTGTTGCCCTGGAGGGCGACGAGTAGGGTGTCGCCGAGGGGAGTGTAGGCCAGGGCGGAGGGATCGGCGGAGTTGTCGAGATCGCGGCGGCTGTTGTGTAGTTCCTGGTTGGATACGAGGTCGAGGAAGGAGACGACGGCGCGGATGGAGGTCTCGTGGGTGAGGTCGCCGACGCCGAAGAGGAGGCCGCGCTGGGTGTTGTCCTGTTTGGAGGCGACGGCGGCGCGGGTGCCGTCGGGGGAGATGGCGATGGCGGCGAGGTGGTTGGGCGTGCCGGCGGCGCGGTCGCCGGAATCGGTGGCGTTGGACGAGGCGAGGCGGAAGGTGCGGACGGCGGCGAGGGTGGCGCCGTGGAACTCGCCGATCTGGCCTTCGAGCTCGGGGGAGAGGAGGCGGGTGACGAGCACGCGCGCGCCGTCGGCGGAGACGGCGAGGGCGTGCGGGGTGGGAAAGGTGGTCTGGGTGAGGGGCGCGGCGGCGGGGGCGGCGGCGGAGTAGCGGTGGAGGCGGGCGGAGCCTTGGAGGGTGACGTAGAGGTGTTGGCCGTCGGGGGACGGGGCGACGCCGAAGGGGGCGGAGCCGTAGGGGAGCGGGAGGTGGTGGGCGGTGGTGCCGTCGGGATTGAGCACGCGGAGGGCGTCGGCGCCGTGGAGGGTGATCCAGTAGCGGCCGAGGGCGTCGCGGGCGATGGAGCGCGGGGAGGAGTCGGGGCCGGTGGGGTGTTCGGCGAGTTTGGTGCCGGTGGCGGCGTCGAGCACGGCGACGGAGTCGGCGTCGGGGTTGACGACCCAGAGGCGGCGGCCGGCGGGGTCGTCGCCGAGGGCGAGGGTGCTGCTTTGGGTGGGGCGGGGGCCGGGCGGGAGAGGTTCGAGGACGAGGAGGCGGACGGAGGAGTTGGCGATCTGGCCGGCGGTGTCGCGGGCCTGGACGAGCACGCGGGGGCGGCCGGGGGCGGCGTAGTCGTCGGCGGCGGTGGGGGAGGCGGACCACGGGGTCCAGGTGCCGTCGAAGTTGAAGCGGTATTCGACGGCGGGGTCGGGGGCGTGGGAGGTGGCGGCGGCGGTGACGGTGACGAGTTGGCCGGGGGCGGGTTGGTAGAGGTCGGCGGTGACGGTGGTGAAGGCGGGGGGCGGGAAGGCGTCGATGCCGCCGCCGGTGGAGAAGCGGAAGGAGTGGGGTTCGATGAGGTTGCCGGCGGCGTCCTGGAAGCCGAGGTCGTCGTCGGGGTTGGCGGGGGTGCCGTTGTCGTCGGCGAAGAAGTCCACCTGGTAGGTGGCGTCGGGGTCGAGGCCGGGCCAGGGGGTGAAGGTGAGCACGCCGGAGAAGTCGTGTATCAGGGTTCCGGATACGGGGGCACCGAGGGTGTCGGGCGCGTCGCCCTCGCCGGGGGTGACGCGGCGGACGGCGAAATCGAGGCCGTTGCGCGGGCCGCCGCGGCGGGGGTGTTCGGGGACGAGAAAGGAGAGCGGGGCGTGGCGCGGGTAATTTACGCGGCCGGCCTGGGGGATGTGGTAGGTGACGCGCGGGCGGGTGGTGTCGGGCGCTTGTTGGTGGACCCAGACGGCCATGCCTTGGGCGCGGGCGTTGGCGGTGCCGAAGTTGTGGGGGTAGCCGCCGGTGATCCAGAGGTTGCCGAGGGCGAGGGACATCTGGGAGGTATCCACGTTGTTGGGCGCGCCTTCGTTCAGGGTTAGCACGATGGGATCGGGGTCGCCCGCGAGGAAGCGGGTCATGTCGATCTTGCGGTTGTGGATGAAGCCGAAGTTGTCCTGAAAAACCGGATACGAGGCGTTGGTGAAGGCGGGGATGGCGAGGCTGGCGGAGAGGCTGACGGGCGCGGCGGAGGGATCGGCGGCGGCGCGGGCGGGGTCGGCGGCGACGGTGATGTCGGCGGCGAGCAGGATGTCGGTGGAGGAGCCGACGACGTGGAGGTCGGCGCCGTCGGAGTAGAGCACGGGCCAGTAGCCCTGGAAGCCGCCGGGAAGGGAGCCGACATAGTGGGGGGTGACGGAGCGGGAGGTGTTGTCCTCAAAATTGTGGTATTCGAGGCGATAGACGACGACGCCGTCGTGGGCGGTGCCGCCGGAGCGGGCGTAGATGAGGAGGTCGCCGAAGAAGATGGGGTGCCAGTCGCCGCCGCCGTAGGGGCCGACGTGGTCGAAGGTGGCGAGGGTTTGGAACTGGTTGAAGCCGGCGGCGTTGGAGACGCGTTCGATGGTGAAATCCTCGTCGGCCGAGCCATACCAAGGGAAGGAGGCGACCCAGGGGCCGGCTTGGGAGGAGCGGTTGTAGCCGATGCCGACCTCGCCGATGTTGGGGATGTTGTTGGTGCCGCCGCGTTCGGGGACACCGCCGAAGGTGGAGATGCGGAGGACCTGGGGGAGGAGGAGGTCGCCGGATTGGGCGGTGCCGTGGGCGTTCCAGCCGTGGTTGCCCTGGTGCCACTGGGTGTTGAGCGGGTAGTCGGCGGGGGGCAGGAGGAAATCGGCGGGGAGGCGGCGGAGGGGGGCGGCGGGGTTGGCGATGTCGTAGATGCGCAGGATGAGATCGGAGCCATCGCGGGAGCCGGGGGATTCGCCGCCGACGATGAGCCAGCCGTTGAGGTAGTTGAGGGTGGTGGTGCGGCCGATGGGTTCGGAGCCGTTGGCGACGGGGTGGCTGAGGAGGGTGCCCGGGGCCTCGGGGCGGGGGGCGTTGGCGAAGCCGGTGGTGGTGACCTGGGAGTGGGCGTTTAAGGCAATGGCCACAAAAAGGCACAAAAAGCGCAAAAAGGGGGAGGAGGCGGACGAAAGGGAAAGGCTCATGGCGGGGAAACGGAGAGGGTTCGTCCTTAATACGGGAAGCGGCGGGCGGTGTTACTGGTGTAGGCAAAGAAAGGCGGGGGCGGCAACGGCGGGTTGGCGGGGGGCGGGATTTGACGATTGTTTTGGAGTTTTCGACGGGCTTGCTGGTGGGAGCACATGAGTAGCGCGGCACCACAGACGAGATGGGGGTTTCCGACGACGAGTTGGTCGTTGGTGCGGAGCGTGCGGGCGGAGGGCGGGAAATCGGGGGAGGCTTTGGAGGTGTTGTGCCGGGTTTACTGGCGTCCGCTGTATGCGTTGGCGCGCGAGCGGGGTTTGGCGCGGGCGGATGCACAGGATGCGGTGCAGGATTTTTTCGCGGGCGCGTTGCGGCGGGATTTTTTCGCGCGGGCAGAGGAGGCGCGCGGGAGTTTGCGGAGTTTTTTGGCGTCGGCGTTCAGGCGTGGTTTGATCGACCGCGCGGAACGGGAGGGGGCGGAGAAGCGCACGCCGCCGGGCGGGTGGAGCGAGGGGGATTTCGAGGCGGCGGAGGCGGAGTGGGCGCGCACGGCGGCGGACGCGGGGGCGAACGGGCCGGACGCGGCGTTCGAGCGGCAGTGGGCGCGCGAGCTGGTGGCGGCGGCGATGGCGCGGGTGGAGGCGCGCTATGCGGCGGAGGGCAAGGCGGACGTGTTCGCGGCGCTGCGGGCGGAGGCGTTCGGGGAGGGCGGCGCGGCGGGGAGCGGCGGCGCCGGGGCGGGGATGTCGGCGGGGGCGCGGCGGGTGGCGGTGTTCCGGCTGCGGAAGCGCTTCGGCGAGGCGTTGCGTAGTGTGGTGGCGGATACGTTGCCGGAGGGGGCGGACGTGGAGGCGGAGTTGCGCGAACTCGGGGCGGAGTTGAGGGAGGGGCGGGCATGAGCGACGGCGAGACGGCGCGACGGCTGGGGCTGGGCCTGGGGCCGGGGTCCGGAGGGGTGGCGGGGTGGACGCCGCCGGCGGTGGAGGCGTTGAAGGACGTGTTCCCCGGGCTGCGGGTGCTGGAGCTGGCGGGGCGCGGGGGGATGGGGGCGGTGTATCGGGCGGAGCAGACGCGGCCGGGGCGTGTAGTTGCGGTGAAACTACAACCGCCGGGGGTGGCGGCGGATCCGCTGGCGCGGGAGCGGTTCGAGCGGGAGGCGCGGGTGCTGGCGGAGCTGCGGCATGCGCACGTGGTGCAGGTCGTTGACTTCGGGGCGCTGGCGGACGGCACGCCTTATCTGGTGACGGAGTGGGCGGAGGGCGGGGACTTGGCGGCGCGGCTGGCGGCGGGGCCGGCGGGGTTGGCGGAGGTGGTCGGGTGGGTGGCGCAGATCGCGGGGGCGTTGGACGCGGTGCATGCACGCGGGGTGGTGCACCGGGATTTGAAACCGGCGAACGTGTTGGTGCGCGGGGATGGTTCGCTGGCGTTGGCGGATTTCGGGTTGGCGCGGGCGCGGGGGACGGGGTTTACGACGGAGTTGACGTTGAGCGGGGTGGTTTTTGGCACGTTCGACTACACGGCGCCGGAGCAGGCGGGGGGCGGGGCGGCTGGGGAAGTGACGCCGGCGACGGATGTGTATGCGCTCGGGGTGATGACCTATCAGATGCTGACGGGGCGGGTGCCGCGCGGGGTGTTTCCGAAGGTTTCGCGTAGCGTGGCGGGGGTGCCGGTGGAGGTGGACGCGGTGATCGAGGCGGCGTTGGCGAACGAGGCGGGGCGGCGGCCGAAATCGGCGGGAGAATTTGCGCGTAGGTTGGCGGCGGCGAGTCTGCGGCGGCGGATGGCGTGGGGGTGGGCGGGGTTGGCGGCGGCGGTTTTGGGGATGGTGTGCGGGGTGGTGGTTTGGGTGGGGAAGGGGCGGGAAGTGGCGGGGGTGGAGATGGTGGAGGCGCCAGTTGAGGCGCTAGTGGAGGAGAAGGTGAAAAAGCCGGTGGAGGTCCCGTTTCTCACTAAACGGGCCACGGGGGGGAGCTTGGAGCGGGAGGGGGCGACGGGGGAGTGGAGGGATTTGTTGGCGGAGGTGACTCCGGGGGCGGCGGCGATCCGGGGTGGATGGACGCGGCGCGGGGAGGGGGTGGCGAGCGACGGGGAGGTGGCGGTGTTGGGGTTGCCCGGCGCGGTGGAGGCGGGGTTTCGTTATGATGTGGAGGTGGAATTCACGCGGATGGCGGGCGTGCATTCGGTCGGGGTGATTTTGCCCACGGGGGCGGGGACGGGGATTTTTGAACTGGATGCATGGGAGCGGGGGCTGGGCGGGGTGCAGATGATCGACGGGCGCGATTTGCGGTCGCACGGGGAGCACTTTGCGGCGGTGCTGCGCAACGGGGAGCGGCAGCGGGTGCGGTTGGAGGTTCGCGGCGCGCGGGTGACGGCGGTTTGGAACGGGGAGACTCGGCGGACTTGGGAGCTGGCGGGGCGGAGGCTGGCGGTGCCGGATATCTGGGCGGTGGGGAATCGGAACGGGTTGGGGCTGGCCTCGTGGATGAGCCCGACGGTGTTTCACCGCGTGGAGTATCTGGCGGTGGGTGAAAGGGAGTGAGGCGGGGGCGGTTAACGGCGAATAAGACCCCGGAGATTTGCGAAGATTTTTGGCCGCGGTCGGTCTGATCTTCGCGGTTCTTCGGGCAACAACGACGGATGGAAAGATTCCGACTCAAACGCTAAGCGGCCAAATAATCGAACCACGGCTTCTCGCTTTTTTGAGTGGTTGGGCCGGGGGTGATGGCGCGGAAGGGGCGGTCGGAGCGCAGGAATTTATTTAACCGCGAAGAAGACACGAAGATTCGCGAAGTTCGGAAGCATCACAGCATGATCTGGCATGATTGCGGCGTTTTTTCGGGCAATTTCGCGGTGATTAAAATCTGGAACAGGTTCCTCAACCTCTCCTCGTCATTTGCCGCGCATGAATTCCGTCACCGAAAACAGGGGGCAACCCGAACCAAGGTCGCGAAGTGATGCAGATCCGGAGGTTTTGATTTCGCGATTCTTGGCGGGCTTTGCGCCAAAATCTATAGTCGCAGGCTTATCTCTAG
>DAIPIP010000152.1:0-6694 GCA_036770725.1 Opitutaceae bacterium
TAGCCTGACTCCTCTCCTAAAAATAGCCACAGTTTTATTGGAAATGCTGTAGCAGCTGACCGGCCGAAAATGGAGCAAATCTTGGCAACGTGCGTCGCGGGCTCGCGTTTTATGGTTTCCGCGTGCTCGGTTTTGCGAGCGACGCCATGAGCCTGAATCGAAACGAACAAATGACCTACGACTACCTGCACGCGCAGGAGGACGAGAAGCGACATTGGCAGGAAGTGGTGCGGCGGGAATTTGCGCGCGCCGAGGATGATCCTCACGCGGCGGCTACGGTGTTGGAGCGCGATCTCTGGCGTTACTACGTGGAGCGCGCGGAGGTGGTGGAACCATTTCGCGGCGAGGCGCAGCGCACGGGGCTGGCCCGCACCAGCATGCGCAACCTCGCGGAATTATTGCTACGCCTCTGGGCGCCGCTGCCGGCGAAGTCGTCCAAGCCGAAGGCGCTGCCTTACGCGTGAGAGACTGAGTGTTTAGCCGCTTTCGCGAGTGCGCTGGCACGCGCCGTGCAACGGATGCGAAACAATCCCGTGCCCATTCGTATTTCGCCACAATCCGGCATCGACATCCCCTCCCGCGCGGGCAGGGTTGTTCACAAGTTATCCACCTAATGGAATCCATCTCTGGTGCGACGGCGCCGAAATCCAAAACGAAGGTGTCAGCGAAGGCCAAAACCTTCGTTCTCGACACCAACGTCCTCCTCCACGATCCGCAATCGATCTTCAAATTTGAAGACAACAACTTGGCCATCCCGGTCGAGGTGCTCGAGGAGCTCGACGGTATAAAAACCGAACAGTCCACCGAGCGGGGGCGGAATGCCCGCCGGGTGCATCGCATCCTTTCGGAATTGTTGCCCGATTCGAGGTCGATGCACGAGGGGGTGAAGCTCGAAACCGGCGGCACGCTGTCGGTCATCATTAATCCGTGGATCGCGGATCCCGCTTTGCGAGACACGCCGGAGATGGTGGCATTCCGGGCGGTGTTGCCCGATCTGGGCAAGAAGGACAACCGCATCATCGCGTGCGCGCTCTACGTGAAGTCGCGTTATTCGCCGCCGACCATCCTCGTGACCAAGGACGTCAACGTGACGCTCAAAGCGCGCGCCGTCGGGCTCGAGGCGCAGGATTACCTCAACGACAAAGTCGCCGAGGTGGACGACGAGGGTGATTACCGCGAGATCGCGGTGACGGTTTACGAGCTGCAGCGCTTCGCCTCGGAGGGCGAGCTCACGCTGGAGGAGGAGACCGCGGTCACGCTCACGCTCAACGAATACGTTTTGTTGCGCTCCACCGAGGGCAAGACGATGCCGGCGCGTTATTATGGCGATGGTCGGGTGGCGCGGCTGAAGATCCCCGATTGGATCAAGGCACCGGGCGGTATCACGATTCGGGGGCGTAATTTGGAACAGCAGTTTTTCATGGACGCGCTGCTGGATGACACGATCACGCTGGTAACCTGTTTCGGAAAGGCGGGCACGGGCAAGACGCTGCTTTCGATTGGGTGCGCGCTACATCAGACGCACGACGATCATTCGCGCTACGACGGGGTTTCGATTTCGCGCCCTGTGATGGCACTGGGCAAGGACATCGGCTTCCTGCCCGGCACGATGGAGGAGAAGATGAAGCCGTGGTTGCAGCCCTACTTTGACGCGCTTGAGGTGTTGATCCCCTCGAAGCCTCCGAAGGATCCGCAGTTTGCCGCCAAGAAGGTTTCCAAGAAACACCGCAAGGGCGGCGCGTCGGCGTTGGCGATGTCGAACGCGGCGCTGGCCGGGCCGGTGCCCGCGGCGGGCGGTGGTGGCGGGGGCCTGACGGGACCGAACGCAACCATGAAACCCTACGAGCGCCTGATTAAAAGCGGCTTGGTGGAGATCGAGGCGCTGGCGTTTATCCGCGGTCGCTCGATCGCGCGGCGCTTCTTCATTCTCGACGAGGCGCAGCAGCTCACGCCGCACGAGGTGAAGACGGTGATCACGCGC
This sequence comes from Opitutaceae bacterium, assembly GCA_036770725.1. Classification (GTDB taxonomy): domain Bacteria; phylum Verrucomicrobiota; class Verrucomicrobiia; order Opitutales; family Opitutaceae; genus IMCC26134_A. The sequence goes on from DAIPIP010000152.1 coordinate 1,982, forward strand.
ATCAGCGAAGGGTCGAAGATCGTGCTGATCGGCGACCCGGCTCAGATCGACAATCCATATGTCGATTCGCGCAGCAACGGCCTCGTTTACTGCCATGACCGCATGAAAGGCCAGTCGCTGGCGGCGCACGTTAAGCTCAACAAGGGCGAGCGTAGTCGGTTGGCCGAGCTCGCGGCGGATTTGCTCTGAGGTTGTCGGGTGTGGGGCGGGGTGCGGCGGCCCCGCCCTACAGTGCTCAGCTCCGGTAGTCGGCGTTTTCGCTCACGTATTCGTGGGTGAGATCGCCACCGAGCACCGTCGCCTCGGCCGAGCCCGCGCCGCCGCCGAGATCGACCTCGATCTCCACGCAACGCTCGTGCGGAGGAAAATCGACGGGCGGCGCGTAGCCGCCGTTCGCGTCGGGCCGGCTTTGGTAGAGCTCGGCCGATTTCAGGTGGGCGACGAGCGCGGCCTCTTTTTCGTAATCCAGGCGGAAGGCGCCCTCGGCGAAAATTTCCAGTCCGCCGATGCGCGCGCGCAACCGCGACAGATCGAGGTCGAGACCGGCCGCGCCGACGTGTTTGCCGATGGCCTGGACGAGGCGGCCGACGTTGGGGTCGTTGCCGGCCATGGCGCATTTGAAGAGCGGGGCGTTCACGATGGCCTTGCCGAGCGAGACGGCGACGGCGGCGTCGGGCGCGCCGGAGACGCGCACGCGCAGCACGTGGCGCACGCCCTCGCCATTGCGCACCACGTCCTCGGCGAGATCGGTGCAAACGGCGCGCAGCGCGGGCTCGAAGGCGGCGAGGTCGGGGCAGGGCACGAGGCCGGAGGAGACGAGCGCGACGGTGTCGGACGTGCTCGTGTCGCTGTCGATCGAGATGCGGTTAAAGGTCTCGCCCGCGACGCGCGAGAGCAGGGCGCGCAGCTCGGCGCGCGGCACCGCGAGATCGGTGAGCACATAGACGAGCATGGTGGCGAGGTTGGGCTCGATCATGCCCGCGCCCTTGGCGATGCCGACCACGCGGCCGGCGCCGACCGTGGCGTAGCGAATTTTTGGATACAGATCGGTCGTCACGATGCCCTCGGCGGCGGGCAGGATGGAGCCGGCCGCCAGCGAGGCGGCGGCCTGCGGCAGGGCGGCGGTCATGGCCTCGACGGGCAGGCCCCACCCGATGACGCCGGTGGAGCAGGGCAGGATCTCGGTCGGCGCGAGGCCGAGCAGTTTTGCGGCCTCGGCGCAGAGGGTCTCGCTGGCCTCGACGCCGCCGGGGGCGCAGACGTTGGAGATCTTGTTGTTGATGAGAATGGCTCCGAGCTTCGGCTCGGCGAGGCGCTTGCGGCCGACGATGACGGGCGCGCCGGGGAAGGCGTTTTTGGTGAACACGGCCGCGAAGTCGGGCGTGGGCGTGTCGAGGGCGATGAGCGTAAGCGTCATCTTGGAGGGCTTGGGGGCCTCCTTGGGGGTGAACTCAAAGCGCATGGCGCCGACGCGGAAGCCCTGAGGGAGGGCGGCCTGCTCGGCGAGCCAGGCGCGGTGGGAATCGCGGGATGGGAAGGTGTTGTCGGTGCTGGGCACGCGCCGACAACTGAGGGCGCGCGCCGGGAAGTGAAGGCGATTTTGGCGGCGACGCGGCGATGTAGCGCGGCGGGAACAAGGAGTGGCGATACTCTTGTCGCCGGGTCGGGGCGGGGCGGGGAAGCGGCCGAGCGGGATGAAAAACCGGCGACAAGAGTGTCGCCGTTCCTTGGGTCGGCGCCGGCTACTCCGTCGCTCCGAAAAGGAAATACGCGATCACGGCCGCGATGTAGAGGGTGAGGCCGGTGAGCAGGAGGCAGAGTTCGGCGAAGAAGAGGCGCGTCTTGCGGTCGCGGTGGCAGACGATTTGGGCAAGCAGCGCGGCGTCGTCGCCGCCGGGCGGGGCGCGGAACTGCGTGATCCATTTGATGCGCAGCGAGCCGCCGAGGATGAGCAGCATGGAGGCGAGCACGAAGACCAGGCCGGCGGCCATGGCGTAGCGTTGGAAGGGGCCGGCGGCGGCGATGCGCGGGCCGGAGAAACCGGTGATGGTGAGCGCGAGGGTGGCGACGGTGAGCAGAAGCTGCGCGCGGGTTTGCAGCACGTTGAACTGCTGGGCGACCATATCGAGCGCGCCCTTGAGCCCGCCGCCGATGGCGAGCAGGTGGCGCGACTCGGAGTGGTGGACGGATTCGGGATGTTCGGGCGGGGGCGGTTTCATGCCGGGGCGAGTGAAGCGTTTTTTTGGAGACCGGAATCTGGGACCGCAGATAACACAGATATACACAGATCACTACTCATGCATCTGTGCCCATCTGTGATATCTGTGGTGAAATTTCGGTTTCATTGGACTGCGGTATTACGCGGCGGCGAAGCGGAAAATGTATTCATTTATCAACTACGCTCCGCGCCGGAATGCGGTGTCGCCGCCGGCGACGGCGAGGCGGATGCTCTCCAGGTTTTCGCGCACCAGCGCGCCCATGGATTCGCAGGCGAGGTATTCGCGGCGACCATAATGTTCGGCGAGCGAGGCGCGGAGCTGGTGGATGTGCTCGGGCGGGGCGAGGGGATCGGCCGACATGGCGTTGAGCAGGAGGGCGAGGCGCTCGTCGATGATGGCGGCGCGTTGGAGCATGAGCACCTGTTCCTCGCGCTGGTATTGGCGCGCGGTCTCGATGCGAAGGTGCTTGGCGCAGAAGAGGGCGAGGGGGGCGTTGTCCTTGAAAAACTGCGGCTTGTAGAGGTTGAGCCGGCCCTCGTAGCTCTGCTGGTCGAAATCCATCGCGCGCACGCGGATTTGCGCGGCCTCGAAGTCGGGCGTGACGACGACGACAAAGTTGTAGGCGCGCATGTCGCCGAGCAGGCGCACGAAGCAGCGCTCGTTGAACTTCACCAGTTCCTTGGCGAGGCGAATGGGGCTGATCTCGGGGTTGTGCAGCCAGCGGTCGATGAACTCGTTTCCGGGGATGCCGGCGATGTGTTCCTCGACGAGAGTGGCGCCGTAGGTGAGATAGTTGAGGCGGTTGGGCGAAAGGAGATGTTCGAGTTCGAGGCCGTAGATGCGCGAGGCGTCGCCTTTCTTGATGTAGAAGTGGTCGGGGTTGTCGTTGTAGGCGTTTACGATTCGAATGCGGAAGGGAGCGGAGTTTCCGAAGGCGCAGAAGTCGATGCGGTCGATGTAGAGGTGCTGCATGACCGACAGATCGCCGTCCACGCGCAGGATGGCGTAGATGCGTTTGAGGTCGTCGTGCAGGGCCTGCATGTCGAGGCGGTCATAGAAAACGCTTTCCCAGAGGGTGGGTTTGCCCTGGCGGTCGGAGAGCGGGATGGAGTCGGCGAAGCGGCGCAGGCGCTCGTAGGTGACGGGCAACTCGCGCTCGCGGCGGGTGCGTCGCAGGTAGGCGCGAAGGGCATCGCCCACGGTGAAGGCGGGTTTTTTCTGCTGTTGGCGGGGAGCGTCGGGCGATTCGCGTTCTTCGGGCGTCACGCTCGCGAGGCTGCGCGCAGGCGCGGCGCGGCGAAAGACGAAAGGCGCGTCGGCAGCACAAAACCGTTTATTAGCCCGCCTCACGGTCGGCATGAGCACGTTTGCGGGAAATTGGGATTGGCCCCCGCCCGCTCCGCCCCTAGCGCTTGCTCTTTATCTTTTTCCACATGCCCAAGACGCACTCCGACATCGGACTCATCGGCCTCGCCGTGATGGGTCAAAACCTCGCCCTCAACATCGCCGACCACGGCTTCCAGATCTCGGTTTACAACCGCACGGTCGAGAAGACCGACAAGTTCGTCGCCGAAAACCCGAACACCCCCGGTGGCGTCGTCGGCACCAAGACCCTTGAGGAGTTCGCCGCCTCCCTCTCCCGCCCCCGCAAGGCCATCATCCTCGTGCAGGCCGGCAAGCCCACCGACGCCGTGATCGACGGCCTCACCCAGGTGTTCGAGCCCGGCGACATCATCATCGACGGCGGCAATGCCCTCTGGACCGACACCATCCGTCGCGAAAAAGCCCTCAAGGAAAAGGGCTTCCTCTTCATCGGCTCCGGCGTGTCCGGCGGCGAAGAGGGCGCGCGTTTCGGCCCGTCCCTCATGCCCGGCGGCGACAAGGCCGCGTTCAAGCACCTCGAGCCCATCTGGAAGGCCATCGCCGCCAAGGTGGACAAGAAGACCGGCAAACCGATCATGGGCGCCAAGCCCGGCAAGCCCGTCAAGGGCGGCGTGCCCTGCACCACCTACATCGGTGAAAACGGCGCCGGTCACTACGTGAAGATGGTCCACAACGGCATCGAGTATGGCGACATGCAGATGATCTGTGAGGCCTACGAACTCATGAAGGGCCTGCTCGGCCTGAAGCCCGCCGAGATGGGCGAGATTTTCTCCCAGTGGAACAAGGGCGCGCTCGACAGCTTCCTCGTCGAGATCACCGCCGACATCCTCAAGCAGAAGGACCCGGTCACCAAGAGGCCCTTCGTCGATGTCGTGCTCGACACCGCCGGCCAGAAGGGCACCGGCAAGTGGACCTCGGTCAACGCCCTCGACATGGGCGTGCCCGCCCCGACCATCGCCGAGTCCGTCTTCGCCCGATGCCTCTCCGCCATCAAGGAAGAGCGCGTCGCCGCGTCGAAGATTCTCAAAGGGCCCAAGATCAAGAAGGTCGGCCCCGCCAAGAAGAAGGAGCTCATCAAGGCCATCCACGACGCCCTCTACTGCTCGAAGAT
>DAIPIP010000153.1:0-6661 GCA_036770725.1 Opitutaceae bacterium
AATCAACCCGCCCAGACTCTCACTTCGGGTGGTCCAAAAAAGTGCGTCCGGTCAGCCGCTCATCAGGAGGACGGGGAGGTCGGGGCGGTGTTGGCGGAGGGCTTTCATGACGTCGCCGCCGTTCATGTCGGGCATGGTGAGGTCGATGAAGGCGGCGTCGAAGGAGGCGGGCGAGGCGCGGAAGGCGCGGATGGCGTCTTCGCCGTTGGCGGCGGAGGTGACGCGGTAGCCGATGGTGGTCAGGATCTGGGCGGCGATTTCGCGAACGGTGTTTTCGTCGTCCACGAGGAGGAGGTGTCGGCCGGGCTTGGGGGCGGCGGCGGGGGTGTCGGATTTGGGGGGGCGGGGAGGGTGTCGGCGACGGCGGGGAGGTAGAGATGGAAGGTGGAGCCTTGGCCGGTTTGGGTGGTGACACGGAGGGCGCCTTTGTGTCCGCGGATGATGCCGAGGGCGGCGGCGAGGCCGAGGCCGCGGCCGGCGAATTTGGTGGTGAAGAAGGGGTCGAAGATGCGGGGGAGGAGGGTGTCGTTCATGCCGCAGCCGGTGTCGGAGATTTCGAGGACGATGTAGTCGCCGGGGGGGAGGGCGGGGGCGTGAACGCAGGTGGCGAAGAGGCTCTCGTCGGCGTGGATGCGGCGGGTGCGGAGGGTGATGTCGCCGGGGTGGGGGGCGATGGCTTCGGAGGCGTTGACGACGAAGTTCGTCAAGGCTTGGCGAAGCTGGGCGAGGTCGGCGGTGATGAAGGGCAGGTCGGGGGCGAGGTCGAGGAGGAGGCGGATGTTTGCGGGGATGGCGGCTTGGAGGAGGGGGAAGATTCTTTGGATGAAAGCGCCGGGCGAGATGGTTTCGGTGACGTAGCTGCCGCGGCCGGAGTAGGCGAGCATGTGGCGGCAGAGGTCGGCGGCGCGGCGGGAGGCGGCTTCGATCTGGGCGATGGAGGCGTGGGCTCCGGAGGTGTGGGGGAGGGTGGCGGAGAGGAGGCTGGCGTGGCCGAGGATGCCGGTGAGGAGGTTGTTGAAATCGTGGGCGATGCCGCCGGCGAGGATGCCGAGGCTTTCGAGTTTTTGAGCTTCGAGGAGGCGGCGTTCGATGGCGTTTTTTTCGGTCTGGGTCTGGCGGAGGGCGGTGATGTCGGTGGCGATGCCGCCGACGGCGTAGATGGATCCGTCGGTGTGGCGGAGGGGGAATTTGCCCACGAGGTAGGTGCGTATCTCGCCGTGGGTGTTGTAGGAGTTTTCGAAGCGGAGGATTTTGCCGGTGGAGAGAATTTCGCGATCGAGGCGTTCCATTTCTGCGACGGTGGCGGCGTCATAAAAATCGTGGTCGGAGCGGCCGAGGATGCGGGCGCGGTCGAGTTTGTAGATTTGGCAAAATTCTCCGTTCACGAGGAAGAAGCGGAGGTCGGAGTCTTTGACCCAGATGGCGTTGGGGCTGTTTTCGACGACGCTGTTGAGGAGTGCGCGGCTATCGCCGAGTTCGGCGGTGCGGAGGGCGACCTGGCGCTCGACGGCGAGGGTGCGACGGCGAAGCTGGGTGACGAGGGCGACGGAGCTGAGGGTGAGGAGAAGGCCGCCGACGAAGAAGAGGGGGGCGACGCCGGTTTGTTGTTGGGCGAGCCAGCGGGAGCCAGGGCGGTAGCACGCGCGCAGGCTGCGGCCGCCGACGCGGAGATCTTTGACCACGGTATCGGGTTTGGTGAAGGCTTCGTAGGAGGGCAGGGGGACGGGTTGTGGGGCGGTGTCGGCGAGTTCGACGTAGAGGGGGACGGGGACGGGGCCTGTGATATCGTAGAGGGCGAAGTCGATGTGGTTTTGGGGGCTGATGTTCCAGAGTTCGTTCAGCATGGGCGAGAGGCGCATGACGACTTGGACGAAGCCCGGTCCGGAGAGAGGGGGGCCGGAGGGGAGGATGGGGCGGTCGGCGTAAGCGGTCAGGATGACGCCTTGTTCACCTTGGACAAGAGTGATGGGGCGGGTGAGGGCGGGGAGGCGGGTTTGGAGGGCGCGGTGGAGGTCCGGAGCGGTGGGGGCGGTGAAAATGTCGTAGCCGAAGGTGAGTTCGTTGCCGGCGGCGGGGTGGGAGTAGGCGATGATGGCGTGTTGGTCGCGGGTGCCGGGAAAAGTGAGGGGGGACAGGGTGCCGGAGGGGGTGAGCTCGCGAAGGGTGAAATCGGGGCGGTGAAGCTCGCGCATGCGTCGGGCGAAGGCGGGGAGATCTTGGTTTTCCACCAAGGGGACCCATTGTAACGCGAGAATGCTGGGGGAGTTTTTTTGGATATCGGCGGCGGCGCGCTCGAACTCGAGGGGGGTTATTTCGCGGCTGTTTCTTAGGAGTATCTGGAGGGTGTAGAGGACGCTTTCGTAGGAGCCGAAGCTGTTGGCCAGGAATTGATGGCGGGCCAGGGCGCTGCGGGCGAATTCGCGTGCGGCGGCGTCGTATTCGGTTTTACGAACCCAGTGCGCGGCAAAAAGGCTGACCGAGACGCCAATAATGCAGAATACAAGCCACGTCCATGGGCCCAATATGATGGGGCCGAAGGAGCGTAGCCATGAGCCTTTAAGGGCTGGTTCTGTCATTCGGACCTATCTGATGACAGCAAGGGGAGTAGAGATAAATCATTCTTTTTTGCCGAACGTTTTACAATATGAGGGGTTATGGGGTGGAGCAGAGGATGTTGTGAGCAAACAAGTGCGGTGGCGTGGTTTTTGGCAGGGGGCACAAAAAACCGCCGCTGGGTAGCGACGGTTTCAGGGGCTGGATATTGGGGCGGGAGGGAGCGGAGGGAGCGGAGAAATTCTTACAAACGCGAAGACACACGAAGATTCGCGAGGGACAGAACCGTAACCGTGCTTATGCGGTTTGGTCTGATCTGATCTCCGCGTTTCTTCGCGCTGATTTGCGGTTATGGGAGCACTTTTAAGTGGAATTGTTGCTGTTGTGACAGGCTCCGAGGTTGGGCGGTCCCAGTGATTCCGCCCTACCTCAAACGGCTAGGCTTGGGGTTCAGAGCTTGGCGTAGGGCAGGGGGTATTTGGCGGCGAGGGTGGCGACGAGGCTTTGGGCGGTTTCGAGGGCGGCGGGTTCCCCCGCGGTGCCGATGGCTTTGAGCACGGTGTCAATGGCTTGGGCGATGACGTCCATGTCGGCTTCGACGAGGCCGCGGCTGGTGACGGCGGGGGTGCCGAGACGGATGCCGGAGGCCTGGAAGGGGGAACGCGTCTCGAAGGGGACGGTGTTTTTGTTACAGGTGATGTGAGCGAGATCGAGGGTCTCCTGGGCTTTTTTGGCGGTGAGCTCGGGGAGGTTGTGGCGGAGATCGATGAGGAAGAGGTGGTTGTCGGTGCCGCCGGAGCAGAGCTTGTAACCGCGGGAGGTGAAGGCGGCGGCGAGGGCGCGGGAGTTGGCCACGACTTGGGCGGCGTAGGCCTTGAACGAGGGCTTCATGCACTCGGCGAAGCAGACGGCCTTGGCGGCGATGACGTGCATGAGGGGGCCGCCTTGGCCGCCGGGGAACATGGCGGAGTCGATGGCTTTGGCGTGGACGGCTTTGCAGAGGATGAGGCCGCCGCGCGGGCCGCGCAGAGTCTTGTGGGTGGTGGTGGTGACGAAGTCGGCGTGGGGGACGGGCGAGGGGTGGACGCCGGCGGCGACGAGGCCGGAGATGTGGGCGATGTCGGCGAAGAGGTAGGCGCCGACGGAGCGGGCGATCTCGCCCATGCGGGCGAAGTCGATGACGCGGGAGTAGGCGGAGGCGCCGACGGTGATCATGGCGGGTTTCTCGCGCGCGGCGACGGCGGCGAGCTCGTCGTAGTCGATGAGGCCGGTGTCCTCGCGCACGCCGTATTGAACAAATGAATACTGTTTGCCGGAGAAGTTGGCGGGATTGCCGTGGGTGAGGTGGCCGCCGTGGCTGAGGTTCATGCCGAGGATCTTGGCGCCGAGGGGGAGGACGGCGGTGTAAACGGCGAAGTTGGCCTGGGAGCCGGAGTGGGGCTGGACGTTGGCGTGTTCGGCGCCGAAGAGGGCCTTGGCGCGGTCGATGGCGATCTGCTCGACCTTGTCCACGTGTTCGCAACCGCCATACCAGCGTTTGCCGGGGTAGCCTTCGGCGTATTTGTTGGTGAGCACGCCGCCCTGGGCCTCCATGACGGCCGGGTAGGTGAAGTTTTCCGAGGCGATGAGTTCGATGTGGCTCTCCTGGCGGGAGCGCTCGGCGGCGATGAAGCCGTAAATCTCGGGATCGAGGGTTTGGAGGTTGGAGGCGTCGAGGGACATGGTGGGTGAAGGGAACTTGGCAGGGAGCGAGGCGCGAGTTAAGAGGTAGAAAACGAAGGGGGGAACCGGGGAGGTCAAGCGAGGGGGCGCGGGGAATGCAAAAAGCGCCGGTTGGGCGTGCTTTGGCGGGGGAAGCGGATGATCGGTGATTCGGGTGCGGCCGGTCTTGTGTCGGGTGGGCGGTGTGCTGGGGTGGGGTGATGAAAGTTCACTGGTTTCAGCATGTGGAGTTCGAGGGGCTGGGCTTGATCGAGGCGTGGCTGCGGGCGCGGGGACACGAGATCACGGTGACGCGGTGGTGGGCGGGCGAGAGGGCGGGCGCGGAGGCGGAGGCGTGCGAGTGGCTCGTGGTGATGGGCGGCCCGATGAACATTTATGAGCATGAGCGGTATCCGTGGTTGGTGGAGGAAAAGGCCCTTATCCGGGCGGCGGTGGAGCGCGGGGCACGGGTGCTCGGGGTGTGTCTGGGCGCGCAACTGCTGGCGGATGTGCTGGGCGGGAAGGTGACGCGGAATGCGGAGCGCGAGATCGGTTGGTGGCCGGTGCGGGCGGTGCGCGCCCCAGAGGGCGCGGTGGCGGGAACGGACGGGGCGGTCGGCGCAGGCGGGGACGGGGCGGGGCAGCGGTATGTGTTTCCGGTGGAGACGGTGGTGCTGCATTGGCACGGGGACACGTTTTCCCTGCCGCCGGGGGCGCGGCGTCTGGCGGAGAGCGAGGGGTGCGGGCAGCAGGCTTTTGCGTGGGGCGAACGTTTGCTCGGCCTACAGTTTCATTTGGAAATGGGGGCGGGCGCGGTGGCGGAAATCTTGCGGGTTTGCGGGTATGAATTGGCGTGCGGGGGGCGCTGGGTGCAGTCGGCCGAGGCGATCAACGAGGGCGCTTACCGGCATGCCCGGGAGGCGAGCGCGCTGCTGGCGAAGTTGCTGGGGGCGATGGAGCGGGCGTGAGGGCTCGGGATGGCGCGCGAGAGGGGGCGACGTCGCGAGGGGGGCGGGCGTTTAGAGCGGGTTGTCGGTGGCGATGAAGGTCCAGGGCAGGCCGAAGCGGGCGGAGGCGGCCTCGGCGAGGGCGCGGACGCCGTGGACCTCGGTGGCGTAGTGGCCGCAGCAATACAGGTTGAGGCGGTGTTCCTCGGCGAAATTATACCATTCCTCGCGCAGTTCGCCGGTCACGAGGGTGTCCACGCCGAGGGCCGGCAGTTCGGGCACGGCGCTGTTGCCGCTGCCGCTGCAGAAGGCGATGCGGGCGGGGGCGGCCGAGCCGTGCTCGATGGCGACGACGCGGGAGTAGTGGCGACGCAGATCGGCGGCGAGGGTTGCGCGGGTTGCGGCACAGGGGGCGGTCCAGCCTACGGGTTCGCCGCCGGGCGGGGTGAGGAAGGCGCGGTCGGGAGCGAGGCCGAGTTGGCGGGCGAGGAGGGCGTTGTTGCCCAGTTCGGGGTGGCCGTCGAGGGGGAGGTGGCAGCCGTAAACGGCGAGGTTGGCACGAATGGCGGTGGCAAAGCGGGCGTAGTGCGCGCCGGTGAGCGGTTGCGGAGCGGTCCAATAGAGGCCGTGGTGGACGATGAGGAAATCGACGCCCTCGGCGGCGGCGCGCTCGAAGGGGATGCGGCCGGCGTCCACGGCGGCGCCGATTTTGGTGACGCGGCCGTCGTTTTCGAGCTGGAGGCCGTTGAGGGCGTTGGGGTGGTCTTTCCAGTCGGTGCGGCGGGTGGACTGGTCGCAGAAGGCGACGAGGTCGGATAGGGTGACGGGGGCGGGCATGGTGCGCCCAAGGCCGCACAAATGGAGGCGGGGGGCAAGACGCGTGGCGCGGGTTTGCGCGATGCGGGTTTTGGGTTGGCGTTTGCGGGGAGGGGGTCTTGGTTCGGCGCGATGTCCGAAGTGTCTTCGCCTGTTGATCTCATCGCCATGGCCACCGCAAATTTTGGTGGTCGCCCCTCGTGGGATGATTATTTCATGGCGACGGCGGTGTTGCTCTCGACGCGCAGTCCTTGCGAGCGCCTGCATGTGGGGTGCGTGATCGTGACTGCGGGCGAGCGAAAAAACCGGTTGGTGGCGGCGGGCTACAACGGTTTTTTACCCGGGACGCCGCACACCTCGCGTCTGCGCGACGGGCATGAGCAGGCGACGGTGCATGCGGAGCAAAACGCGATCGCGGACGCGGCGCGGCGGGGCAGCTCGGTCGAGGGTTGTGTCGCCTACGTCACCCATTTTCCGTGTATAAACTGCGCGAAGATCATGGCGGCGTCGGGGATCGCCGAGGTGCGTTATCGCGAGGATTACAAAAATGACCCGCTGGTTATTCCGCTGCTGGCGGACGCCGGGGTGAGGGTGATCAAACTCTAGGTTGGGCGACGGGCGAATAATTGTTCTAACTGGGTCCA
>DAIPIP010000014.1:0-27490 GCA_036770725.1 Opitutaceae bacterium
TAGCCTGACTCCTCTCCTAAAAATAGCCACAGTTTTATTGGAAATGCTGTAGCAGAAGTTGATTCAGGTAGGTTCAGCTTGTTCGTTGCCTTCTAAGGGAGCGGCGGTTTTGAAGGACTAGATGTCCGCTTTTGATCGCGCCTCCGGCTGTTTTTACAGCGTCTCTTTAAGTTCAGGTGGAGTTCAGGGCATCCGGGAAATCACCGTTTTATGCCAATTGCCCGTGGATTTTAGATCCTGGTGCATAGCTGGAGGGGCAACTTTCGTGTCGTCCTCCCTCGAAGGGCCGGACGGAGCTGGTCCCTCCAAACGTGCAAGTGCAAACGGTGGTGGGTATTGAAGTGGGCGCTTTCATCGTGAATTTGGCAGATCAATCCTTCGTTCTGGCTCCGTTGATCGTTTACGTAGCCTTTGTTTTTTGGGGACGAGTGAACGGCGAGGGGTGGATGAACGCACTTTTAAGGGGGTGGATTTGGTGGGTTGGTCTCGTCTGGGTGATGTCCAATTTGCTGGGTTTGGGGGGGTGGCTGACGTCGCACGGTCTTAGAGGCGCATGGAGCGGGGTCGCGCTGATTTCTTTAGTCGGGATATGGGGCGTGAAACGACGGTTGGGCGGGCGAAATTTTGGCCAGTCTAACGTGGTGCCCCGGCAACGATTCAGCCCATTGGAATGGGTTTGTTTGGCTGGTTGCGGGAGCTTGGCCCTATTGGCGTTGGTGACTGCGGCGGTCGCCCCGCCGGTCACGGTGGATGTGTTGAATTACCACGCGCCGCGTCAGTTGATGTGGCTCCAGCAGGGCAGCATGAGCCCGTTCATCTCGGTGAATGATCGGCAGATCATGATGCCGCCGTTGGCCGAGGTAATTGGACTGCAGTTTTTAGCGCTCACCGGTGGCGACTATCTGGCCAATTTACCGCAGTGGTTTGCGTATGTTTTGTTGCCGGTCGCTCTTGCTTCCATCGCGTGTGACTTGGGTTTGCCCCGCTGGGCAGCATGGTTGGCGGCGTGGTTGGCGGCGTGCCTGCCTATGGCCTACTTGGATGCGGCGAACGGGAAAAACGATTTGCAGGCCGCTTTGTGGGTGGCGCTTTTGTTTAGAGAAGTGGTTCAGGCGCGAAGCCTAGGAGCGGCTTGCTCAGGATGGACGGCAGTGCGGGTGGGCGTGTGCGCGGGGCTGGCGGTGCTAACCAAAAGCACGGTTTTGGTTATGGGGCTGCCACTTGTATTGATGGGTGTTTGGGTGTGGATAAAGACTGAGCGGCGGTCGGGCTGGCGGGCTGTGGGAGTGGCGGGGGCGGTGGGGCTTTTGGTCGCGATGCCCTTCTATGCGCGCAACTTCGCGTGGTATGGGACGCCTCTAGGCATCCACCGAGTGGAGGACGGCGGCGGGCAGGCGAATGCTGCGTTTTCACCCGGATTGCTCGCCTCAAATATCATGCGTAACGCCACACACCACATGGCCATGCCTTCCGAATCTTGGAATCGGACCTTGGAGGGCGCGGTCATGAGAGCGCATGAAAGGATTGGGGTGTCGGCGAACGATCCGCGCAGCACCGGGTGGGGGGGCGTTTTTGGTGTGGGTTATTCTCCGGCCGAAGAAACGCTGGCCGGCGCGCCCTGGCATTTTTTTCTGATCGTGTGCAGCGCCATTTGGGTCTGGACACGTCGTGAGGGCCGTCCCTGGCGTTGGTTGGCGTGGATGACCTTGGCCTTGGCAGTGGGGTATTGCGTTGTGGTAAAGTGGCAACCTTGGGCGCCTCGGTTGCACCAGCCAATTTTTGTGTCCGGTTTGATTCTGGTCGTCGCCGTGTTGGCCAACCTCCGGGGGCGATTCGGGGAGTGGGTTGGCTGGGTGGTTCTGGCAGGCGGCCTGTTGGCTTGGTGGCCGAGCCGAGAGGCGTGGGCGCGACCGCTGTGGGGGGATGACTCGATCTTCACGGCGGAGAGAACGGAGGCGTCTTATCGTTATTTGCCCAAGTTGCAGGAGCGTGACGAAGCAATCGTCGCTTTGCTCGTGGAGGCCGGGGTGAGCGATGTGCTGGTGAAAACCGTGCACGATATTTCCTATCCCTTGATGAAGCGAATGAGGGCAGAGATCCCCGACGTTCATTTTTATGGAGCGCCCGTCTCGGACTCGATGCGCCATCCCCGGGCGATCGTGTCGCTTGATCGTTTGGCACCGGCGGCCTTGTATTATCATTTGGCTGATGGCGCCCGTTATCGATTGGTTGGCGACATGATTGGCGATGGCGTGTATTTGCCAGACGCGAAGGTGCGGGAGCTAGGCTGGACGCAGCGTCTGCCTGATTTTGCAGGATGGACAAAACAAGAGGGATTGTCGTTTCGGCTAAATCATACCTCGAATTTCGCGCTTCCAAGCAGTTGGCGGGAGATGGAGGCCGAGGAAGCGCGGCTGCATTTTGCGAGTTGGGGGGCCGCGTTGCGGCTTGATCTGGTGGTGATTAAACCGTGGAGCGGCCCCGAAACCTTGGAGATAGCGTGGGGAGGTCGAGTTGTTGAGCGAATCGAACTTCCCGAATCGTCGGTGAAGATCGGATTTTCGCTTCAGCTGGGGCCTTCGCGGGGGGACCAAACCTTGGTGATACGACGGGAAGGGGCGGCTCGTGGAAAGCTGTTGTTCACACGGATCTCGTTTAACGATGTCGAGGCGAGTGAAGCGCCAATGCGGTAGCGGTATAGCGGTAGCGGGTAGAGTGCTGGGGGTGAAAAGTGATAGCTTGCGAAGTAGGTGGCCGACGTTGGAGTGCGCAGACGAGCCCCAGCAGATGGACATAACTTGGATCGAATTTCCGATGAGAGGCGACTTCCGCGGTCGTTTGATACCGATGGAGGCCGAGCGCGCCGTTCCCTTTGCCATACGACGCGTTTACGCGCTGGTGGACATGGATTCCGGCGTGAAGCGCGGAGGCCATGCCCATCGCACTCTGCGTCAGGTGATCATCGCGCTGCGAGGGTCGTGCGTTGTGCGTCTGGCCGATGGCAAGACCGAGACACGGGTCGTTCTTGAGCAGCCTGATCGAGGTTTGTTGCTCGAGCCCATGGCCTGGCACGACATGTCGGATTTCAGCGAAGATTGTGTGCTGCTGGTGCTCGCGGCCGAGCATTACGACGAAAGCGATTACATCCGGGATTGGCAGGAGTTTGTCGCCCTTGGTGAAGGCGGAGGATCCTCATGACAGCCAACGCAACCATACCGTGTCTCGACCTTAAGGCGATTAATGCCGTGCAGCGTGCCGAGCTGGTCGAGGCATTTACCCGGGTGTTCGATTCGGGCTGGTATGTGCTGGGACGCGAGGTGGAGACGTTTGAGCGGGAATTCGCGGCGTGGTGCGGCGGTGGCGAGAGTGTGGGCGTGGGCAATGGTCTGGATGCGTTGACCTTGATTTTTCGAGCCTACCAAGAGCTGGGGATCATGGAAAAGGGCGACGAGGTTATCGTCCCTGCCAACACCTACATCGCCTCGATTTTGGCGGTGAGCGAGGCGGGGCTGAGGCCGGTGCCGGTGGAGCCGGATGCGACGACGTTTAACCTGGACCCCGCCCGCGTGGAGGCGGCGATCACGCGGCGGACCCGTGCGATTCTGCCGGTGCATCTTTATGGGCGGGCGGCGGACATGGTGCGAATCACGGAAATCGCGCGGAGATACGGCCTGAAGGTGGTGGAGGATTGTGCGCAGGCGCACGGGGCGATGATCGGAGGTCGCAGAGTGGGGACGTGGGGCGACGCGGCGGGATTTAGTTTTTACCCTACGAAAAACCTTGGTGCATTGGGGGACGCGGGTGCGGTGGTGACCCGGGATGCGGAGTTGGCGCGCACGGTGCGGGTGCTGCGTAATTACGGTTCGGAGAAAAAATACCACAACGTGATGCGCGGGATGAACAGCCGGCTGGACGAGCTGCAGGCGGCTCTGTTGCGGGTGCGCCTGCCGGCGCTGGATGCGGAGAACGCGCGGCGTCGCGAGATCGCGGCTATGTATCGGGCTGCGATTCGTCACCCGGAAGTGGCGGTCCCGGCCGCACCGGCGGAAGCGGCCGAGCACGTGTGGCACCTGTTTGTGGTGCGATCTGAGCGACGCGATGCGTTGCAGGCGCATCTCACGGCGCAGGGCGTGCAGACGATGGTGCATTATCCGATCCCGCCGCACCGGCAGGGCGCGTATGCCAAAGGCGAATTGGCGGGCGAGTGGCCGATCACGGATGCGATGCACGCGGAGGTGCTCAGTCTTCCGATGGGACCGTGTTTGACCGACGCTGAAGTGGCGAGGGTGGTGGAGGCGGTAAACGCTTTTCGCTAAGCGCTTGGGCAACTTCGTCGGCCCAGCCTAACTCCATCGGTTAAGAAGCTTTTGTTTGGCTTCGGGTGTCGCTTCTTGCCTCAGGTCTTTTTCGCGTTCGTGCGACTATGAGCTTCCTCAAGCAATCGCTCGATCGGGCGCAGAGTGCAGTAGGCGGCATAGGCGGTCGCCCGTTTGTTTGGAATTCCCAGTCGGCCGGTGACACTAGCCCCCAATGGGTAGGTTTTTAGGCGAGCCATCGAGCGTTGCCAATTTGAGGGATTGAGAAGGTTTTGGTTTATCGTTTCCACGTCGCCCGGATCGAAAAGCTGACTCAACAGCCCGATGTTTAGCGCGGGTGGTGGATCGCGCTCGATCTGGCGCAGGTCTTCGCTATTTTGCCGGGATCCGGATGATTCAAAAACGAGGCCTTCTCGCGTGAAGAAGTCGCGTTGCCAGACACGGTTTTTTCGACGCGCGGCAGGTAGATGAAGCATGCCCAATGCGATTTCCGGAATGATGAACGGCGACCACGCAGCGAATCCGAGATGGTTGGGGACGAGCAGGAGGTAGCGGAGCAGCATCATTTTGAACCGGACGAGTTCGACCAACTGAAGTTGAGGGTCTTTGAGGCGGTCTGCGTGGTTCGCCCAGTATTCCTCCCTCCATCCTGCTTTGCTTTGTAGGCGGGAAGAAATGCCTTGAGCATGCAGTCCGTGGGTGTAGCCGAGAATCTGCAAGTCTCTCGGACTATTTAGCGGAAGTGGCGCGATGGCACCGGCCCAAAGATCACCTATGAGTCCGCTGATCAGGGAGGTTTCGCCGTTGAATTCCTTGTGAATCTGATCGTAGAATTCGAAGTGATACATCCCGTGGGCGTGGGTGGAGAGCCCGAACAGATCGTCCCAGCGATCTAGATGACGATGGATGGGGCCTAGCTCAACCTGTCGCCAAGCTAGCCCCAGCGTGTTTGCCAACTGCTGAGCGGCGACGACCTCCTCTGATTCAGAGGCGTTATCCGAGATGCCGTAAGTGAACGCGCGGATGCGTTTCGGTTCCGGCCACAGTGCGTTCAATAGGCGCGAGTCGAGCCCTCCACTGGTGGGAATCACCACGGGACCGGAATCTTTGGCGGCGCGCGTGCGCATGGTGTTCCGAATGGTCTCAAGTAATTCGTTTTCGTCCGTCACGCGGCCGGACCAAGTAAGGGCGGGGTCGGCTAATCGAGTTTCGATCAGACGGCCGTCCGTGGTGGCCTCCAGCCGAGTGCAGGGGGGAAGGTAGCGGACATGTCTTACCGGTGTGTGTCCAAAAACACAGTAGCCAAAATCTAGGTAATCGCGCAGGCCGTCGGGATCGAATTCGAGGGTTGGCCAATCCACCACATCGTTTGGACGCTTTCCTACTTGGCCCGTTTTTTCGTGATAGAAAATGGGATTGGTGCCGAGCCAGTCAGTTTCGGCAACGATGCGGAAGGGTTCTTTCATCGCGGCATCCAGTTCTTCGCTAGGCGACGGCTTTCATCGCAGCGTCTGTCCGGTTGCTCTCCGGTAAGGACGGCGAGTGCTACGGCGATAGCCTCGGAATGGTGTTCACACGCGTGGAGATGGTAATGAAATTTGCGAAGATTGGTTAGCCGGTCGTCTCCGGTGGAGGGCAGGAATTTTGACGAAAAGGCGCGTAATAGTTTCTTAAAATGCTTTTTGATATCGCTTTGTGAATTATCGGTTAATTCGAGGTGCGGGCCGTAAAACGAATTCCAAAGCTGCAATGCGTAAATTTGCCATACTCCTTGGAGTAGCAGCGGATCGGTTAGGGGTAGGTTGCAGGCGGCGAGGCGTGCTTTATCTGAATCAATTTTTCGAATACGCACGTGGGTTGGCGATGTTTCCTGTGTGACTCCCCAAGTCTCGACAGCAGGGGGGATATTTAAGTTCAAGAGATCAAATACGTAGCGCCAAGATCGCAGCGTTCCGCCTCCTTCCGGCCATAGCGAAGGATTCACCAGCGTGTTACCCGGGCTGTAAACGATCCAACCCGCGCCATGTTGTTCATATCCTTGCGGGATGTGAGCATGGTGGCCGTGAACGATATCGGCCCCGGCGTCGATCATCGCTTGCAGCAAAGACCGCCAGCGCGGTGCGGGCCAGGGACTCATTTCGGCGGCTCCGTGTATGCTCACAATAACCCGGTCTGCGTAAGGGCGAAGAGCGCGGATGCGCGCGAACAAGTCGGGTCCTATGTCGGCCACGCCCGGTGTATCATGAGTGGCGATTCCGAATTGGCGTTCGCATGCCCCTAAACAACCGATTTTCAACCCTTCGATTTGGGTGAAAACGGGGCTTTTCGCCATTTCCTCCAAATCGCCCGCGCCCACGACCATAATGTCGGCTAGCCGACAATGTTCCATTGTAGCGCGCAGGCCAGATGGACCGTGGTCCATGCTGTGATTATTGGCGAGATTAAGCAGGAGCCGTGGAAATGGACGCGAGACATCACGTAGAATCGCAGGATCGGCTCGGAGTGATGGGCCGGCTTTGGGTGCGACTGGCAGGTCACGTGGGCAGAGAGGGGTTTCCAAATTCCCCAAAACCAAAGAATCTGAGTGCTCGTGGTCTATCCAAGTGGCATTGGTCAGGCCAGCCGGGGCAAGATCGCCGAGGAGGATAAGTTTCGGCATGTTAGTTTGGCTTCGATGTGTTAGAGAAACGTGGAAGAAGTTCGCGGAGAAGAAAGCCATTTAATAGGAAGCGTAGGCTTGGACGAGTGGGTGCAAACAACCAAGGCACGATGAAGACGACGGTTGCCTGAGTAACTACGCTTGAGAATGCCGCGCCAAGAGCACCGTGGGTAGGTATCAACCAAAGATTGAGCGTAATGTTAAGCGCGGCCCCAACAGAAACGTAGCCCAATGCGTAGCGTTGCAAGTTGGCCAATAGAATCCACTGGCTGCGCGCCGCTCCTTGGCAGGCGAAAACTACGCCCCAAGCGGCAATTTGCAGCACGCCTGCCGACGGCGCGTATTCGTTTCCGATAGTCAGTCGCACGATAAGTGGGCCAAAAAAACTCAAGCCAGCCGCCGCTAAGCCAGTTACAAGCGTGACGACGCTTATCAGCCATTGCAGCCGCTTTTCGTAGGCAATCCGGGACTCGGAGTGCAAACGTGCCAACTGAGGGAAGAACGAGTTTATCAAAATCATCGGCAACACGTAGCCAACCTCGACGAATCTCATGGCTGCGACGTAGTGCCCCGCTTCCTCCGTTCCGCGGATCGCGTTGAGAAGCACGATGTCGAGTCTGGTGTAGAAAAGCGCGGAAAGATTTATGACGGCGAACGGCCAAGTGTCGCGCCACAGCAGTCGAATCTCGGTGAAGCTTGGTCTCCAGTTTGAGATGCGCTGGCCGCTGCTCTGATAAAAAAAAACCAGCAATAACCCCACGATTAACGACTCTGCGGCTAGGACCCAGCCAAAGGCGATCACGCCAGCACCAGCCACGATCAGGGCGACCCTTGCCGCGGCGCCTACAATCAGCGCGCAAGTTTGCGACCACACCGTGTAGCGTGCCTGGGTTTGTGACTGAAACCAACTGTCGATAGTGGAGAACAATGGACTGAATAACGTGAGCAAAAGCGGCGGAATAAGCGCACCGGCATCTGGGCTTTGCGCGATCACGAGCCAGACCAGAAGTGCGCTCGCCGGGATAAGTAGGGCGGCGCGAGCGGCTGCGACCGCGCCGAGAAGTTTATTCCGGTCCTTGTGGCGAGAAATCAACTCGCGGCGTAATACCGTATCGAAGCCTAGGTCCACCACCGCTACGCACAAAGCAGCGGTAGCGAGGCCCGAGTTCAGTAATCCGAATGACGAGGGACCAAGGTATCGCGAGACCGCGATGCCAACAGCAAAAGAAACGATCATCCTCAAAGCGCGTTCCGCGAGTAACCAACCCGCGTTACGCCAGCTGGAGGCAAGCGTGACGGGGCTTTCGGGTTGTGGACTGACGGGTTCCATAGACACGATGCAGCCTGTTAAGCCCTATCTCGCAAGCTAGCTTGAACTCATTTCGTGAAGCATGAGCCGTAAAATCGAAGAAATCCCCGTCGTGCTATTTGCCTACGCGCGTCCAGCACACTTGGCGCGGGTGCTGGCGTGTTTGCGGGAGAACAAAGTGCCGCTCATTCTGGCGTATGCGGATGGGGCGAAGGGCGAGGTGGATGGGGCGCGGGTGGCTGAGGTGCGGGCTTTGTTGCGGGGCGTCGATTGGGCGGAGCTGCGGCTGGTGGAGCGGAAGAAAAATTTCGGGCTTGGGGCTAACGTTCTGGCGGGCGTGACCGAAGTGGCTGAACAGCATGAGGCGTTTATCGTGTGGGAGGATGATCTGATCTGCGTGCCGGGCACCTACGCTTGGATGTGTGCGGCTCTGCGGCACTACGCGGAGGACACGCGGGTGATGAGCGTCTCCGGGTGGACACATCCGCGGGTGACGCCGGGGGATGTGGGAGAGTCACCTTATTTCGATGGACGGGCTGATTGCTGGGTATGGGGGTCGTGGACGCGGTCGTGGGTAGGCATGCTGGAAGGTAACGCGCTCTACAAAATGCGCGCAGCGTCGGAAAGAGGAATGACGCCGGAGGCCTATGGGGCTGATTTACCAAAGCAAGCAGCCTACGAGGAGGATCGAAACGTATGGGCAGTGCGTTGGCTGTATCATCATTTTCAACATAGGGGCTTATGCGTGCGGCCACCGTGGTCGATGGTGGAGCATATCGGCTTCGATGCTTCCGCGACAAATGCGGCGGGTGCGACGGATTGGGCGAATCCTCCTTTGCAGGCCGCGCCACCGATCCCCCCAGTGTGGCCCATCCCTAACGAAAACCAGATGTGTAGGCGATTATGGTGCAGGGCTAGCCCGTCCGGATATCAGCTAGTATTCGCGAAGATTTACCGAATTGCGAAGAGGATATGGAAATAGACATGAAGCAACTAATAAAAGCGTGCATTCCACGTGCCTTAGGCCGGACCATTAGTCGGTGGCGATCCGCTAACATTTATCGCGGCGATTATAAAGATTGGGCGCAAGCAAGTGCAGAATCAGGGGGTTACGATGACGCCGGGATTTTGGAGAAGGTGTTGGAAGCGACCCGCGCAGTGCGTGACGGACATGCGGTATGGGAGAGAGATACGGTGTTGTTTCATGAGCCGCATAGCCATGAGCCTTTGCTAAAGGCTTTGCTGAAGATCGCGGAAGAGTCCGGCGGTCGCTTAAGTGTATTAGATTTTGGCGGGGCACTTGGCAGCACATGGTGGCAGCATCGAAACTGGCTGAGTGATTTGGCTGACGTGAGGTGGTGCGTCATAGAGCAAGCCGCTTTCGTTGAGGCGGGGCGACAGGAATTCGAATCCGGGTCGCTGAGATTCTACCATACTATTGACGAGTGCATGGCTAATGAGCAACCCGACGTCGTTTTGCTTTCCAGCGTGCTACCCTATCTAGAGAAGCCTCATCTGGCGCTCGCGGATTTAGTTGCGCGAAAAATACATTACCTGATCATCGACCGCAATGGATTCACGAACAAAGGGCGAGATTGGCTAACGGTGCAGCATGTGCCGCCTTCTATTTATAAGGCTAGTTATCCTTGTTGGTTTTTCGACAAAGAGCGCCTGCTCGCGCCGCTAATGGCTGAATGGACAGAGGTTGCCGAATGGCCGACATTTGACGGCAAGGGCCCGTGTTACGAGTATCGCGGTTTAATGCTCAAAAGAAACCATCCTATTAAGGCGAACGCGACATGAAGACGAAGCTTAAAAGTTGGTATCAACGACAACATTTCGACCCCGGTGTAGCCGGGTGGTTGGTCAACCCTTTTTTCATCGCGCGGCGTGGGCTACATCGCGCGTTAGTTCATTTGCTTCCTCAGCTTAGAGGTGACGTTCTTGATGTTGGCTGCGGCACGATGCCTTACCGGAGGTTTGTGCCGGCGACTCGTTATGTTGGCCTCGATTATGATACACCGCAACGACGTGAGGCGGGATATGCTGATATTTTTTACGATGGACGAAAATTTCCCGTAGGGGACTCATCATTTGATGGAGTTCTTTGCACCCAAGTGCTGGAGCATGTTTTTAATCCAGAGGAATTTCTTGGCGAGATCGCCCGCGTTCTTCGCCCGGGCGGCTCCTTAGTGCTGACAGTGCCCTTTATTTGGGACGAGCATGAACAGCCTTATGACTTTGGCCGTTACTCGTCGTTTGGTTTAAAGGCCCTTCTTGAAAAAAAGGGTTTTGATGTTGTTAAGATGGAAAAAATCCCGGCTGATGCGCGGGCAGTGGGACAGATAGTTGCGGGCTGGGTTTATAAGGTAACACTTCCGTTTGGACTTTTGGGGCGACTTGTGGTTCAGGGGCTATTGATCGCGCCAATTACGATTATCTCGGTGGCGTTGGCAATGATTCTGCCGCGCAACGAGGATTTTTATTTGGATAATGTTTTGTTGGCGAGGCGAGTTAAGACGGAATCCACGAAAGTATGACCAAAATTCACACGGTCAATAATCCCGAGAATATATATTTAATCAGTAATTTTATAAATAGTATTTTAATCCATATTTTGGCGATAAAATCGGGGCGGTGTTTAAATAAATTAATACCAAATTATCGATTTATAATAATTATATGAAGAGTTTAATAAATAATTTAGCTCGACACTTGAAGCCTTTGATTGAGGCGATCATGCACTACGAGGCCGGCATTGCCGCCCGGTGGGCTGCGTCGGCTTTTCAACGCCTTATGCTCGTGCAATGGCGAATTCAACCTCAGCCCGAACATTTCGATCATCGGATCGACTTGTATTTTCAGTGGGTAATGAGCCGTAACGCGCTGTGGCTGGAGCGAGGTGTCTTTAGTAGTTTGGCACTAAAACCCGGCGGGCGCTTGCTTGAGATTGCATGCGGAGACGGTTTTGCCGCACGCAATTTCTTCAGTCTTCGCTGTCGTGAGGTTATTGCGTGCGACTTTGACCCATGTGCGATTGCATTGGCCCGGCGGTGCCACTCCGCACCGAATATAACTCATGTGTTGGCGGATATTCGGACGGATATGCCCACGGGCGCGTTTGATAACATAGTTTGGGATGCCGCGATCGAGCATTTTACCCCCTCGGAGATTGATAGTTTACTTGGGGAAATTAAGCGACGGCTTGGACAAGATGGTGTTTTGAGTGGTTATACAATAGTGGAAAGACCAGGTGGAACTAAATCCTTAACTCATCATGAATATGAATTTAAGGACAAGGAGGATCTGCTGCGTTTTTTTGAGCCGCATTTTAAATCGGTAACAGTATTCGAGACGGTGTATCCGGATCGGCATAATTTATATTTTTGGGCGTCGCAGGGCACATTGCCATTTTCACAGCACTGGCCACATGCAGCTCACAAAAAGTTAAGGGACGAATAATTATGAATTATTTCTGCACCTACTGCGATCAGGGCTACGCGGCGCGGATGCTCTGTTTGCATGCCTCACTCACGCAGCAGGGAGAGCCATTTACATTAACGGTGCTGTGTTTTGATAAGGAGACCGAATTGGTGATTGCGGGTCACCGGGACGAGTCCTTGGTGGCCTTGCCTTTGGAGGAATTGCTTGCCGCCGATCCTGAACTGGCGGCCACGCGGGAAAACCGTAGTCGCGTGGAGTTTTATTTTACGTCCACGGCTGCGCTTGTGATGCATTGCCTGCGGCGTGAGCCTGCGGCTCCGGTTATGACATATTTAGATGCGGATTTGTTTTTTTACTTGCCCGCCTCGTTGGTGTTGGCCGAGCAGGGTGACGCATCGGTGGGTATTGTGCCACATCGTTTCGCGGAGCGAACCATCCAGAGTTTGATCAATGGCATATACAATGTCGGCTGGGTTTCGTTTCGTCGCGATGAAAACGGATTGTCGTGTCTGAAATGGTGGCGCGAGCGTTGCATCGAGTGGTGTTATGATCGGTTGGAGGGTGGTAAGTTCGCTGATCAGGCATACTTAAACGATTTCCCGAACAAGTTTCATGGCGTCAAATCCTTGAACCATTCTGGAATCAATACCGCTCCTTGGAACGTTGACCCCGCTAATCTACAAATCGTGAACGGGCAGCCGACGATGTTTGGACGGCATATATTCTTTTACCATTTCCAAGGCATTCGTGAAGTAGAGGCTGGTTGGTTTGATCCAGGGTTGCGTAATTATAATCTGTCGCCGACAAAGGATGTGATTGATTCTTTATATTTGCCGTATTTGCGCCGATTGGTGGCGGAACAGTCTCGGTTGCGACAATTTGGGATAACACCGACGCTAGGGTTTAAACGAGTGCCCGTAGGCGGCACCCTTCGTGAACGTTGGGAGCGTCTTCGCATGCATCCGCTTTCCACCTCGCTTCGGCGTTGGCGGGGGAAACTGGTTCATTGTCCGGAGCCTATGCCGACGACCGAGTCAACATGACTGCGTTGGTTATCACACCCACTTTGGGGCGGTCTATTTGGCTGACAGAGACGTGCGCCTCGGTGGCTTCGTTAGGAGCTGGGGTTCGCCATAGGTTGGTGTGTCCTGGTGGCGTGGCGGATCGTCTGAGCAGGGAATATACTGCTTGTGAGGTTGAAGTTTGTGATGAAAGCGGGGTTTACGCGGCGCTTAATCAAGGTCTAGCGACGGCGGGGGAGTGGGATTTCTACACATGGATCAATGATGACGACCTGTTGGATGCCAGGGGAGTGAAGTCAGGTTTGGAGCGGTTACGTGGTGGGCGCTCGCTTGGGGTGGTTTACGGGCGGGTTGATTATTGCGATGGCAGTATGCGGAATCTAGGGCCTTTGCCAGTGGAGTCCGCCCCCCGTCGTTTACATGCGTTGTTTGCAGCAGGGTTGCCCGCTTTCTCGCAGCACGGAACGTGGGTGAGGCGTGCCGTGGCGGATCGTTTAAAGGGTTTCGATTTGAGGTATCGTCTCGCGGGCGATTACGATTACTGGGCTCGGGCGCTGGTTGGTGGGGCCAGCTTCGAATATGTGCCTGAACGCGTAGGATTTTATCGTCTGCGGGCAGGCCAGCTTTCCGGGGATATTGCCTCGCTTTCCAAGGAGTTGGAGGACAGTCGCGCCAGGCATTTTGGGCATTCGGGACCGGGCCGGGGGCGACTGCGGCGTTGGGCTTTTCGGCTTCGGCATGCGCCGGATGTTTGGCGGCGTTGGCAGTTAACCGGATGTCTGCGCACCCAATCGCTGTATGAGCGCGCAGCTTTTGCGGAGGGACCATGAGCGGCGCGGCCTCAATAACGGTAATCATCGTGAATTATAATCACGAGGCCTCCCTGGGGCTGGTGGTAGCTTCTCTGCTGGAGCAGGACCTTCGCCCGGAGCGCATCATTGTGGTGGACTGCGGCTCCCGGATTACGGCTTGGCGTGATGAGGCGTGGGCGCGCGCCGAAGGGGTAGAGATTGTATTTGCGCGGGAAAACTTGGGGTTTACGGGTGGCAATAATTTGGCTTGGTCGCTGGTGGAGCCGATGTGCGAGTGGGTGCTGTTCTTGAATCCCGACGTTTTATTACCGCCCCAAATGCTTGGTTCACTTTTGGAGCAGTTTGAAGGCGGCGGGATGAAGAAGGTTGCGGCAATAAGTCCGCGTCTGGCGGCTTACGATTTCCACCTGAAATGCGCGACGGGGGAGTTCGATAGCCTGGGGGTTTTCCCGTCTTTTTTTGGTTGGGCGGACAGGCGCTTAGCCGCTCGGTTGGAGGACCGTGTTGAACAGGTTCCTGCGCTGTGCGGGGCGTTTATGCTTTGCAGAGTTGCGGCATTGAGAGCGGTTGAGCGCCCGTCCGGGGGTGTTTTTGATGAGCGCTATTTTGCTTACAAAGAGGATATTGAGCTAAGCCTGCGTCTGAGACGAGCCGGGTGGGCGTTGGGCTTGTGGCATGGCGGGGAGGCTTTTCACGGGCGTGGGTGGCAAGAGCGTTCAAAAATGTCTCGTTTCGCTCGATTGCTTTCGGCGCGCAACGAAGTGCGGCTGCATGCGGCCTATGCTCCACTCAAACTGCCGATGTCGGTCATAAAATGGCTGGCAGTGCTATTGTTGGACCTTTGATTGCGATGCATGATCCCCATCCTTGCCGTCATCATCGTGGCCTTTCGGTCGCGGGAGGAGATTTTGGGGTGTTTGGAATCCTTGCCGCGGCGGATTTTTGGGCGGGATGTCGAGGCGGTGGTGGTGGACAATTCGCTGGGCGAAGACGGGACGGGCGACGTGGTGCGCATGGCGTATCCGTGGGTGGACTACGTGGTGCCGGAGACGAATCTTGGATTCGGGCGGGCCAACAATCTGGGGTTCGCCCGGACCTCGGCGGAGTGTGTTTTGTTTTTGAACCCCGACACGGTGTGCAATGCGGCGGCGTTGGAGCATTGCGTGGCGCGGGTGTTGGCGGAGGGTGACATCGGGTTGATTTCGCCAAAGTTGGTCATGGCGAACGGGGAGATGGACCTGGCCTGTCGGCGGAGTATTCCGACGTTGTGGGATGGGTTTTGCCGGGCGAGCGGGCTGGCGGCGCGGTTTCCGGGGGCGGCTTGGGCGGCGGGGTATAATTTAACGTATTTGGACGAAGGGGGGACGTATGAGGTGGGGGCGATCAACGGGGCGTTTATGCTGGGGAGGCGGGTGGTGTTCGAGGCGCCGGGGGGCGAGCAGCGCGCGGCGGGGGGCGGCGACCCCGCACCACATGAAAGAGCGGGGCGGGCCCAGGTGTTTGACGAACGGTTTTTCATGTATGGCGACGATCTCGACCTGTGCATTCGCGTGGCGCGGGCGGGGTGGCGCGTGGTGTATGACGGGCGCGTCGCCATCACACATTTCAAGGGGCTAAGCGTGGCCAAAAGCCATGAGGCGATGTCGGCCGCGATTTTTGACGCGAACCGCGATGTGTATCTTAAACATTTTAATCCGCGCGGCTCGGCTTGGGTGCGGTGGAAGTGGCGCGCGACGTTCGGACTGTGGAAGGCAGTGGCACGCTGGCGCGCACGGCGACGGGGGTATCGGCAGGTGCGGCCGTTGTGAAGCAGGGCGGGACCCTGCTTCACGGAGTTTAAGTCGAGGGGGCGGCTTGGATTTAGCGCGCGCCGTGACGCCAGCGGGGGAGGGTGAGGAGGAGGATTTGCAGGTCGAGCCAGGGGCTCCAGGTTTCGATGTAATAGATGTCGTGCTGGATGCGGCGCACGAGGTCGGTGTCGCCTCGCAGGCCGTTGATCTGGGCCCAGCCGGTCATGCCGGGTTTGACGAGGTGGCGCGGGAGGTAGTGCGGAATCTCGCCGGCGAGGCGGTTGGCGTGGTGGGCGCGTTCGGGGCGCGGGCCGACGAGGCTCATGTCGCCGCGCAGGACGTTCCAGAACTGGGGAAGTTCGTCGAGGTTCCAGCGGCGCATCCAGGCGCCGATGCGCAGGAGGCGGGGGTCGTCGGGGGAGGTGCTTTGCGCGAGGTGGTCGGAGGCGGGGGCGTCGGGGCGCATGCTGCGGAGTTTCCACATGCGGAAAACGCGCGTGCCGGCGCCGAGGCGCTCCTGGGCGAAAAAGGCGGAGGCGCCCGGGGATTCGCGGCGAACGAGGCAGGCGAGGACGAGCACGAGGGGGGCGGAAACAACGAGGCCGACCAGGGCGCCGGTGAAATCGACGGCGCGTTTTAGCATGCGGTTGAAGAGGCGGTTGATGGCGAGTTCCTCGACACCGAGCACGGGCACGCGGCCGACGGTTTGGAGGCGCAGGCCGCTGACCAGAATCTGGAAGGAGGAGGGGACGATTTTCCAATCCACGAAGGCGTGTTCGCAGGCTTCGACGATGCGCTGGAGTTGTTCGCGGGGGAGGTCGGTGCGGGCGGCGATGAGCACGTCGATCTCGGCGGGGCGGAGGAGGGCGGGGAGTTGGTCGGCGGAGCCGAGCACGGGGGTGCCGGCGGGGGGGGCGGGGTCGCCGGGCAGGGTGACGACGCCGGCGAGGGCGAAGGGGTGGGCGGGGTTGCCCTGAAGGTCGGCGGCGAGGGCGCGCGCTTCGTCGTTCCAGCCGAGGAGGGCGACGCGTTGGCGCAGGCGGCCGACGTGGGCGGGGCGGGTGAACCAGGCGTAGGCCGCGCTGCGCCAGGCGAACATGAGGGCGAGCACGATGAGGTAGGCGAGCACGACAAACCAGCGGGAGATGGGCGGCTGGAATTTGAGCACGAGCGAGAGGCTGAGATAGGCGGCGAGCCAGAAGGTGGTGCCTTTGGTGATGAGGTTGAGCGCCTGGAATTTTCGCAGGAGGAGGCGTTCTTCGTAGAGGCCGAGCTGGGCGTAGGCGGCGATGAGGAAAGCCGCACCCAGCAGGAGCAGGGGCAGGTAGAGCGAGAAGGTGGCGTAGGGGACGTCGAGGCCGATGGCGCCGATCGGGGTGGAGTAGCGAAGCCAGTAGCCGAGGGAGAGGCCGCCAAAGGCCACGAGGGCGTCGCCTACGACGAGGACGGCGGGGAGGACGACTTTGCGAAAACGGGCGGAGACGGGGACGATGGGCGGCATCTGGCGGGCGGGGGCGGGCTAGGTCTGTTTGGTTGGAGCGAGGAGATAGCCGCAAAGAGGCGCAGAAGACGCCAAAAGGGAGGCCTCTTTCCGGTGTTGGGCAGGCAGGTGTCTCGGCTCGAGTTTGCGACTACCGAGCTTTTTTGAGGCCAAGGGATTCATAAACAACTCCAATGAAGGGACACTAGAGGTCGGCGCACTCCAGCAGGAGCGCGGGAGCGAGGTAGCGGTCGGGAGGAAGATCGGGTTGGGCGGAAGGCGGAGGGGTGACGCGGAGGAGTCGGGGGACGTCGGCTGGCGGGGGGCCGTCGGGGAAGGCGAAGAGCACGCCGTGGCCGGTGCGGAGGCGGCGGTAGGCGGGGGCGGTTTCGAGCGGCGGGCCGGGGTCGCGAAGGCGGGCGGCGAAGGCGGGGGCGAGGCGGCGGGTTTCGAGGAAGCGGGAGGCGTGGTCGAGGGCGGGTTCGCGCTGCTCGCGCAGGAGCGGGTCGTGCCACATGGGGGACCAGGCGAAGGTGGGGTCGAGCAAGATCTCGGCGGCGAGGGAACGGACGGCGGCCTCCGTATCGGAAAGTCGGATACAGGCGACGGCGTGGCCGAGGTGGACGCCGGCGCGGGCGGGGGCGAGGCGGGCGGCGGCGGCGAGGTGGGCGCGGGCGGCGGCGGGATCGGCGGAAAGCAGGAGCCAGCCGAGGTTGTAGCGGGCGGCTTCGAGGTCGGGGTTGTAGTCGAGGGAGGTTTCCAGGACGAGGGCGGCGGCGGCGGGGTCGAGGGTGGCGGGTTCGGGGAAGGGGTGGCCGGTGGCGAGGTGGGAAGCGAGCTGGTCGGCCAGGGCGGGGGATGCGGGGGAGAGCCGGTGGGCGCGGTGGAGGCTCGCGGAGAAGGCGGGCATGTCGGAATAGGTGGCGGAGACGAGGGCGGAAGACCAGGCGGCGCGGGAGGCGAGGTCGCGGACAACGTTCCAGGAAAGGAGAAGGAAGCCGGTGGCGAGGAGGGCGAGTGCGGCGATATGGCGGGGGCCGGGGCGGCGGAAGGGGGCCGGGGCGGCGGCGGGCGGCGGGGCGAGGAGGGCGACGGGCAGGGCGGCGAGCACGGCGAAGGCGGGCACGGAGAAGGAGTGGTCGAAGAGGAGGAGGGTGGCTCCGGCGGCGAGGGTGGCTGCGAGCGCGGCGTCGGGTTGGCGGCGGAGGCGGAGGGCCAGGCCCAGGGCGAGGAGGGCGGCGGCGAGCAGGCCGGGCGCTCCGAGCGTGGCGGCGAGTTGGGCGGGGGTGTTGTGGAGCTGGAGGTAGTTGTCGGGCTCGCCGGGGAGGTCGGCGCGGACGCGGGGGAAGGCGTGGGGGACGGCGCCGGGTCCCCAGCCGGTGAGGGGGCGCTCGGCGGCTAGGAGGAGGCCGCCCTGGATCATGGCCATGCGCTGGGCGTTGCTCTCGCTGGCGGGTGCGCTCCATTGGCCGGAGACGAGGACGTCGCGGAAGCGGTCGTTGGCGAGGAGGGCGGCGGCGAGGACGAGCAGCGCGCTGAGCAGGAAGGCGCGGGTGCGGCCGCGGCGGAGGAGGAGAAAACCCGCCGCGACGACGCCGCCGGCGGCGAGGGCGAGGACGCCGCCGCGACCGTGGGTGGAGAGCGCGAGGGCGGCGGCGCAGACGGCCCCGATGGCGTGGAGCAGGCGGGCGGGGAGGCGGGGGGCGCGGGCGGCGAGGAGGGTGAAGGCGCCGGCGGCGAGGACAAAGACGGAGGCGCTGATGTTGGCGTGGCCGAAGGGTTCGGCGTTGCGGGGGTAGGGGCCGGACCAGGACGGGACGGACAGGAGCCAGCGCAGGCCGGCGACGAGCAGCAGGGGCCAGAGGAAGCCGCAGGCCCAGGCGGAGAACCGGGGGCGGTGAACGAGGGGAAGCAGCGCGTAGGGGAGGGCGAGCGCGCCCAGGAAAGGGAGCAGGTGGGGGGCGAGGGCGGGGCGTAGGGGCGAGAGCAGGAGGGAGCAGAGGCCGGTCAGGGCGAGGGCGGCAAAGGCGAGGTCGAGCGGGGGGCCGAGGCGGGAGTGCGGGCGCGCGAGGGCGAGGCGGCCGAGGGCGACGAAGATGGGGACGGACCAGAAGGCGGCGGCGAAGCCGGCCCAGGGCCAGGTCTGCATGCGGGTGGCGGAGAGGGAGGGGAGGGTGAGGGCGAGGAGCAGCCCGAGGCATACGCCCGGCAGGGCGGCGAGAAAAAACGCCCCGATCTCGCGGGCCGGCGGGAGCAGGGGGTCGTCCGGATCAGCGGAGGACGTTGTATTTGAAAATTGCATACAGAGCACGGAAGCCGTCGCGCCAGCCGATCTTTTTGCCTTCCTTGTAGGTGCGGCCGTAGTAGCTGATGCCGACCTCGTAGATGACGATGTCGGGGATGCGGGCGATTTTGGCGGTGATCTCGGGTTCGAAGCCGAAGCGGTTTTCCTCGATGGTGATCCGGCGCACGACCTCGCGACGCATGACCTTGTAGCAGGTCTCCATGTCGGTGAGGTTGAGGTTGGTGAACATGTTGGAGAGCAGGGTGAGGAACTTGTTGCCGACCATGTGCCAGAAATAGACGACGCGGTGGGGGCCGCCGCCCATGAAGCGGGAGCCGAAGACGACGTCGGCCTTGCCGGCGAGGATGGGGCCGAGGAGCAGGGGGTATTCGCGCGGGTCGTATTCGAGGTCGGCGTCCTGGATGAGGATGATGTCGCCGGAGGCGGCGGCGAAGCCGGTGCGGAGGGCGGCGCCTTTGCCCTGGTTGACCTCGTGGTGGATGATCTTGTGGACGAGGGGGGCGATTTCGGAATCGAGGATGGGTTTGGTGCCGTCGGTGGAGCAGTCGTTGACGATGATGATCTCGCGGTCGTCGATGGGGGAGGCGAGGACGGCGTCCACGATTTTGCGGATGGTGCGCTCCTCGTTGTAGCAGGGGATGACGATGGAAAGTTTCATGACCGGGTCTTGGCGGGCATGAAAGCGTGGGGGGGTGGGGGGCGGTCTGGAAGCGGAATTATTCGAGGGCGGGGCGGCCGGTTCGGGCATGTTTGACCATCATCCATCACGGCGGGCCCAGCGGTCCCGACCTACCAGAAGTCCAGTAGCTTTTGGTTTTTGGCATTACACTTTCGCGCCAATCAGGGTGCCGATCCGGCGGCGATCTTGGGCCAGGCGGCGATGAACTCGTCCACGAGTTTGGCGAAGGCGGCTTTTTCGGTTTCGCGGCGTGCGGCGTCGGCGCTGTCGGCGCTGCCCCATGAGGTGCCGAGGACGCGGTTTTTCTCCGTGGTTTCGAAGGTGGCGTGGATGTAACCGGTGCGGGTGTCGATGAGGAGGGCGGAGACGGTGGTCACGGCGGTGATGCTGCGGGTGGGCGACAGGCCGAGGGTGATGACGGTGAGTGGTTTCGCGGCGTCTTGGTCGATGAAGGCGGTGTCGAAGGTGTAGAGGAGCAGGAGGTCGGCCTGGAGGCGGGCGGCGGCGGCGCGGAGGTCGCGTTCGGTGTCGAGTTTTTCGGGGAGGAGGAGGCGGTTTACGCCGGTGATGCCGGCCACTTGGGGGAGCGCGGCGACGCGTTCGAGTTGGGTTTCCTCGCCGACTTCGCGAACGGTCACGAGGGTGTAGCGTCCGGTCTGGTGGCCGGCGACGCCTCCGGCGGCGGAGAGGTGGAGGTTGGTGTAGTGGGGCCCTTGGGCGCGCACAAAGGCGATGGCGGCGGGGAAGGGGGCGGCGGGTTTCAGGGCGAAGTTGGCGGCGATGTCGTCGGGTGCGGAGGTGAAAAGCGCGAGGTCGGCTTTGGGGCCGGGGGGGACGTAGTGGGCGCAGCCGGACAGGATCAGGAGCGAGGCGAGAAGGGGGAAAAGGCGAAGGTGTGGGTGCATCGGTGAAGAGGGACCTTGCGGCGCGGGCTTGGTTTCGCGCGGGCGCGCGGTCTTTGAAAATAGAGTCCCGGGCGGGCGAAGCGGGAGGGACGTGCCGGGGGGGGGCTTTTGCGCGGGATGGTGGCACGGGCGGTGCTGTGGCGAGAGCGGGGTTGAACCTTTTTTTTATCCGCGATGGCCGCCATGAACAACGACTCGCTTGTGACGATGCGCCGGATCAGTTACCGAGGGGTGGTGGTTTACCATCTGGCTTGGACGGAGGGGGGAGCGTCGCGGGAGCAGACTTGTGAAAGCGAGGAGGAGGCGGTGGTGGCGATGGCGCAGATCGAGGGGCGTTTGAAACGCGAGGCGATGGCGGGGCAGGGGTTGACGGTGAATCCGTTTGGCGAGGAGAAGCCGTTTATCACCTCGAAGGACGTGCATTTCGCGGCGTTGCGTTTGCAGCCGCGGAATCTGGTTTTTCGGGAGGTGATCCAGGATCATGTCGCGGCGGTGGCGGCGTTGCAGGGCACGGGGGTGGGTGTGGCGCAGGCGGCGAAACACTATGCGGAGGCGAGCCGGGGCCTGGCGGCGTTTGATGTGTCGCTGGAGCAGGTGGTGTTCGAGTGGATCGAGCTGAAGAAGCAGATCGGAGATAAGCCGATTTTTGAGTTGTTGCGGGCGCGGGCGGAGCCGGTGGCGGACGCGGCGGGGAAGGCCGACGTGGCGGGGACGGAGCCCCGCCCCCCAGGGGGCGGGGGAGTTTAGACGATCTTGAGCTTGGGCAGGTCTTGGCCGTCCACGAGGCCGACGGGTTTGCCTTTGGCGTCCACGACGATGAGATCGTCGATTTTGTGGGCTTCGAACATGCGCAGGGCGTCCACGCCGAGGGCGTCGGCGGGGATGGTTTTCGGGGCGCGGGTCATGTAGGTGTTGACCGGTTTTTCGAGGAAGCCGGGGCCGGTGAGGGCGCTGCGGCGGAAGTCGCCGTCGGTGAGGATGCCGGTGAGTTTGCGGGTCTTGGGGTGGACGAGGGCGATGGAGCCGCTTTTGGCCTTGGTCATGCGGAGGATGGCTTCCTGGAGGGTGACGGTTTCTGGGGCGACGGGGAGGCGGTCGCCGGCGCGCATGATGTCGCCGACTTTGAGGAGGAGGACGCGGCCGAGGTTGCCGGCGGGGTGGTAGCGGGCGAAGTCGTCGCGGGTGAGGCCTCGGGCTTCGAGGAGGACCATGGCGAGGGCGTCGCCGAGGGCGAGGGCGGCGGTGGTGCTGGCGGTGGGGGCGAGGGCGAGGGGGCAGGCTTCCTTGGGCGCGGCGTAGAGGAGGCGGTGGTCGGAGGCGCGGGCGAGGTCGGAATCGGGTTTGGCGGTGAAGGCGACGAGGGTGAGGCCGAAGCGGCGCAGGCCGGGGAGGAGTTTGAGGACTTCATCGGTCTGGCCGCTGTTGGAGAGGATGAGGGCGATGTCGCCTTCGGCTACCATGCCGAGGTCGCCGTGGAGGGCCTGGGTGGCGTCGAGGAAGCAGGAGGGGGCGCCGGTGCTGTTGAAGGTGCCGGCGAGTTTTTGGGCGATGTGGGCGGATTTGCCGACGCCGGTGAAAACGAGTTTGCGGCCGGCGGTGATGGCGGCGTGGACGGCGCGGGCGACGGCGACAAAATCGGGGCCCAGGGAGTCGCGGGTGGCTTCGAGGGCATCCTGTTCGATGCGAAGGGCCTGGCGCGCGCGGCGGAGGACGAAGGATGATTCGAGGGCCATTTCGGGTTTGTGTCTGCGGGGGAGTCGCGAGACTTGGTCTGCGGGTATTTTCGTTCAACTTTCTTTTGTTTTTCCTGTCTCCGACGCCATGCGCAGCCTCCCTTCTCTCGTGCTTGTTTCCGCTCTCGCCCTTGCCGGGCTGGGGGGGGCGGGTTGCGCGCCGCAGGCGAATCTGACGTTCACGGCGGAGCTGGATGATCCGGATTATCGGCGCGGGAAGGAGTTGCTGCGCATGGGGCGGGAGGCGGACGCGTTGAAGCAGTTTCTGAAGGTGATCGATCAGCGCGGCGGGGCGGCGGCGGAGTCGCATCTGGACGCGGCGATTCTCTATCATCGGCACATCAAGGACCCGATTTCGGCGATCTATCATTATCGGCGTTATCGCGAGATGCGGCCCAACACGGAGCAGGCGCGGCTGGCGTTGCAGAGCATCGAGGCGTGCATCCGGGACTTCGCGCGGAATCTGCCCGCGCAGCCGATGGACAATCAGGTGGATCGCACGAGCATGCTGGACAGCTTGGACCGTTTGCAGCGCGAGAATTTGCAGCTGAAGGAGCAACTGGCGGCGGCGCGTGCGGCGATTTTGGATACGACGCGGCAGAGTCCGGTCGCGTTGAACGAGCCTTCGCAGGGTGGTTTCGCGGTCGATGTTCCGGATGCGGTCACGGTGCCCGGGGCGGGGCAACGGGCGGTGCCGCCGGAGTTTTCGGCGCCGGTGGGGGTGAGCCCGATCCAGCCGGTGCCGCAGGTGCCGACGCCTCCCGCGCCGGTGGTGAGGCAGGCCCCGCAGGCGCAGTCGCCCGCGCCGGTTTCGACGGCGGGCATGCGGCGGCATATCGTGCAAAAGGGCGATACCCTGCAGTCGATCTCGTTGCGTTATTACGGCACGCGGTCGCGGTTTCGGGATATCTATGCGGCGAACCGGGATGTGATGCCGAACGAGAGCACGTTGCGCATCGGAATGGAGCTTCGGATCCCGCAGTGAGGCGCGGCGGGCGGGCGTGCTGCCGAGGCTCGCGCGGCTGACACGAGCGGGGAAAGGTTAAAGGGGGAAAACGGGGCGGCCGAGGCGGCGGGAGGCGACGGCCTCGAACTGCATGGCGACGGCGGGGTCGTGGGCGAAGAAGAGGAGGAAGTCGTTTTTCGGCACGGAGAGGTAGCGGCCGGGGCGGTGGCCGACGACGTCGGCGGCGGCGAAGCCGTTTTGAAGGAGGCTGAGTTCGCCGAAAAATTCTCCGGCGCGGATGCGGACGAGGCGGCGGCGTTTGCGGATGACGTGAAGCTCGCCTTCGAGGAGGAGGTGAAACCAGAGGTTTTCCTGGCCCTCTTTCAGAATCACCTCGCCATGCACGAAAGGGAGGAGTTCGGAGCGGCGGGCGAAGCTTTCGAGGAGGTGGGGGGGCCAGTTGCGAGCGAGGGCGGATTTGCGCAGGAGGGCGACTTTTTGCGCGGCGTCGGCCATTTTATGGGCGGGCACATGGGCCGCCACGAGCGCGAGGTAGGGGCTTTGTTCAAGGATTAGCAGGACGCCCGGCGCGGTGGCGCGGACCGTCTCGGGGGCGGGGATGCCCTGGAGCAGGGTTAGTTCGCCGAAAATGCAGCCGGCTTCGAAGGTCGAGGCGGAGGCGTCTTTGGCGCGAGGGGTGTCGGTGCGGGCTTCTCCGGAGTGAAGGAGGAGGAGGCGGGGGCGTTTTTCACCTTGTTCGAGCAGCACGTCGCCGGTCTTGAAGGCGAGCACCTGCATGGAGCGGGCGGCCGCCTCGCGTTTCACGGCGGGCACGAGCTGGAAGGGGTGGGTGTTGGCGAGGAATTCCTGCACGTCGGCGAGGTGCGGAAGAGTTTGCGCGCGTTGGGCGCGAGCGGCGGATTCCGTCGCTCGCAGGGCGCGTCGCCGGCGCAGAATTCGCACGGGGGCGGTGACGCCGAGTGTCAATGCGGCGAGCACGGCCAGGGCCAGCAACGAGGCGCCGGCGAGGAAGGCGATCCGCGGCCAGTCGGTGTCGCGAAAGAGGCGCAGGAGCGTGGCGGGATCGCGTTGGGTGGTGGCCATCCAGGTGAAAGCGACGAGGATGAGCCACGGTATGGTGTAGCCGACCAGGACGGCGGAGAAGCGGAGGTTTTCGCCGGAGGCAATCAGGCGGATGCGGCGGAGCAGGGTGCGGTTTGGCGGGAAGAGGCGGCCGCGCGAGGTGGTGAGCGGTGGGCTGTGATGGAGGGCGCGCAGCATGCGGAGTGCGGGTTGCGCGGGGAGGGGCGCCAGGCTCCAAAGCAGTCCGCAAAAAAGGGGGAGCGAAAGCGAGGGGGCGGCTGCGGCGGCGACGGCGCTGAGCGCGGCGAAGGGGGCCATGCGAGCGATGGCGAGGTCAACGGCGCAGTCGGGGCCTTCGAGCAGGGCGTCGTCGGTATCGACCGAGAACCGCGGCAGCGGGGTGAGGAATTTAAAGTGCGGGTGATAGACGTCGGCGGCGGCGGCGTGGGCGACCGCGGCGGAGATGAAGGCGCCGATGCTGGCGGCCACGCCGAGCAGCAGCCAGCCGAGCACCCACGAGGCCGGATGGGAGGGAGCGGTGACGGGGTTGATGAGAATCAATACGAGGGCGACGGCGACGA
Organism: Opitutaceae bacterium; assembly: GCA_036770725.1. GTDB lineage: Bacteria > Verrucomicrobiota > Verrucomicrobiia > Opitutales > Opitutaceae > IMCC26134_A. The sequence continues at coordinate 25,065 of DAIPIP010000014.1, forward strand.
CTCCGATGCCGACCGTGCGCAAGGCGGGCGAGGAGACGGAGAATTTCCACGGCACGGGGGGGATGGGTGCGGGAACGGGGTAGCCGGGGGTTTGCAGCACGCCGGCTTCGAGGGCTTGGAGGATGAGTTCGTAGTATTCGTGAAGCGGGATGCAGCCGCGTTCGTGGACAAGGTGCTTGAGCGCGGCGGGCACGGTGCGTCCGCCTTCGAAGGATTTAAGGACGGTCCACTGCAGAGGGTTCAGGGAGAGGTAGCGGCGACCCGGCTGGTATTTGACCATCATGCGGCCGGCGTGCGCGGCGGAGAGCCGAAGGTCCTTGGTCAAGGAAATCACCGCGACCGTGAGGAGGGTCGATTGGTCGGGATGGGCGACGTTCAGCTGGGGGAGCGACATGGGAGCTGCAAAGTTGTCGAGTTAAGGGGCGGAACTCGGCCAGAAAAGACCCGGGGCTTAGGTCACTGCGAGGAGGTTGCAAAGGTGTTGGGAGGTGAGAAAGTGGAGCTTTTGAAGAGACTTTAGTCCATTTGCTTAGCGCATGCCTTCGGCGATACCATCCATAAGTCTGGGCAGTAATACTTACAAAGCCTTTTTTGGAAAAGGAGTTGGGGTGATTGAGCGGGCGGCCGGGCGGGGGATGGACGGCGGCGGGCTGGGGGTATCGCGCGAGAGGTGTTAGAAGCTGTTTTCAGAATAACCCGACGCTCTGCCGCGCCCTGCGGGTGGCAGGGAAACCAAGCCGGGCCCGCCGTCGACCTTGGCGGCATGGCCCGCCGGGGCGCCTCCGCCTTGGTCGCCTTGGCCGAGCAAAGTTTCCCTCTCACGAAGCATCGGTTTATTTTGAAGACAGCGCCTGGGGTTTTGCGCCCGGTTTGTTTTTCCGCACGGTGACGTGTTCGCATGACTGAAATCACTCCGCAAAAAGCTTCGCCGATCGCGCATCCCTCATTTCGCGAGGCGGTGCGTTTTTGGGTGAAGCTGGGTTTTATCAGTTTCGGCGGACCGGCGGGGCAGATCGCGATGATGCAGCACGAGCTGGTGGATCGAAAGCGGTGGATCGGGCAGGAGAGGTTTTTGCACGCGCTAAATTATTGCATGCTGTTGCCGGGGCCGGAGGCGCAGCAGTTGGCGGTGTATTGTGGGTGGCTGCTGCATCGCACCTGGGGCGGAATCATGGCGGGGGCGCTTTTCGTGCTGCCGGGCGCCTTGGTGCTGTGGGCGTTGAGCTACGTTTACGTGTCCTACGGGGAGGTGACGTGGGTGGCGGCGTTTTTTGGCGGCTTAAAACCGGCGGTGGTGGCGGTGGTGGCGGCGGCGGTGTGGCGCATCGGTGGCAAGGCGCTGCGCACGCCGGCGATGTGGGGGATGGCGGCGGCGGCGTTCGGGTTGATCTTCGGGTTGGGGGTGGGGTTTCCGTGGATCGTGGCGGGCGCGGCGCTGGTTGGGTGGCTGGGCAATCGCGCGCGGCCGGACTGGTTTCCGGCGGGCGGCGGCGGCGGACACGGAGCGGGGGCGGCGGGAGGCGGGAAGAGCGGTGGAAGTAATGGGGAAATGGATACAGCACGGGCGGTGATCGACGACGAGGGCGGCGCGCATGGGGTGGCGCCGGGTTGGGCGAGGGCGGCGAAAATCGTGGCGGTGTGCGGAGCGCTCTGGGCCGCGCCGGTGGTGGCGGCGGGGCTGGTCTTCGGGTGGGATTCGACGCTGGTGGGGCAGGGGGCGTTTTTCAGCAAGGCGGCGATGGTGACCTTCGGCGGGGCGTATGCGGTTTTGCCCTACGTGGCGCAGCAGGCGGTGGAGACGCATGGCTGGTTGACCGGGCCGGAGATGCTGGCGGGGCTGGCCTTCGCGGAGACGACGCCGGGGCCGCTTATTCTGGTGTTGCAGCACGTGGGTTTTCTGGGCGGCTGGGCGCAGCCGGACGGAGCGTTGTCGCCGCTGGTGGCGGCGACCTTGTGCGCGGGTATGACGACGTGGGTGACGTTTGTGCCGTGCTTTCTGTGGATATTTCTGGGCGCGCCTCACATCGAGCGATTACGCGGGAACGTGGCGTTGGGCGCGGCGCTATCGGCGGTGACGGCGGCGGTGGTGGGCGTGATCTTGAATCTCGCGGTGTGGTTCGCCTGGCAGGTGTGGCGACCTGCGGGAGAGGGCGCGGACTGGTTCGCGGCGGGGTTGAGCGTGGCGGCGTTCGTGGCGCTGCATCGCTTCCGGGTGAACTTGATGCTGGTGATCGTGGCGTGCGGCGCGGCGGGGTTGGTCGCCGGACTGGTGGCGGGGTGATACCCGGGATTTTGTCACGGGTGGCACGGAGCGCGGACACGGAGTTCACAGGGCAAAGGCGGGCTCGACTAGCGCGGTATGAGCCCGGATTCCGGTATAGCGCCACCGATTTTCTTGGACACGGGACAGTAACCAACCCGAAGGC
>DAIPIP010000154.1:0-6542 GCA_036770725.1 Opitutaceae bacterium
TGGCCGAAACCAGGTTCCCTTCCATTATTTATGCTACTTACGTGACGGGACACTAGCGGCATTTGGCATGAACAACGTCCACGTGCCGTGGAGTCGGCGAAGAGAGAGGGTTCTATTGGCGTGAAAAAGGCGTTTCCGGAGGTCTGCTGGGGAAAGCGAGCAGCCCATAGCCCTCTCCGACTTGCTTGGGTTACGGGATTGCGGTGGGCGCGGGGCTCGGCGAGGGCTTGGGCATGGCGTGGTTTTATCTGATCTTGGCGGGAGTGTGCGAAATTATCTACGCGTCGGCGATGCCGCGCACGGAGGGGTTTACGCGGTTGGGGCCGAGCTTGTTTTGCGCGACTTTTATCGGTGCGAGCATGTATCTGCTCGCGACGGCGACGCGCACGTTGCCGATCGGCACGGCCTACGCGGTGTGGGTGGGCATCGGCGCGGTGGGCACGGCGGCGGTGGGGATGACTTTTTTCGAGGAGGATCGCCAGCCGCTTCGCATCGTGTGCTTCGCGCTGATAATCGCGGGGATCGTGGGGCTGAAGCTTTTGTCGGCGAAGCAGACCGAGTGAGGGCGCGGCCGGTGGTTGCAAACCCGACGCCACCGATTCCGGGCCACAGACAACAGGTATGGGCACCCATTCGGAGGTGGGATCGGAAGGTTACCAGGTGTCGGTGCGGAAGGGGACGGCGGGGAGGCCTTCGTGGTTGAAGAGGCCGGCGAGGGGGGCGTTGCGCCAGGCGTAGCGGACGGCTACGGGCTCGGGGACTTCGGCGCTGGTGACGAGGACGGTGTTGTTGTCGATTTTGGCGTCGGCGGGTTTGAAGACGCGGTCCTCGCCGGCGAGTTCGAAGCCGACGAGTTCGTTTAGCGGTGCGCGGAGACCGCCGAAGCTTTCGAAGGTAAGGCGGAAGCCTCCGCTATCATGCTCGGCGTTCATGGGAACTGGGCCGCTGTCGATGACCTTGACGCCGTAGTTGCGGGCGAGGGCGAGGCGGGCGAGGCGGCGGCCGACGTCCTTTTTATTGCGCGGGTGGATGTCGCGCACGTCGCCGATGTCTATGATTACGGCCTGGCCGGTATTTGGGAGGGAGAGGGTCTTGGTCTGCGCTTCGCGGAGAAAGGCCCAGTTGGTGGCGGTGGGACTGCTGAAGTTGGCGAGTTGGACCCAGTAGAAGGGGAAGTCGCCCTGGCCGAACTGGGCGCGCCAGCCGGTGATCATGGCGGGGAAGAGGTCGGCGTAGCGGGCGGCTTGGCCGGCGTTGGACTCGCCTTGATACCAGATCGCGCCGCGGATGGCGTAGGGCACGAGGGGGTGGATCATACCGTTGTAAAGGCCGGCGGGCGTGGCTTGGTGGCCGGGGCCCCAGGGCGCGTTGGGGGCGCGTTTGTTGAAGGGTTGGTTGGCGGCCCTGGCGGCGTCGCGCTCTTGTTCCCACGCAGCGCGGTTGGCGTCGTGTTGGGCTTTTTTAGCGGGGTATTCGGCGAGGGTCTTTTGCCAGGCTTCGCCGATGTAGGCGAAGGGGGCGGCGGCGAGGGTGTCGGCGTCGGTCCAGGCTTCGGCGCGGGTGCCGCCCCAGGAGCTATTGATGATGCCGACGGGCACGCCAACGAGGGCGTGGATGTCGCGGGCGAAATAATGGGCGACGGCGGAGAAGTTGCCGGTGGTCTCGGGCGAGGCGGCGCGCCAGGAGCCGGAGGCGGTGGTGGCGGGGGCGTCTGCGACGGTCTTGGCGATTTTGATTTCTCGGATGAGGGGATTGGCGGAGCCGGCGACGTCGATGGTCTTGTCGTAGGTGTTGTTCATCGACCACTCCATGTTGGACTGGCCGGAGGCGATCCAGACCTCGCCGACGAGGATGTTGGCGAGCGTAACGGTGTTTTCGCCGGCGAGGGTGAGGGTGGCGGGTTCGGCGCTGGCGGGCAGCGGATCGAGGGTGACGCTCCAGCGGCCGTCTTTGGCGGCGGTGGCGGATTTGGTCTGGCCGGCGAAAGTGACGGTGACTTTTTCGCCGGCGGCGGCCGTGCCCCAGACGGGCACGGGCTTGTCGCGTTGGAGGACGGCGTTGTCCTGGAAGAGCGGGGCCGGGGTGACGGCGGCGAAGAGCGCGGCGGGCGCGGTTAACAACAGGACGAGGAGGGTGCGGGGTGGGGTCATGAGAAGCGGGGAGCTGGTAAGCTAGTAGAGCTGGTAGAGTTGTTGGAGCCCCGATAGGTCGGGGTAAACTTGGCGGCGTTATTTTTGTTTTTTGAGGAAGGCGGCGAGTTCGCGGGCGGTGGGCATGGCGGGAGCGGTGCCGGGTTTGGTGACCGAGAGGGCGGCGACGGCTTGGCCCTGGCGGGCGGCGGCGAGGAGGTCGCCTTTGTGCTTCACGTAGCCGGCGGCGAAACCGCCGACGAAGGCGTCGCCCGCGCCGGTGGTGTCGATGGCTTTGACGACGTGGGCGGGGATGTGCGCGTGGCTTTCGGGCTGGGAGACGAAGCAGCCGCGTTTGCCGAGCGTGATGATGACGACGGGCGGGCCGAGGCGGCGGCAAAGGGCGTGCAGGGCGGCGGGTTTCTCGGCGGCGAGGGCGGCCTCGGTGTAGGGTTTTTTCGAATACGCGGGGAGGAGTTGATTAACGAGGGCGACGAATTCGGTCTCGTTGGGCACGAGGATGTCGGTGTCGCGCAGGAGGGCGGGATCGAAATCGGCGCGCATGGGCGCGGGGTTGAGCAGGGTGGTCGCGCCGGCGCGGCGGGCGGCGCGCAGGGTGTGGGCGACGGCGGCGAGGCTGGTTTCGAGCTGGGTGACGACGATGCGCGCGCCGGAGAAGAAAGAGGGAGGCAGGTCGCGGGGGGCGAGAGCCTCGTTGGCGCCGAGGGCGACGACGATTTCGTTTTGCCCGGAGTCGTCCACGAGGATGCCGGCGGTGCCGGTGGCGTGTTTGGGTTTGGGGATGAAGCGGGCGGCGATTTTGTTTTCGGCGTAGAAGGTTTTGGCGACCTCGGCGAAGGCGTCGGCGCCGACCGCGCCGACAAAGAGGGTGTCGGCTCCGGTGCGGCCGGCGGCGACGGCCTGGTTGGAACCTTTGCCGCCGGGGCCGGTGGTGAAGCGGCCGAGGGTGGTCTGGCCGGCGGCGGGAAAAGCGGCGCAGCGCCAGGTCAGATCCTGCACGTAGCTGCCGACGACGATGACGGCGGGGGATGGGTTTGAGGGGGTGGGGGGCATGGGGTGATAGAAAGGAAAGAGCAGGGGCGGCGACGGGGCGGGTCTTCGGTGCAGGACCCTCGGGGGCTTATTTCATCCGTTCACGCCAGTAACCGGGGCGGCGTTTGAAATGGGCGACGGCGTAGATGGCAATGTGATCGGGCTTCTCCACATATAGGACCGCGTAAGGAAAGATTTCACTGAAGTGCCTTCGTATCGGGTGGGCGACGACTCGGTAAAGCCGGAGCGCGGAGCATATGTCGGCCACGAGTCGATGAATCTCGTCGTAGAGTCGCCCGGCGAGGGCTTCGCTCTCCTCCCGGTAAAACGCGAGGGCCTCGGCAAAGTCCGCCTCGGCACCTTCTTCAAAATACCAAGGTTTCACCGACCGATGAGTTGGCGCATCCGAGCCATGACTTCCTCGCCGGGGAGCAGCTGTGAACGGCCGCTTTCGACTGCCGCCAAACGTTCCAAAGCGAGTTGATTCCACTCCTCCGCGATTTCGGGCGAGGCGTCGCCGTGCATGGCACTTCCAAGGCGGTCAAGCAGTTCGGCGCGGAGGTCCTGTGGTAGTTGCCGGGCCTCCGCTACGATTTGGTCAACGGTCATGCTCATTTGGTCGACGCTGTCGGATTTGTGCGCGGAGGCAAGTTCGCCGGCGTCTTCACCGTCCGTGCCGTGGCTTTCAATCCAGCGCTTCGGCGAGGGCGGTGAGGAGGTCTTCGGCGGGTTCGGCGCCGACGCTGAGGCGGAGCAGGTCGGGGTCGAGACCGTTGGCGCGGAGTTTTTCTTGGCCGGCCTCGCTGGTCACGAGGTCGTAGTGCGCGAGATACATGAAGGTGCAGATGAGCGTGGTTTGCAGGCCGAAGCTCGGCCCCTTGGCGAGGCGAAGGCGGTCGTAGAAGCGGGCAACGGGGAAGTCCGCAGTCTGGCGCAGGGTGAAGGTGATCATGCCGCCGACGTTCGCGGGGGAACGGGCGAGGGCGGTGTAGTTGTTAAATGAATACGGGTGTCCGCTCCAGTAAACCTCGGCGATGCGCGGGTGGTTTTGCAGAAAATCCACGACGCGGGGCGCGGTGGCGTTGATGCGTTCGATGAGCGCGGGGGTAGCGTCGATCTGGGCGGCGAGACGGGCGAGGTCGCGCGGGTAAACGGCGGCGAGGCCGGAGGCGGCGGCGAGCGCGGGGCGGAGGGCGGGAGCGAGGGGCGAGGCGGGGTTTACGGCGGCGGCACCGAGGATGACGTCGCCCTCGGAGGCGGTGTATTTGGTGAGGGAATTGACCACGACATCGGCGTGGGGGAGGACGTCGATGTTCCAGGGCGAGGCGATGGTGGGATCGAGCACGAGGGCGACGCCGCGGGCGCGGCAGAGGGCGGCGAGCGCGTGGAGGGCGGGCGTCTGGATGAGGGGGTTGGTGGGCACCTCGGCGAAGACGCCGGCGACGCGGCCGGCGTGGGCGTCGAGCAGGCGGGCGAGGCCTTCGAGGTCGAAGACGTTTTCGTGGTGCAGGTAGTCCTCGGTGGGGGCGGCGGTGAGTTTTTGCAGGATGGCGATGGTGTCGAGGTAGAGCCAGCCGAGCTGGACCCAGCGGGTGCGGCCGAGGAGGGCCTGGGCGGCGTTGACGGCCTGGAAGGCGGCGTAGGTGGCGGCCATGCCGCTGGGCACGAGGTGGACGTCGTCGGCGGGCAGGTCGTGGCCGTAGGCGGCGGCGAGGGTCTGGCGGATGCGGGCGGCGGCCTGTTCGTCGGCCTCGTCGGAGCCAGGATCGACGATGCCCGTGCCGGGGAAGTCGGCTTCGGGCGCGGGCGCGGAGAGTTCGCCGACGAGGGCGAGCCAATCCTCGGCGGCGCGGGAAGAGGCGAAGGCGCCGGTGTGTTGAAGGTGATGTTTGGCGCGGCGCGAGAGTTCGGGCGAGGCGTCGGCGGGGAGGGCGAGGGCGGTGAGCCAGGGATCGAGCGTGACGATGTCGCCGGTGTCGCCGAGGTGGGCGCGCAAGGTGGCGGCTACGGCGGGGCCGGCGCAGAGCCAGAGCTCGCGGCCGGCGAGGGCGGGGTCCTGGCGGCGCAGGGTTTCGGCGACCTGTTTGAGGAGGGGGTGGACAACGAAGCGCGGGTAGCCGCTGGTGAGGTGGCGGATTATCTCGGGGTCTTTTTCCTCATAGCCGATGACATCGCGCATGGTGGGCAGGCTGCAGGAGACCGCGTGAAGGAGGTCGGGAATGCGCTGGCCGAGCGGGCGATGAACGAGGGGGGAGTCGGACATGGGAAAAGAACGACGAATGACGAAGGAGGGGAGGCGAATGGCAAGAGCGGGGCGGTGGCGGGTTTTTGCAGATTAAATACGAGGATATAGACGGAAGGTTTTAACCGCGAAGGATGCGAAGGGAGAAGGTTGCGGGCCGCGTAGGGCGAAGCGGTATTCGCGGCGGTGGGTAGGCGGCCGAGGTGGTCGGAGCGAAACAGGGTGGCGGTTCGTTAACTGGTAGGGCGCATGTGCCCTTACGTGCTCGGGTGATCTATTTGGACTGCCGGTGGACGCCGAGGGCCTGCTCGACCTCGCCGCGCTCGACGCTGCCTTCGCCGACGATACCGCGTCCGTCTCGCCGATGTGGGTGAACAACGAGACCGGCGTGCTTTTCCCCGTGGCCGAAATAGCGGCTCGCTGCCGCGCGCGCGGCGTGCCCTTCCACTGCTACGCCTTGCAGGCCGCCGGCAAGCTGCCCATCGACCTCAAAGGCCGTGCTCATCGACTACGCGCGTGGCGCACCTGTCGGCTTGTCACCGGGGCGAGCCTGCGCACTGTTTTCCGCATGCCAACCGCGACCAAGCTTAGCCTGAAGAAGCCTGCTCGAAAGCTCGCGAAGAAAAAGCTCCCCGCCCACGGCATTAAAGCCGCGCCGGGAAATCCCTTCGCCGGCTTGGAACATGTGATAGGTTCGATTGCCCTGCCCCCCGACCCGCGCCCTCCACGCGAAATCATCCGTGCCCGCATCCTCGCCGACCATAATACTTGATGCCGGCCCCTTGGTCGCGGTGTGCAATCGCCTCGACTTCCACCACACTTGGGCCTCGCGACAGGTGTTTACTCGAAGCGGCGATTTTATCGTCACCAGTGCGGCCGTGGCCGAGGCCACTCACTTGGTCAGGAATCAAGGACCCGCAATCGACCGCCTCCGCGAATTGGTCGAGCGCATGCAAGTCGAGGATCCTGCGCCGGTGGAAGTGCTCGTGCTCATGAAGCGTTATGCTCCCGAGATGGATTACGCCGACGCCTGCGCCGTGCTCCTCGCCCGCCGCCACAAGGGCGCGGTGGTGCTGACGACCGACCACCGGGATTTCTCCGTCTATCGCGTGCCCTTC
>DAIPIP010000155.1:0-6523 GCA_036770725.1 Opitutaceae bacterium
CCTCGTCGCTCCCAGTTCCGGTAGTTTCCGTTTCATCCAGCGACGCTACCGCTTAATAGTCTCATTACAATACGTAAATGGTATGAGTTGTAGGCCAGTTGTAGGCCAGACCGCTGGTCTGGCTCCTTCGCTTCCCACGCGCCTTCCGCAAGCCGCGCCCGTTACGGGCGCGGCTTTTTCGCGTCCAGCCGTATCCGTTTACCAACTACGCCAGCAGCGCCGCCTTCTCCTTCGAAATCAGCCACTGCATCGAGTCGCCCCGCGTCCAACGATCAAACTCGTCGATCATCAACCGCCCCATGCGACGGCACTCGTTGTCCATCGACCCCGCGATGTGCGGCGTCAAAATCACATTCGGCAACGTCCACAACGCCGAACCCTCCGCCGGCGGCTCCGGCCACGTCACGTCCAGAATCGCGGTCAAATCCGTTCTTCTCGCAAACACCTCGGTCAACCCAGCCTCGTCCACCACCGCGCCGCGCGCTGTATTCAAAAAGCTGGCACGCTCCTTCATCAGCTCGAAGTGACGCCCCTGGATCATGCCCTCGGTTTCCTTCAACCACGGCGTGTGCAAACTCACCACATCGCCGCGGCGAAACACCTCGTCCAGCGTCACCATCTCCACGTCCATCGCCGCCGCCTGCTCCGGAGTCACGAACGGATCGTAGGCGATCACTTTCAGATCAAAGGCCCGCAAGCGCTCGCGCACCATCCGCCCTATCATCCCCAGCGAGATCAACCCCACCGTGCTCCCGTAGCCGCCCGCGCAAACCGCGCGCTCCTCAAACTTCCCCCGCCGCTTCGCCTCGAACGCATGACGCCAAAAATTCTTCAAACTCAGCAAAACCGTCGCGATCGTGTATTCCGAAACCGGCACCGCGTTCATCGCATAAGCGCTCACGATCTGAATCCCGCGCGCCCACGACTCGTCAGTCGTGAACCCGCGCACCGAACCCGCACCGTAAAACACCGCCTGCAACTTCGGCGCCGCCGCGAGAAACGCCGCATCCAGCTTCGCCATGCCCCACCCCGAAAAAATCACCTCCACCCGCGCCAACAACTCCGGCCTCTTCATCGCCTCTTCCGCCGTCATCGGCGGAGCCAGCAGGTTGACCCGACGCGAAATTTCTTCCGTCAGACCTGAACCATAAATCAGTTCGTAAGGATAGCTGTCCAAGATGATGAGACCGTTGTGCATGGTGCTTAAGCCAGCCATTCCACCGCGACCACCTCTGGGCAACAACCCCGGATTATCCATAATTCAGCACCAAACCGACCCGGCTTGATCCTAATCCGACTCTCCTCAACCATCGTCTCTTGTATATCAACACCATGATCAAATCCCGCCCGCTCTCCTTCCCCAAAAACTTCGTCTGGGGCTTCGCCGCCGCCGCCCCGCAAATCGAGGGCTCCGCCTTCACCGACGGCAAAGGCGAGTCCGTCTAGGACCGCTTCGCCCGCCAGCCCGGCGCGGTCAAAAACGCCGACAACCTCGACACCGCCTGCGAACACTACACCCGCTACGACGCCGACTTCAAACTCATGCGCTCCCTCGGCGCGAAGCACTACCGTCTCTCCCTCGCCTGGCCCCGCATCTACCCCGACGGCGACGGCGCCGTGAACCAGAAGGGCATCGATTTCTACCACCGCCTTTTCGACTCCATGGAAAAACACGGCCTCACCCCGTGGGTCACCATGTTCCACTGGGATCTCCCCCAGGCCCTAGAAACCCGCTACGGCGGCTGGCGCGACCGCCGCATCGCCGACGCCTCTGCCACCTACGCCGACACCATTGTCAAAGCCTTCGGCTCCCGGGTCAAAAACTGGATCACCCTCAACGAGATTCCCTGCTTTACCGAACTCGGCTACGGCGTCGGCGCCAAGGCCCCCGGCCTCAAGCTCCCTCGTGGCGTCGTTAACCAGACTTTCCACCACGCCTTGCTCTGCCACGGCCACGGCGTTCGCGCCGTCCGCGAATTCGGCGGCAAAGGCGCGCGCGTCGGCCTCACCGACAACAGCGCCGTTCCCGTCCCCGTCACCGAGACACCCGCCGATATCGCCGCCGCCGCCCTCCATTTCCGCCGCTCCAACTGGCGCATCCTCGACGCCATCTATCGCGGCGGCTACGATCCCGCCTACCTCAAATCCGCCGGCAAAGACGCGCCCAAGTTCGAGAAAGCCGACTTCAAGCTCATCTCCCTCCCCACCGATTTTCTCGGCATGAACATTTACACCGGCTCCTTTGTGCGCGCCGGCAAAGGCGGCAAACCCGAGCAACTCGCCTACCCCGCCAGCTATCCCATCGCCGACGTCTCCTGGCTTAAAATCATGCCCCAGGTCCTCTACTGGTGCCCCCGCCACGTCGCCGAAATCTACGGCGAAAAAGCCATCTACATCACCGAAAACGGCTGCGGCTACGACGATGCCGCCCCTGTCAACGGCGAGGTCCACGACCTCCACCGCCGCGACCTCGTGCGCAACTACCTCGGCGAACTCCGTCGCGGCATCCAGGACGGCGTGCCCGTAAAGGGCTACTTCCTCTGGTCCTTCATGGACAACTACGAGTGGGAAGACGGCTACGCCATGCGCTTCGGCGTCGTGTATTGCGATTTCAAGACCCAGAAACGCACCCCCAAGCTCAGCGCCAAGTGGTATTCCAAAGTCATCACCGAAAACCGCCTCGTCTGACCACGGGAGCGCGGGGCTCCGTCCCCGCCCGTGCCGCCACCCCGCCCATCAACCGCGCCCCACCCGGGCGCGGTTTTTATTTTTCAAAACAACCCCTTCACCCGCGCCTCCCCCGCCGCCACCACCCGCACCCGCTCCGCCGGCAACTGCGTGCGAAACCAGGTCCGCTGCTTCCGCACCAGCTTCCAGGTATTGAGCGCGATCATCGGAGCCAGTTCCCCCTCTGGTAAATTCCCACGCAACATTTCCAGCGTCTCCCGATACCCGATCGCCGCCGCCGCGCTCGGATTCTCCTCGATTCCGTCCCCGCGCAACCGCCGCACTTCTTCCACCAAGCCGTCGCGCAACATCGCCTCCACCCGCGCCACGATCCGCGCGCGCAGCTCCTCCGGCTCGCGATCCAACCGCACCGCCCGCACCGCCCAATCCGCGAACGGACCTGGTCGCGCCGCGAAATCCGCCGTCAACTCCGCCAGCGTCCGCCCGCTCGCCCGACACCGCTCCAGCGCCCGCGTCACCCGCCGCGGATTCCGCACGTCCAACTCCCCCAAGCCCTCCGGATTCAACGCGCGCAACTCCGCCACCAAATCCTCCAACCCGCCCGCATCCGGCCCGAGCCGCCCCTCGATCTCCGCGCGCAACTCCGCCGGCACCGCCACCTCGTCCGCCACCGCGCCGAAAAAAGCCTTCAGATAAAACCCGCTCCCGCCCGTCACCAATATCCGCCGCCCGCGCCCCGCGATGTCCGCGCACGCCGCCCGCGCCAGCTCCACATACTTCGCCACGTCCATCCGCTCCCGCACCTCGCACACATCGATCAACCAGTGCCGCACCCGCGCCCGCTCCGCCACCGTCGGCTTCGCCGTGCCGATGTCCATCCCGCGATAAAACAACGACGCGTCGCACGACACGATCTCCGCGTCGTTCGCCTCCGCCCACTCCAACGCCAGCGCGGTTTTTCCCACCGCGGTGGGTCCGGTCAGGATGTGGATTTCTCGGCTCATGTGTTACGGGAAGGTGATAAGCGGCGCGCCCGTCGGCTTTGCCATTGCGTATCCACCCACGCACGACGAATCCCCGTCGCAAGCGTGAAACTCGCCCTCGTCACCGAAACCTTCCCACCCGAGATCAACGGCGTCGCCATGACGCTCGGCAACCTCGCCTCCGGCCTCGCCGCACGCGGCTTCAAAGTCGTCGTTCACCGACCGCGCCAACCCGCCGACCCTTCGCGCGGATTTCCGCCCGATACGTCACGCGGCTTCGCCGAGATCCTCCACCCCGGCGTCCCCATCCCCGGCTACGCCATGCTACGCGCCGGCCTGCCCGTCCGCGCCGCCCTCATCCGCGCCTGGCGCGCCAACCGCCCCGACGTCGTCCATGTCGCCACCGAGGGCCCGCTCGGCTGGGCCGCCCTCTCCGCCGCCGATAAACTCGGCATCCCTCTCGCCTCCTCTTTCCACACCAACTTCCACAGCTACTCCAAGCACTACGGCTTCGCCTTTCTTACCCGCCCCGCCCTCGCCTACCTGCGCTGGTTCCACAACCGCACCCGCATCACCCTCTCGCCCACCGACGAGCTCAACGCCGAGCTCACCCGCGACGGTTTTCGCGGCATGCGCCTGCTCTCGCGCGGCGTGGACACCACCCACTTCACCCCCGCCAAACGCGACCTCGCCTTGCGCTCGTCCTGGGGTGCCACCGCGCCGGACGATCCCGTCTTCATCCACGTCAGCCGCCTCGCCGCCGAGAAAAACTACGCCCTGCTTTTCCGCGCCTGGTCGCAGATTCGCGCCGCCCACCCGCGCGCCCGCTTCGTCGTCGTGAGCGACGGACCCCTGCGCAAAAAACTCCAACGCGAAAATCCCTGGGCCGTCTTCACCGGCTTCCTCTCCCGCGACGAACTCGCCCGCCACTACGCCTCCGCCGACGTGTTTCTTTACCCGAGCCTAACCGAGACCTTTGGCAACGTCGTCACCGAAAGCATGGCCTCCGGCCTCGCCGTCTGCGCCTTTGATTACGCCGCCGCCGCCCGCTACCTCCGCCAAAAGGAAAACGGCCTGCTCGTCCCGCTCGGCGACGAGGCCGCTTTCCTCGAAAACTCTCTCACCATAGCCGCCGACGCACGCCTGCGCGAACGCCTCCGCCTCGTCGCCCGCGCCACCGCCGAACACATTCCCTGGAGTCGCGTCATCGACGGGTTCGCCCGCGACCTCCGCGAGGTCGCCGCCTCCGCACCTTCCCAACTCGCCCCCGCTCAAACCTCCTCCGCCCGCGCGTGACCGCCGCCTCCCTGCTCGCCTCCGACATTGGTCATTGGACATTGGTCATTGGTCATTTCATCAGCCAGTGATGCGCGCCCGTTTCATCTTCAACCCCCGCTCCGGCCACAACGCCCGCAACCCGTGGCTCCTTGAACGCGCCCGCGCCTTCATCGCCGAGCACAAACTCGACGCCACCGTCGTCCCCACCGAGCGCCCGCTCCACGCCACCGAACTCGCCCGCCGCGCCCTCGACGAGGGCTGCGGTCTTGTTGTCGCCATCGGCGGCGACGGCACCATGAACGAGGTCGCCGCCGCCCTCGTCGGCACCGACGCCACCCTCGGCCTCATCCCCTGCGGCTCCGGCAACGGCCTCGGCCGCCACCTCGGCATTCCCGGCCCCGGCAAAGGAGCCTTCCGCGCCCTCCTGAGCGGCAACTCCCGCGTCATCGACACCGGCCTCGCCGACGGACATCCGTTCTTCAACGCCACCGGCCTCGGCTTCGACGCCCATCTCAGCGAGCGCTTCAACGCCCTCACCCGCCGCGGCCTCTCCGCCTACGTGCCCGTCGCCATCCGCGCGCTTTTTTCGTATCCACCCATCAACTACACCGTGCGCGCCGCCGGCCGCGAGCTGCGCACCCCCGGCTTCATCGTCGCCGTCGCCAACTCCGACCAATACGGCAACGACTGCTTCATCGCCCCCGGCGCGCGGGTGGACGACGGTCTGCTCGACCTCACCGTCATCACCCGCCTCACCGCCCTCAACGCCCTCCCCCTCGCCGTCCGCCTCTTCACCGGCAAGCTCGACGGCTCCGCCTCCGTCGCCCGCCTTCGCGCCGAGCGCTTCGTCATCGAGCGCCCCTCCCCCGGCCCCATCCACACCGACGGCGAGGTTCGCTCCGCCGGCGCCGAGGTGGAGATTCGCGTCGCCCCCGCCAGCCTGCGCATTGCCATCCCCTGAAAAAACTCCGTCCTTCGCGTTCCTTCGGATCGTCTGCGCGGTTAATGAAAAGTCCCGCCCCATCCTTCGAAAAAAATTCGCGTCTATCCGGGAGAAAATCCCAAAAAAGTTCCGTGACATTCGCGTGACAACACCCCGCCGCCCCTAGTCATGCGTCTTCACCTTTGTTAAACCCCTCGCAATCCGATGGAAAAACGTGTCCTCAAAGTTCGCACCGTCATCATCTCCGACGTCCATCTCGGCACGCACGACTGCAAGGCGCGCGAAGTGAATCATTTTCTCAAATTCACCCGCTGCGAAAAACTCATCCTCAACGGAGACATCATCGACGGCTGGCGCCTCAAGCAGACCGGCTACTGGCCCAAGGCCCACACCCGCTTCATTCGCCTCATCTTGAAAAAAATGGAGAAGCGCGACACCGAGATCATCTACCTTCGCGGCAACCACGACGACGTCCTGTCGAAGTTCATGCCCATCGTTTTCGAGAATCTCCACATCGTCGAGGACCACGTCCACGAGGCCGCCAACGGCAAACGCTACTTCGTCCTCCACGGCGACGTCTTCGACACCGTCACCAAAAACTTCGTCTTCCTCGCCTACCTCGGCGACTG
This sequence comes from Opitutaceae bacterium, assembly GCA_036770725.1. Taxonomy (GTDB): domain Bacteria; phylum Verrucomicrobiota; class Verrucomicrobiia; order Opitutales; family Opitutaceae; genus IMCC26134_A. The sequence continues at coordinate 6,522 of DAIPIP010000155.1, forward strand.
GG
>DAIPIP010000156.1:0-6360 GCA_036770725.1 Opitutaceae bacterium
TGACGGGGAACCAGTGGTCCATGAGGTCGCTGCCGAAGACGGCGCTCCTGGCGGTGGAGGGCACCCAGTAGCGATCCATGCCGGGCTCGCGGTAAGGGTTGACCATCACGATCTTGGTGCCGTGCGTTTTTGCCTCGTGTAGGTATTTAGTGGATACGGGCTGGTCGTTGGCGGGGTTGGAGCCGAAGAAGACGACGAGGTCGGCGCCATACCAATCCTTGTAGGAGCAGGTGGAGGCGGCGACGCCGAGGGTGCGCTTCATGGCGGCGGTGGAGGGCGAGTGGCAGATGCGGGCGGCGTTATCGACGTTGTTGGTGCCGAGGAAACGCGCGGCTTTTTGCGCCATGTAATAGATCTCGTTGGTGACGCCGCGGGCGGTGACGAAAAAAGCGAGGCGGCGCGGATCGGTGGCGCGGATTTTTTTGGCGATGCGGGCGTGGGCTTCGTCCCAGGTGATGCGACGGAAGCCGGGGGCACCGGCCTCGCGGACCATCGGGTAAGGCAGGCGGCCGAGTTCGCGGAGCTGGGCGTTGGAGAGTTTTGCGAGGGAGGCGACGTCGGCGAGCAGGGCGGGATCGAGCGTGGGGGCGGTGTTGAGGCGGAGAAGGTTGAGACGCGTCATGCAGACGTGCGGGCCTTTGATGGTCCAATCGTAGAGGCCGGCGACGCCGAGCGCGCAGCCGTCGCACACGCCGCGGGTGAGGATCTTGTAGGCGTAGGGGAGGTTGTCGCGGTTGCGCCAGAGGATGCCGAGCATGTCGCGGAAATGCTTCGGCTTGGTGTGGCCCAGGCCGAAGGGCGACAGGCGCGCTAGACGCGTGGCGAAGGAGCGACGGACGGCGTGGGCGGGAGCGGGGGGAGCGGCGACGGACATGTGGTTTTTATTGGCCGCAAAAAGGCGCGGAAGTCGCAAAAAGCAAAGGAGCGGCGCGCCCGGCGGTCACGCCCTACCTTCTGAATCAGCTCGTGCCCTTTCGGCCGGGGAAGGTGAGTTCGGCGATGCTGCTCTTGTCCTCGCCGCCGCAGCCGAGGGCGACGAGGCGGTCGTATTGGGCCTTGGTCGCGGCGGCGAGCGGGAGGCTGAGGCCCTTCTCGACGCCGAGCGCGAGGGCGATGCCGCTGTCTTTCGCGGCGTGGGCGGCGGAGAAAAAGCAGCTGTGGTCGCGGTTGATCATGTCCTCGCCGTCGGTGGCGACGACGCGCGAGTTGGCCCCGGTCTGGGAAAACACTTCGAGCAACATCTTCGGGTCGAGGCCGAGGGTGGCGCCTAGGCCGAGGCCTTCGGCGAGGCCGGCGGTGTTGATGTTCATGACCATGTTGACGAGCGCCTTCACCTGCCCGGCGGTGCCGGCGGGGCCGATGTAGCGCAGGAGTTTTCCCTGGTCGCTGAGTTCGGTGAGCACGGGTTTGATTTTTTCGAACACGGCCTGGTCGCCGCCGCACATGAGATAGAGGGTGCCGGCGCGGGCCTGGGGGATGCTGGAAGCCATGCAGGCTTCGAGGGCGTGCGCGCCGACCTTGGCGGCTGCGGCCTCGATCTCGACGTGGACGGCGGGGCTTATGGTGGCGCAGTTGACGAAGATTTTTCCGGCGGCGGCGGTGAGCAGGCTGTCGCCGGTGGCGGCGAAGACGGCGCGCTGGGCGGCGTCGTCAGTGACGACGGTGAAGATGAGGTCGGCGGCGGCGGTGACGGCGGCGAGTTCGGTGCAGACGCGCGCGCCAAGCTCGGCGGCGAGTTCGGTGGCGGAGGGCGCGTGGCGGTCAAAGACGGCGGCGACGGTGTAGCCGCGTTCGTGCAAGCGGCGGGCCATGTTGGCGCCCATGCGGCCGACGCCGACAAATGCGATGGTGGGTCTCATGCCCCACTACTCGCCGTGTTGTGTCAGCGTGGCAAGGCGGCCCAGCATTCGCGGGCGAGGTCGCGATAGAGCAGGGCCTGGGCGTAGCGGTCGGTTTCCTCGACGGTCGTGCCGGTGGCGTCGGGGAATTTGCGGGCGTAGTAGTAGCCGGCTTGAAGCAGTTCGGGAGCGAAGATCAATTCGGCTCCGGGCGCGGCGTGGGCGCGAAAACCGGCCATCGCGCGGGTCCACATCTCGCGGAAATGCGCGAGGTAATCGACGCCGTGCGCGAGGCGGGGTTTTTGGTCGATGGCCTCGATCGGAGCCTGCATCCAGCCCGGCGCGGCGATGCGGCCGTGCATGAAGCCGGTGCGGTCGAAGATGGGCTGCATGAAATCGAGCTTTTGCGCCCAATCGCCGTAAACCATCTCCTGTCCGCAGTAGTAGTGCGAGAGGTCGATGTTGAAGCGGATTTCGGGAAAACGTTTCGTCATCTGCACGGTGCGCCACATGTCTTGGGTTATGGTGGCGCGGTGGGTCTCGATGTAGGCGGGAAGTTGATGACGTTGCCGGGCGTCCAGGATGGCGCGGAGAAGCGCGTCGATCTCGTTGTCGTCTTCCATGCCCCAGCCGACGTGCAGGGTGAGGCAATGATCGCGGCGCGCGGCGCGGCGCGCGAAGAGCGGCTCGACCTCGGCGGGCGTGTTGACGCGGCCGAGTCCGCAGTGCGGCAGCGTGGTGTCTGCGGTCGGTTCGTTGTGGGTGACCTGCACGCCCTCAAAGCCGTCGGCAGCAAGGCGGGCGTCACGCGCGGCGGGGTCGTTCACGAGCGAAGGCGGAAAAACGCTGTCGGCACGAAGGTCGGTGAGGTTGTCGAGGTTGAGGAAGACGCGGAGAGAAGGCATGTGGGTGGGCTATAAAATCAGAACTCGTCGTAGGCGATCTGGTGGGCGGGGACGCCGAGGTCGGCGAGCATCTTGGTGCAGGCCTTGATCATCATGGGCGGGCCGCAGAGGTAGTATTCGATCGCCTTGGGGTTGGTGTGCTCGCGTAGGTAATTTTCCAATACGACGGTGTGGATGAAGCCGGTGAGACCGGTCCAGTTGTCCTCGGGGAGCGGGTTGGAGAGCGCGAGCTTGAAGGCGAAGTTCGGATGCTTCGCGGCGAGGTCGGCGAAATAGTCGTCGTAGAAAATTTCCTGCTTTGAGCGCGCGCCATACCAGAAGGAGACCTTGCGGGCGGTCCGCTCGGTTTCGAAGAGCCAGCTGAGGTGGGCGCGGAGCGGGGCCATGCCGGCGCCGCCACCGATGTAAACCATCTCGCGCTGGGTGGGCTTGGGGTGGAAGTCGCCGAAGGGGCCGATGGCGGTGACGGTGTCGCCGGGCTTCAGGTTGAACACGTAAGCGGAGCCGACTCCGGGAGGGCAATCCTGGCCGGGAGGCGGGGTGGCGATGCGAACGTTGAAACGGAGAAGGCGCTCGGAGGCCTGGTTGGAGGCGATGGAGTAGTTGTTGCGGCGGCCGGACTCGGGGTTTTTGGCCACCAGGTCGAAGACGTGCTGGTTGCGCCAGACGGTCGCGTAGGGTTCGGGGATGTCGAAGGAGGCGAAACGGATCTCGTCGTAGGCGGGGATGTCGAGCTGGAGGTAGTCGCCGGGGGTGAAGCCGATTTTCTCGGCGGCGTCGACGGGTTCGAGGACGAGTTCCTTGATGAAGGTGGCGACGGAGCGGTTGGAGACGACGCGGAGGTGGTAGGTTTTTTCGGCGCGGGCGCCGTCGCCGCCGGCGCGGGCGAGGTTGAGCCAAAGGCGTCCGGCGCGCTCTTCGAGCGGATAGGTGGCGAGGCCGCGGCAGATGGGGGCGCGGGCGGGGGAGCCGTCGGCGAGGTTGAAGCGGCCGTTGTGCTTGGGGCACTCGATGATTTTGCCCTTCACGAGGCCGTCGGCGAGGTGGGTGTTGCCGTGGGTGCAGATGCCGTCGGTGGCGTAGAGTTTGCCTTCGTCGTCGCGGATGAGGGCGTAGGTCTTTTTGCCGTGGTCGAAGCGGATGACGTCGGCGGGGCCGAGGTCGGCGGCGGCGCAGATCTCGAGCCAGCCGGAGGCGTCGGGCTTGGCGGCGGAGACGTGTTGGTTTTCGCGGGTGGGTTGGCGGGGCTCGGGGAGCTTGCGCTTCACGTGGTAGGTCGGGTCTTTGACCTGTTTGAGGACGGCGGGGATGATTTCGCGCCAGGCGGCGAGGAGACTTGGGTAGGGCGTGGGACAGTCGTCTTTGACGGCTTCGTGGAGCTGCGGGAGAGCGTGGTAGGGGACCAGCGGGAACATGTGATGCTCCACGTGGTAGTTCATATTCCAATACAGGAACCGGTTGATCGGGTTCATGTAAACGGTTCGGCAATTGAGGCGGTGATCGAGCACGTTTTCGGCGAGGCCGGTGTGCTGGGTGAGGCCATAGACGAGCATAAGCCAGTTACCGAAGAGGTGGACGCCGCCGACGAGGAAGAGCGGGAGGAGGGTGGCGTGGTAGATGGCGAGGACGATGACGGTGGCGTAGATGGCGAGGGAGACGCGGGCTTTGAAATAGATTTTGGGGAACTCGCTTTCGGGGATGTAGGTTTTCTCGTCGGCGAGCATGCGGCCGGCGGAATGGGCGAGGATTTTTTTGAAGTAGGGGCCGTAAACGCCGAGGTTGAAAATGTTCAGGATAAGGCCTTTCACGTCGGGCGGGCGGGGGACGGCGATCTCGGGGTCGCGGCCGACGATGATGGTGTCGGAGTGGTGGCGGGTGTGCGACCAGCGCCAGACGGTGGATTCGCGCATGACCATGAAGGACGCGATCTCGTAGAGGGCGTTGTTCATCCAGTCGGTCTTGAATGCGGTGCCGTGGCCGGCCTCGTGCCAGCGGGAGTCGGAGGTCGAAGCGTAGAGCACGGCGTAGAGCGCGTAGGGCAAGGCGGCCCACCAGGTGCCCCAGAGCGCGTAGGTGGCGTAGCCGCTGCCGAGGATGAGCGCGAACCAGAGGATCGTGTCGCGGATGGCGGGGCCGTCGCGGCGCACGAGGAGCTTGCGCATGACGTCGCGGGGCACGGGGCATTGATACCACTCGGCCTCGGCGAGGCCGCGCTCGATGGCGCGGTTGGCCTCTTCGCCGGTGAGGGAGTAGTCGAGCTTGGTGGGGACGGGCAGGACGGCGGTGTTTTCGTGATCGTGGTCGGACATGACGGGGAGTGAGTGAAAGGGAGTTAGGGAGAGAATGGCCTAGGCGGTGGTAAAGCGGTAGGCGGTGGTGTGGCGAACGGGGTTGCCCGGGCGGAGGATGATGTCGCCGCGGGCGGGGGTGTTGGGGCCGTCGGGGTAGCCTTCGCATTCGAGACAAAGGCCGGAGTGGCGGACGTAGCGGTGGCCGGACTTGCCGACGAGGGAGCCGTCGAGCGACGCGCCGGTGTAGAGTTGAAGGCAGGCTTCGGTTGTATCCACGGTGAGGATACGTCCGGAAACGGGATGGGCGAGGATGGCGACGGTGCGCGGGGCGGGCGAGTCGGGCAGGAAGTAGAGGTCGCCGTGGTGCCGGTGGAGGCGCGGGATCGCTTCGGATAGGGCGCGGGAGGAGCGGAAGTCGTTGGCGGGGGTGACGGGTTCGCGGCGGCCGAGAAGGGTCATGCGGTCATCGGTCGGGGCGTAGTCGTCGGCGAGGATTTGAAGGGTGTGCTCGGTGGTGGGGCCGGAGTCGTGTCCGCCGAGATTGAAGTAGGAGTGGTGGGTGAGGCTGAAGGCCGTGGGGGCGTCGGTGGCGGCTTCGGTCTCGATCAGAAACGTGTTGTCGGCGGTGACGGTGTAGGTGACAGCGACGGCGACGTTGCCCGGGTAGCCTTCCTCGTCGGCGGGGCTGGTGCGGGCGAGGCGGAGGGAGGGCGCGCCGTCGGGGCGGGAAACCGGGGTGGCGGTCCAGAGGTGTTTGTCGAAACCGTGCGGACCGCCGTGGAGGTGGTTGGGGGCGTCGTTGGCGGCGAGGGGGTATTCGCGGCCATCCAGGGCGAAGCGGGCGCCGGTGATGCGGCCGGCGACACGGCCGGCGATGGCGCCGAAATAGGGGTGGGGCGCGAGGTAGGAGGCGAAGTTATCGAAACCGAGCACGACGTCGGCGAGGCGGCCGGCGCGGTCGGGGGCGAGCAGGCGGGTGACGATGCCGCCGTAATCGAGGCATTCGAGCACGAGACCGCCCGCGCCGTGCAGGGTGTAGGCGGTGACGGGCTCGCCGGTGGGCAGATTGCCGAAGGCGCGGCGGGTGATGGACGCGGGCGGGTTCATGAGACGATCAAATCGCACTCATAATTTACACGCGAAGGGTGGTCGGCGTCTTTTCGCGGGACGACCAAAAGCTTTCGTTATTTGTTCGTAATCGGATTACAAAGCGACGGTTGGCTTATCCCGATAAAACGAACACGGGTTGGGTGTGAATTAGTTTGGTTAAGTGGTTCTTCGCTGTTTTCAGTGGGTAAGGAAGAGTCGGCCACAGATACGGCGGCT
>DAIPIP010000015.1:0-26305 GCA_036770725.1 Opitutaceae bacterium
TCATGCCGCCTACGACAAGATCGACGCCCGCACCATTTGATCCACCTGCCCGCCATGCAAATAAAGCCCATCCACTCCGCCGCCGACCACAAGGCCGCCCTCGCCCGCCTCGACATCATCTTCGATTCCACCCCCGGCACAGCTAAAGGCGACGAAGCCGAGGTGCTCGCCCTCCTGATCCGTGATTACGAGGAGAAGCACTTCCCCATCGACCTGCCGTCGCCGGTGGACGCCATCCGCTTCCGTATGGAGCAACAAGGCCTCAAGCCCAAGGATCTCGCGCCCTACCTCGGCAGCCCGTCCAAAGTCTCGGAAGTGCTCTCCGGCCGCCGCCGTCTTAGCCTCACGATGATTCGAAATCTCATCGGCCTCGGCATCCCCGCCGAAGTGCTCCTGCAGGACGTGAAGACCGCGCCCAAACGCCCCGCTACCCGCCGCGCGGCGCGCAAACGCCACCTGGTCGCCGCCTGATTCATCAAACGGATGCCTCGTCCGGCCGCACCCACGAAGGCGGCGGGCAAGGCTCTGCGCCGCAGACCGCCGCTTGCCAGCCGACGCTTACGAAACCTCAACTCCGAGCGAATCGCGTCAGCCAATTCAACGGATCCGAACGCGTCGGAATAGTTGAACCGAAAATCAGCGCCTCCAGCGCCTGCCGGCACTCCCCGCCGCCGCCCCGCATCACCGCCGGCCATCTGTGTTCATCTGTGTAATCTGTGGTCCCACTCCGTTTCGTCGCCCCCTCCCCCCCCGCCAAACCTTTTCCTTGGCCCGCGCCGCATCGTTCCCACACTGCCCGCCACCATGCCAAACCTCGCCGATCTCTTTGCCCAAAACCAACGCTGGGCCGCCGAAATTTCGGAACGTGATCCCGAGTTTTTCCGCAAACTCTCCCGCCAGCAAAACCCCGAATACCTCTGGATCGGCTGCTCCGATTCCCGAGTCCCCGCCAACGAGATCATCGGCCTCCTCCCCGGCGAGGTTTTTGTCCATCGCAACATCGCCAACGTCGTCTGCCACACCGACCTCAACTGCCTCTCCGTGCTCCAATACGCCGTGGACGTGCTCAAGGTGAAACACGTCATGGTCGTCGGCCATTACGGCTGCGGCGGCGTGCGCGCCGCCCTCCGCTGCGACCGCGTGGGCCTCGCCGACAACTGGCTGCGCCACGTCCAGGATGTGCGCAGCCGCCACGATGCGTGCATCCATTCCCTCAACGGCGAGGACACCCAGGCCAACCGCCTCTGCGAACTAAACGTCATCGAGCAAGTCTCCAACGTCTGCCAAACCACCATCGTGCGCGACGCATGGGAACGCGGTCAGGACCTCCGCGTCCACGGCTGGATCTACGGCCTCAAAGACGGCCTCATCCGCGATCTCGGGATCAGCTCCTCCTCCGTGACCGAAGCCGAAACCGCCTACCGCGCCGCGCTCGCCGCCGTGACCGGGTAGCCAAAAACGCCCTCCCTCCGTCACGAAAATAGCTGACCGCGAGCCGCAGGCGTTCCAGTCTGGGCTACTTCCTCAACTCCAGGACCACCCCACGATCACCCCCTCGTCCTGAGGTGTCCTTAAACTCCAAAACTTCCGCGTGCCATGAAAACGTCCCGAGCTTTCGCGACGGTCGCCGCCCAGCTCGCCGACCCCGCCGTCATCACCGATCCCCAAGGTCGCGTCGAATGGATCAACGCCGCCTTCACCGACCTCTGCGGCTACACCCTCGCCGAGATGAAAGGCCGCAAACCCGGCCACCTGCTCCAAGGCCCCGCGACGGATGCGACCGCGGCGGCCGAACTTCGCGCCGCCGTCCACGAGCAACGCAGCACTTCCGCGGAACTCATCAACTACCACAAAAACGGCCGGCCCTACGCCGTGTGGATCTCGCTTAATCCGCTGCACGATCGCACCGGCCGTCTCGTCGGCTACATGGCGGTGGAACGTGAAACCTCGCGCCTCCATCACGAGCTGCGCCGACTCGAAACCGAGGTCGCCGAACTCTACGACATCCTCTGTCGCGTCGGCGCCACCCAGGCCGCCTGACTTCCCGCCACGGTGGCGCGCGTTGACCCAACGCGCCTGGTTCGGGCGCGGTGCGACCGCATCAACGCGTTGAGGACAACGCATTCCACCCTAAATCAACAGAATCAGGTCGGGTCCTTCGAACGGGGACCACACGGTGATCGTCCTTCCCTTATCGGCCGCCGATTTTCACTTCCCCGTCGGCCGCCGGGCGAAGGAGCCGGCCAGCGCGATGAGGAGAGTCGCGCCCACCGTGGGCAGCAAAAGCGCGCAAACCCACAACACCACGAGCGCGGCGCGCGGCGGGGGCAGCGAGGCCTTCACCGCAGGCGCACCCAGTTCACCGGCCGGGCGGCGGCGCCACCAGAGCAACACGCCGGTGACGGTCATGAGCGCGATGACGAGGCAGACGACGATGGCGAGGACTTGGGTGGGCCAGCCGAAGATTCCGCCGGTGTGGATCGGGTATGCGTAGAGCGTCGCCTGGGTGAGCAAGGGCAGATCGGTGAACCGCAGAAAGGCGAGCGGCTCGCCGGTGTAGGCGTCGAGCCAGGCGGAAGCGCCGTCGAGCGAGGGCTTGGTCAGCGGGATCGAAAGCGCCACGGGATCATCTTCCAGCACGGGCAGGGTTACGACGTATTCAGAAAATGGATGCAGAGTGCGCGCTTCGGCGAGAACGGTGTCGAGCGGGGCGCGTGGAGCGTTCTCGGCGGGCGGGGTTGAGCGGGGCGGATCGACGTGGGCGGCGGGGAGCCGGCCGGTCGCGTGGAGCCCGCCGAACCAGGCGGTGCCCCAGACAGGCGCGAAAACCAGGCCCGTGCCCATGAGCAGCGCCGCGAGCAGCAACGCATAAACGCCCGGGATGGCGTGCAAGTCGCGCAGCCCGAGGCGGTGGCGAAGCGGACGGAGCGTCCACAGCCCGGCGCGTTTGGTTCCGCGCCATGCCTTCGGCCACCAGAGCGCGAGGCCGGTGAGCAAGGTGACGAGGCCCCAACTGGTGGCGGTCTCGACCAGGATGCGACCGGGCAGACCGGCGAAAACCGTGGTATGCAGCGCGAGGACTTTTTCAAAAAAACTGTCGCCCACATCGCGATGGCCGAGGACCGCGCCGGTGTGGGGGTTGACGGTGATCATGCGAAACGCGTCGCCCTGGCGGGCGGTGATTTCCATGGCGCGATCAGAGCGGGCGGGTTCGTGAAACTCGACCGGCGTCCATTCGGGATAAGCGGCGCGGGCGGCGGCGAGGCGGGAATCGAGCGAAGAGCGAGGTGCGGCGGGATCGGCGGGCGCGGAGACGATGAACAGCTCGGCATTGAGCAGCGGGTCGAGCTGGGGTTGGAAGGTCCAGAGCGCGCCGGCGAGGGTGACGACGAGGAGCACGGGGGAGACGAGCAGACCGGCCCAGAAGTGCCAGCGCCAAACGGCGAGGTGAAGGGCGGCGCGGTTCATGACGAGGGTGGCAGGGCGGCGACGAGCGCGCGGGCGAGGGTGGCGGCGGGGTGGCGTCCGTCGGCGGCGTTGGAGAGGTTGGCGAGCACGATGACCACGCCGTCGCGTTCGGGCACGTAGGCGACGAAGGCGCTCCAGCCGGGCACGTCGCCTTGGTGTCCGATCCAGCCCTCGGGGAAACGCATGAGGTGAAAACCGTGCGCGACGCCGTGGCGGTCGGCGGGTTGGAACGCGCGCAACTCGGCGCGCAGCGCGGGCGGGAGCCCGTCGCCGAGGCAGAGGCGGCGGGCACAGGCGACGAGGTCGTCGAGGGTGGAGACGAGGTCGCCGCCGGGGCCGGCCCACGACGGGGAAAAGTGGGTGACGTCGGTGAAAACGCGTCCGTAGCCGAGCGGATCGCCTCGCCGGGCGTGGCGGTAACCCTCGGCGCGCGGGAGCGGCAGTCCGGCGGGTCCGACCGGCGCGGTGGCGGTAAGGCCGAGCGCGGGGGCGAGGCGGGTGGCGACGAGTTCAGGCCAGTTCGCGCCGGTGACGTTTTCGGCGGCGCGGACGAGCAGGGCGCTGTGGAGATTGGAGTAGCGGTGGCGTGTGCCGGGAGCGTGGGCGGGGCGGAAGTCGAGGCCGGCGGTGAGCAGTTCCTCAGGCGTCCAAGCGCGTCCGGGGTCGCGCCGGACGGCGGCGCGGAACCCACCGTCCTCGATGAGATCGCGCAGGCCGGTGGTGTGGTTGCCGAGTTGGCGCAGGGTGGGCGCGGGCGGGCGGAGCGGGAGTTCGGGCGCGGTGACGGAGAGCGGCGCGGCGAGATCGAGGCGGCCTTCGGCGGCGAGTTCGAGGACGAGGCGACCGACGAAGAGTTTGCTCACGCTGGCGAGCGGCCAGTGAAAATCCGGCTGGAGCGGGCGGGTGCGGGAGGCGTCGGCGTGGCCGAGAAACCAGCGGCTCGGTTCGCCGGAGGCGGGCACCCAGGCGACGGCCGCGCCGGGGCAGACGAGATCGGTGAGGACGGGCGCAAGGGCGTCCGCGACGGGGTCGGCCGGCGCGGCGACGGCGGGAAGGACGGCGAAGGCGAGGGCGAAGAGCGGGAGGAGACGGATCACTCGGCGCGGCGACGGCGTAAGGTGATTACGGATACAAGCGCGGCGACAGCCGCGAGGGTTCCGGCGGCGGCGGGCTCGGGCACGGCGGCGATGGTGCCGGTGCGGTTGAAGACCATGCGGGTGTCTTCAAACGTGCCGAAGGCGGTCACGTTGTCCTGGGTGACGTCGAGGTCGAAGGCGTAGGTGTCGCCGGAGATGGCGAGGGTGCCGACGTAGGGCGTGGACCAGGCGAAGGCGGGGTTGTCGGCGAAGCGCACGGCGACGGAGATATCGGCGGTGAAGTCGATGGAGGTGAGCGCGCCGTCGGTGAAGGCGAGTCCGGTGCCGGTGAGGTTGCCGGCGGTGATGACGTAGGCCCAGCCGAAGTTGCCGAGGCCGGAGCCGGTGTTGTAGGCGGAGCCGAAGGGCGAGAAGCCGGCGTTGTTGAAGGTCAGGGAGAGGGAGGACGCGCTGATCGTCTCCGAGCCGAATCCGGTGAGGCTGGAATCGTCATAAACGATGGAGCCGGCGGACATGGTGGCGAAGTCGGCCTGCGTGAGTGTTTTGTTTAGGACGGTGAACGAGGCTTCCTCGGCGTAGGTGGAGGCGGCGCCGAGCGGGCCGGCGCTGATGCTGCGCCAGAGATTCGCGCCGGCGTCGAAATAGTAGGGATAGGGCGACTGGGTGACGGGGTCGGGCTCGGCGGACCAGTTTTTCACATTGGAGAGGGAGAGAAAGCCGGTGCCGTCGGTGCCGGCGAGGTCGATGGTGGCGGCGGCGGCAAAGGGCGCGGCGGACGCGGCGCATGCGGCGAGGAGGAGGAAACGTGAACGCATGGGAGTGGTTTTTGATTTTAGCGACGGCGACGGCGGAGGGCGGCGAAGCCGAGTGCGGCGACGGCGGCGAGGGCGGTGGTGGTGGACGGCTCGGGGATGGGGGCGAGGCCGTTGACGGCGCCGGTGACATCCCAGACGTAGCGGAGGTCGTCGGGAGCGAAGGCGGTGTGGGCGTCGTCCACGAAGAGGGTGAAGGCGTCGTCCACGATGCTGAAGGTGCCGATGTAGGGGAGCGGGCCGCCGCCGAAGCCCGAGAAGTCGTAGGTGAAGGTGATGGTCGAGGTGAGGTCGATGGAGGTAACCGCGCCGTTGAAAAGCGAGACGGTGCCGGTGACGCCGGAGAGGCCGGTGGTGTAGCCGGCGGAAAGGACGTTGTCGTCGTCGGCGACGAAGGGGGAAAAATCGAGGGTGAGGCCGGTGATGGCGGCGGACTCCACGCCGGCGCCGCTGAAGGTGTCGGCGAAGGTGAGCGTGCCGATGTTGGCGAAGTTGGCCTCGGAGGGGAACACGTCCGCGCCGGCGCCGACTTGGGTGAAGGTCGGGAGGGCGGAGATGGAGTAGAAGCCGTCGAGGGCGGGGTTGCCGCCATGGCCGCGGTCGAGCTGGGCGAAGACGTCGGAGAAGTATTCATACCAGCGGCTGGAGCCGTCGGCGGTGAGGCCGAGGGCGAAGTTCGCGGCGGAGGCGACGGGAACGGAGACGCCGAGGGCGAGGCCGAGCAGGGCGGTAAGGCGGAGGCGGGAGGAGGACGTGTTCATGTTGGATAAAAAACGGGCCGGGTTCAGAAGCGCACGAGGGCGGTGAAGGTGACGACGCGCGGGTCGCCGACGTAGGCGCCGTTGTTGATGTCGCGACCGACGAGGTAATCGCGGTCGAAGGCGTTGCGCACGGAGAGGGCGAGTTGGACGCGGCGGTGTTCGTAGCCGAGAGTGGCGCTGGTGACGGCGCGGGAAGGGACGACGAAGGCGGGGTCGTTGAGGATGTTGGCGGTGCCGAAAAAGCGGTCGGTGTAAGCGAAGTCGCCGGCGACATAGAAGCCGCGCGGAAGGCGGAGGACGGACCAGAGGGAGGCGGTGCGGGCGGGTGCGTCGGGGAACTCGTTGCCGCTTTGGAAACCGAACTCGACGAGCTCGGTTTCGAGCAGGCCGGCGGACGCGCCGACGGTGAGGGCGCGGTGGGGGCGCACGATGATTTCGAGTTCGCCGCCGGTGGCGCGGGAGCGGCCGGCGTTGGCGGTGATGTTGAGCAGGGGGTTAAGCGGATCGGGGACGGTAATCTGCTGGTCGCGCCAATCGTAGTGGAAGGCGGTGGCGTTGAGCACGAGACGGCGGTCGAGCCAGGTGGAGCGCCAGGCGAGTTCGTAGCTGGTGAGGTATTCGGGATCGACTGGGCGGCCGTTGTCCACGAAGCCGGCGCGGTAGCCCTGGGCGATGCTGAAGGAGAGGGAACGCTCGGGGGTGAAATCGTAGGAGAGCGAGGCGCGGGGGAGGAAGGCGTCGAAGTCGGTGGCGGTGACGGTGCGCGCGGAAGTCTGGCGGTCGAGGAAGTCGGTCTCGACGCGTTCGGTGTCGTAGCGGGCGCCGAGGGTGAGACGGAGTTTTTCGCCGAGGGGCAGGCGGGTCTCGGCGTAGGCGGCGAGGTTCCGACTGTCGCCCGCGCTCGCGAGATCCTGGATGACGAAGGGAGGAACGAGCGGGTTGAATTGAACGCGGACGACGGAGTCGCGGGTGTTTTCAAGGCGACCGTAGAAGAGACCGGCGAAGGCCTCGAGGCGCGGGTGGGCGGGGTCGCGGTATTCGACGCGAAGGTCCTGGGTGAAGTCGCGGTCGGCGCGGAGTTCGTCGCGTTGGAAAGCAGGGGAGGGGGTCTCGATGGCGGCGGCGGTGCGGACCCACGCGGTGGTGGAGACGAAGGACCAGGTGTCGCCTGGGGCATAGCGGGTTTCGAGCGAGGCGGAGGTGACGGTGGTCTCGCGCAGCTCGGCGGTGGTGGCGGAGACGTTGAGTTCGCGGGCGAAGGGATCGGCGGCGTTGACGGCGTTGACGGCGGGTTTGTCGGAAACGTCGGCAACGGTGAGGAGGACGGTGAGGCCGGGGGCGGAGGTCGGGGCGAGGAGGAGTTTGCCGCGCACGGAGTCGTAGGCCTCGTCGTCGAGGCGCGCGCCCACCGTATCGGAATAACGGATACCAAGTTCGCGGCGGGAGGACTCGGCGGCGAGGCGGAAGGCGGAGCCGGAGTCGGGCGCGCCCAGGGGGACGTTGACCATGGCGGCGGGGGCGAAGAGATCCTGCCCGCCGACGGTGAGGCGGGCGGCGGCGTCGAAGTCGGGGGCGGGGTCGTTGGTTTTGACCACGATGGCGCCGGCGAGGGAGTTGCGGCCCTGGAGGGTGGACTGGGGGCCACGCAGGACCTCGAATTGTTGCACGTCCCAGGAGCCGCGCGCGCCGCGGCGGATGCCCTCGAAGGATTGGGAGGCGCCGTCGATGGTGAGGGAGGCGAGCGGGCGGAGGTTGGCCCCGGGCGCGCCGAGGCCCTCGGAGTTGATGCCGCGAATGGCGAAGCCGGAGTTGCCGTTGTTGGCGGAGGCGGCGAGGACGTTGGGCAGGAGGCGAAAACTGTCGCGCAGGTCGCGCACGCCGAGGGTTTCGATCTGGGCGGCGGTGACGACGCCGATGCTGGTGGGCGTGTCCTGAATGTCGCGGGCGACCTTTTCGCCGGTGACGAGGAGCGGTTCGAGGGTGACGGCGCGTTCTTCCTGCGCACCCGGATCGGGCGCGGTTTGGGCTCCCACGAAAACGGGGAGGAGAAGGAGAGAGTGAAGAAAGGCGCGCGGCATGTTCGCAAAGACCTAAGAGCTTATCAGTTTGGCCGCGCGAAAAGCTTACCCATCCTTGCGCGAAGTTTGCGGAGTCTTGCGGTCTTCTAGCGTAGCGGGACGGGATCGGCGGGAGGCCAAGGCGCAAAAAAGCCGGACTGAGTCCGGCTTGAGCTTGGAACCGGCGGCCGGGCCGGCGAAGGGGGTCTTGTTCTTTTTCTTATCTCAGCGAACCAAGGGTGCGGCGACTTCGAGGTAGGCGGCGCCGCTGGTCTTGACGGTCTTGGAGTCGCCTTTTTCGGAGGCGAGGTGGACTTCTTCCATCAGCGCGGCGAGGCGGACCTGTTCTTCACCAAGTTTGGCGAGGGCCTGCTCGATGGTGTAGCTGAGCATGTGGACTTCGAGGAGGTCGGCGTCGTTTAGCGCGTCTTTTTTGAGGAGGGCGGCGAGCTTGGCGTTGGACTCGGTGAGGTTGGCCACGGCGGCTTCGAGCGTCGGCGAGGGCTTGCTGATCACTTTGAAGTGGTCGGGGCGCGGTTCGGCGAAGGAGAGCGGAAGGAAGGCCAGGGTGGTGGCGAGGGCGAGGAGGGTGAGTTTTTTCATGGCAGGTTTCGTGTGTGGTTGGGTTGAGATGACGCTGCGGCTACCCGCGTTTTGCGGGAGCGACGACGCCAAAGCAGAATGCCGGTGACGGCGAAGAAGGGGACGAGGGCGCAGGCTATGAACCAGGGCACTTTGGTGAAAAGGCCGCCGATAGTGCCGTAGTGGAGCTCGTTGTTGACCCGCGCGATGTATTGGTCGGCCAGGGTGCGGCCCGGGCTCACGCGGCCCAGCACCTCGCCGCTGTATTGGTCGAAGAAGATCCGATGCACCTCGCCGTAGGGGAAGGGCGAATACCCGAGTTGCAGGCGCACCTGGCGCGTCTCGTCGGGCGTGACGGGGAAGGTGATAAAAAAACGAACGCGTCGGGCGGCGAGAGTTCGCGGGCGGTGGCGAGCAGGGCCTCGTCGTCGGCAGCGGCGGCAAGCGGAGCGGCGAGGTCGGCGGGGGGCGTGCTGAGAAGAGCGTAGGGATCGACGCCCGTCGATTCGGGCGGCGGGGTGAAGGTGGCGAGAAACACGGCCTGGCGCGCGGCGGGGAAGGCCATGACCACGCCGCTGAATATCATCAGCAGCAAGGGAACGGTGGCGGCGAAACCGAGCACGCGATGGGCGTCCCACAGGCGGAGTTTGCCTTTGCGGATGGCGGGCCAGAGGTGCGGCTTGAGGCCGGGCCACCAGAGGTAGAGGCCGGTGAGCAGCACGAGGGAAAAGAGGAGGGTGCACCAGCGAACGAGAAACGCGCCCGGTGCGCCGAGATGAAGGTCGACATGCAGGTTGGTGATCCAGTCGAGGACGGGCGACTGCACGGTCTCGACCGGCGTGCCGGTGGCGGGGTGAAAATCGATCGGAGCGGCGTATTCCTCGCCGTCGGGCGAGCGGTAGGCGGCGGAGTAGTAAGGGCGGGCCTCGGTGGGGAACCAGAGGACCTGCAGGGTATGGTCGGGGCGGGCGGAGCGGGCGTGGGCGCGGGCGGCGGCGAAACCCATGTCGGCGACGCCGTCCCAGGTGGACGCGAGTTGGCGTGCGGCGGGGTCGAGGGCCTTGATTTCGTCGCGGAAAACCAGCGCCGCGCCCGAGCCGGCGACGACCGCGAGCACCGCGCCCAAGGCGAGGCCGAGGACGAGGTGCAGGCGGCGAAACCAGAGGCGGGCGGGGAGGCGCATGCGGCGGTGTTTGAAACGCAGGCCAGGTCGGTGACCTGGCTGCCCGACCAGCGGTCGGGCCTACATCAGAAGTCGAAAGTGGCGGAGAACTTCACGGTGCGGGGGGCGCCGAAGTTGAGGTAACCGAAGGTGGTGTTGGCCAGGTAGACCTCGTCGGTCACGTTCTCCACCGAGACGCGCCAGGTGGCCGTAGTGGTTTCTCCGATACGGTGGCGGTAGCGCAGGCCGGCGTCGAGGCGCACGTAGGAATCGGCCGACCAGGTGTTTTCGTCGTCGATGGGTTTTTCGCCGGTGTAGTAGAGGCCGGCGTTGATCGAGAGGCCGTCGGCGAGGACGGCGAGGTCGTAGTCGGCGTAGAGGTTGGCCTGCCACTCGGGCACGCCGGCGGGGCGTTTGCCTACGAGGGCCGGGGTGTCGGAGTCCTGGATCTCGGCGTCGAGGTAGGCGAGGCCGGCGATCACGCGGAGTTCCGGGAAGATGTTGCCGCCGAGGGTGAGTTCGACGCCGTCATGGACCTGACGACCGTCCTGGACGAAGGTGGCGGCGCCGCCGTTGACCGTGTAATATTCGAGGCCCTTGTTGATGCGGAAGGCGGAGGCGGTGAGCAGGGCGCCGGAGGGTAGCTCGTATTTCAGACCGAGCTCGTATTGCTCGCTGTCGAGCGGATCGAGGACGGTGTTGGCGTTGGTGACGGGGAACGGGCCGAAGGTGGCGGCGGCGGTGCCGCCTCGCTCGATGCCCTCGGCGTAGCTGGCGTAGAGGGAGAGCTTCGGGACGGGTTTATAGACCGCGCCCAGGGTGGGGGTGAAGACGGTCTTGTCGTAGGTTTCGACGAGGGCGCCGTTCAGGTTTTGCAGGCGGGTTAGGCGCGCGCCGCCGTAAAGCCGGACGAAGTCGCCGAATCTGGCGTTGTTGGTGAGGAAGACGGAGTGCTGGTTGGAGCGCGAGAAAAGGGCGGAGGGGCCGACGACAGGGTTGGGATCGGGCACGACGACGTCGTTGAACAGGTTGCCCGAACCGATGGTGCCGAAAAATTCGCCTTGGCTGGCGGTCATGTCGCGGCGGATGTAGTCGTAGCCGAAGGCGAGTTCGTGCAGGACCGGACCGGTCTCGATGTCGCCTTCGATGAGGGCGAGGACGGCGGTGTTGTTGCGGTCCTGATCGGGGTTGAAGTAGTAGTCGATGTCGTAGTCGCCGTTGGGCTGGATGTTGGAGGCGCTGATGCCGCGCTGGTCGCGGTGGAGTTCGCCGCGTTGGCCGACGAGGCGCACGCGCCAGGCATCGGAAATCTCGAAGGTGGCGCGACCGGAGTAGTAGAGTTGTTCGTTGGGTTCGACGGCCCAGGGCTGGGTCTGGCGGATTTCGGGGCGGAGGAGCGGGAACAGCGCGCGGGCTGCGGCGATGTCGGGGAAGGACCAGAAGCCGAGGGTGCCGGCGGAGGTGATCTCCTTGTCCTGACGCTCGACCTCGAACTCGAGGAGGAGGCGGTCGGTGGCGCGCCAGTCGAAGGCGGCGGAGGCGAAGGTGCGCTCGCCCTCGACGGCGTCCACGAAGGAGCGGATCTCCTCGGCGGCGACGTTGACGCGCACGCCGAAGCGGTCGTCGGGGCCGAAGCGGCGGCTGACGTCGGCGGAGCCGCCGAAGCCACCGAAGCCGTCGCCGAACGCGGTCGCGCGGGTGAGCGGCGCGTCGAGGGGGCGCTTGACGACGTAGTTGATGGTGCCGCCGGGGGAGGTGACGCCTTGCCGGGAGGAGGAAAGGCCCTTGGTGAGTTCGACGGCCTCCTTGTTTTCGAGGGCGATGGTGCCCTGGTCGTTGATGCCGAGGCCGTCGCGGAAGACGGCGTTGGTGCTCAGGTAGAAGCCGCGGATATTGACGCGATCATAGAAAAGCGGGTCCTCGGCGGGGCTGACGGAGGGGTCGTTGCGGGTGAGGTCGAGCAGGGTGCGGGCCTGGACGTCCTGAATGAAGTCGGCGGAAAAACCGGCGACGGAGAAGGGGGTGTCGAGCACGGGCTGGGCGCGGAAGCCGGTGGCGGCGGAGGTGGCTACCCGGTAATCGGACGCGGCGGTGAGCGCGGAATCGCGGACCTCGACGGGGTCGAGCACGACGGGCTGCTCATCGGTGGCGGGTGCGGACGGAGTGGTCGCGGACGCCCGGGACGGCAAAACCGTCTGCCCGACGGCGAGGCCCAGAATGGCGACGGAGCGGAGGAGGCGCGGGGTCGGTCGCGAGATGGAACTGGGCAAGAACAAGAAGGTGCGAAGGGTTTTCATGCGGAAGGAAAAGCGTGCCAGAAAGGGAGCGCGAAATGCTTACCCGTCCTTGCGGAATGTTTGCGTATCCTTGCGGCCGCGGCTCACATGTGTGCGGCCGTTGACGCGGTCTTGCGCGGGCAGCTGCCGGTGGAGTGGAGCTGGTCGCAGGTGCCCTCGACGCGGAGGTGGATGGCGCGGGGCGTGAAGCCCTGGCTCCGGGCGAGCGCTCCTTCGCGCAAGGGCAGACAAGGGTCGGGAATGGAAAGCACCTCGGAACAATCGGTGCAGACGAGGTGGCTCAGGCCCGAGGCGGGGGTGTCGGCCACGACGTAGTGGTGACGTTCGCCCGCGCCGCCGGTGAGCATGCGCAAAAGGTCGGCGGCGACGAGGTCGGCGAGCACGCGGTAAACGGAGGCGAGCGAGATCGCGCGGTCCTCGGCGCGGGCCAGCGCCAGCAGGCCTTCCGCATCGAAGGGACTCGTATTCAAAAAGGCCTTACAAGCCACGATTCGCCGCACCGGGGTCGGGCGCTGGCGGCGCGCACGCCAAAATTTTTCCGCGCGTTCCAGCAGCAGGGCGACCGCTTCGGGGTGGCGCGCATCCATCGGGAGAAACCAAATCTTCGCGATCTCAGGCCGCGGCCAGCGCGGGAGGCAAGGCGGCGACGAGATCGGCGGGCTTGTAACGGAAATCGAGCCGGATGCTCGGAGTGTCGTAGGCGCGGTCCTCGTGCATCTCGCGCATGATGGCGCGGCAGCAGGTTTCGAGGTCGTCGGCATCGAGCCGGACCGGGATGACCTCGAGCAGGCGTCCGTCGGCGTCGCAAGCGGCCGCCTCGATGTGGTTTTCCAACCAGGTTCGAAGAGGGGTAAGCCGGGGTTGCACGTCGCGGGAGGCGGCGGCGAGGAGTTGAAAATAGCAGCGGATGCAGCGTCCCGGGGTGGCGCCGGCGCGCGCGGCCTCGCGTAGTTCGAGCAGGCTGTCGGCGGCGCGGCGCAAGGGGGAGGCGAGCGGGGCGAGCAGGGGATCGAGGTCGGCGACAAGGTGCGGAGACATGGCAGCTCGGATAATACCATGGGGACGCGACCCCCGCTTGCCCGTTGTTGCGGTTTATTTGCCCGCTCTTGCTTTTCGGACCGCAAAAAAGGCCGGTCCCGCGAAGGAACCGGCCTGGGAGGCGGGAAAAGCGAAGAGGCGCGGGCGATCAGGCCTTGGCGAAATCGCCGCACCAGTCGGAGGCTTTGGTTTTCGGAAACCGGGATTCAAACTTCACGCCGGCATCGACCTGGAAGGCGATGGTCTGGGGAGCGTGGCGGCGGCATTCGCCGAGGGTGGCGGTGTTGCTCTTGTAGTGGGCGCAGGCGGCGCAGGCTTTGACGGAGGTTTTGGTGGTGGTGGCAGGCATGACGTGTGGTGTGCTTTTGATGGGATTCATCCCGACGCGGGACGGTTTCTAATGGAGAAAGTGCCGTGCCGGTCGGGTAAACACAAAGGCCGGATGAGCGTCGGCGTGATTTGTGATTGAGAATCAGGCGCAGCAAGGAGTCTCGCGCGGCGGCGGCCGTGGGTCGTTCGAGGGTTACGCGGAGTCGTCCAAACCAAAGACCGCCCTGGCGTAGGCTTCGGGCGCGAAGGGTTGCAGGTCTTCTTTTTGCTCGCCGAGACCGACGTAATGAATCGGCAGTTTAAGGGCGCGCCAAATGCCGACGACCGCGCCGCCGCGGCTGGTGCCGTCGAGTTTGGTGACGACGAGACCGGTGAGGCCGAAGCTTTGGTGAAACACCCGGGCTTGCTCGATGGAATTGCTGCCGAGCGAGCCGTCCACGACAAGCCACGCGAAGTGCGGCGCAGTTGGGTCGAGTTTTTGCAGCACGCGTCGGATTTTCGCGAGTTCCTCCATGAGGTTGCTCTTGGTGTGCAGGCGACCGGCGGTGTCGATGATGACGACGTCCTTGCCGCGACTTTTTCCGGCTTGAAGCGCGTCGAAGGCCACGGCGGCCGAGTCGGCGCCGGTGTGGCTGGCAACGATGTCGAGGTCGAGGCGTTGGGCCCAGGTCTTGAGCTGTTCGACGGCGGCGGCGCGGAAGGTATCGCATGCGGCGACGAGCACGGATTTGCCTTCCTGTTGAAGCGCCCAGGCGAGTTTGGCGGTGGTGGTGGTTTTGCCCGAGCCGTTTACGCCGATCATGACGATGACGGCGGGCGAGCCGTCGGGGCGTTTGGCGAGGGCGGGGGCGCCGGCGCTACCGGCGAGCACGCGGGTGAGCACGGCGGCTCCGAGTTCGGCGGCTTGTTTGCCTTTGAGTTCGGGGTCCTTGCGGTAGGCGGTCTTGATCTCGGCGAGAATCTCGTCGGTGGTCTCGACGCCGAAGTCGGCGGTAATGAGGGCCTCCTCGAGTTCTTCGAGCGAGGATGCGTCGATCTTGCGGCCGCCGAAAAGGGAGCGCGTCTTGCCGGCGATGGCGGAGACGGTTTTGGCGAGGCCGTCCTTGAATTTTTTAAAGAGGCCGAACATGGGCGCGGAAGCGTGGGCGGCTCAGGTGATCTTGCGCGCGTCGCGGCCGACCTGGTCCTTCAATTTGTCGAGGATGCCGTTGATGAAGCGCTTCGCGTCGGCGTTGGAAAAAAGTTTGGAGAGATCGATGGCCTCGTTGATGGAGACGACGGGGGGGATGTCCTTGCGGTGGATCATCTCGAAGATCGCGAGCCGGAGAATGGCGAGGTCGATCTTGGCGATACGGTCGAAGTCCCAGTTTTGGGCGAGGCCGCGGATGCGACCGTCGATTTCGTCGCAGTGCTCGACCACGCCGTGGATGAGTTCTTCGCCGAAGGCGTAGTGCTCGCGCGGTTTACCGTCGGCGATCTGTAGATTTTCGAAAAAAACCTGAAGGTCGTCGGCGATGCGCGCGGGGCGGTTGAGGCTCCAGGAAAAGAGATATTGGAGGGCGGCCACGCGACCGTCGCGGCGTTGGGCGAAAAGGGCTTTGTTGCTCATCTCAGGAAAGGGTTTTGTGCAAGGCGGCCATCTCGAGGGCGGCGGCGGCGAATTCGGAACCGCGGTCGTATTTGCCGATGGTGCGCACCTCGGCTTGCTCGCGGTTGTTGACGACGACGACGCCGTTGATGACGGGCACGCGGGAATCGAGCGAGACGCGCATGAGGGCGGCGGCCACGGCGTCGCCGACCATTTCGTGGTGGTTGGTATCGCCCGCGATCAGCACGCCGAGGGCGATGATGGCGTCGAAGTTTCCGGCGGCGGCGAGGCGTTGGGCGGCCCAGGGCACTTCGTGGGAACCGGGCACGCGCACGGTCTCGACGGCGGTGGCGGGCACGCCGGCGGCGGTGAGCGTGGCGGTGGCGCGGTTGACGAGCGCGTCCACGAGAGCGGCGTTGAAGCGGGCCGCGACGATCCCGACGCGGAAGGCGGCGGCACCGGAAACGGGCAAGGGTTGGGGCGCGTCAATGCTCATGGGAAAGAAGGGAGCGGTTAGGCATGCGGAGCGCCGCGCGGCGAAGCAAACGGGAAAAAACCTGAAGCGGACGATGGGGCGCGTCGCTCAGAGGCCAACCTGATCGACGATCTCCAAGCCGTAGCCGTCGAGGCCGACGACCTTGCGCGGGTGGTTGGTAAGAAGACGAATCTTGCGCAGGCCGAGGGCGGTGAGGATCTGGGCTCCCGTGCCGTAGTCGCGAAAATCCATGCCGGGCGTCGGCGTGGAGAATATCTGCGAGCGACTCGCAACCCCCGCCCCACCCTGTGCGTGCTCCATATAAAGAACGACGCCGCTCCCGGCGCTCGCGATGGCGCGAAAGGAACTTTCCAGAGCGCGGATGGAGCGTGATCCGCGTTGGCGGAAAACGTCGGCGAGCAGATTCTCGCTTTGCACGCGCACGAGGGTGGGCTCGGGTCCCGGTTGGCCCAAGGTGAAGGCGAGATGGTGGCGCCCATCGAGGCGATTGCGATAAACGTGGAGCGTGAAATCGCCGTATTCGCTCGCGAAAGGTCCCGAGCTCACGCGCTCAACGAGCCGCTCGCTGCGCAGGCGATATTCGATAAGCGAGGCGATGGAAATGAGTTTAAGGCCAAAGCGCTCCTTCATCGCCACGAGGTCGGGCATGCGGGCAACCGTGCCGTCGTCGTTGAGAATCTCGCAAATGACGCCGCTCGGATGCAGGCCGGCAAGCGAGGCCAGATCAACCGCCGCCTCGGTGTGGCCGGCTCTTTCCAACACACCGCCATCCCTCGCACGCAGGGGGAAAATGTGCCCGGGCTGGACCAGCGAATCCGGCTGAGCCTCCGCATCACCCAGCAGGCGAATGGTGCGGGCGCGGTCGAAGGCGCTGATGCCGGTGGTGATGCCCTCGGCGGCGTCCACCGACACGGTGAACGCGGTGCGGTGCGACTCGCGGTTTTCCTGAACCATCGGATTGATGCCGAGGCGGCGGAGTTGCACGCCGGTGGTGGGCACGCAGATGAGCCCGCGCGCGTGGCGGATCATCATGTTGATCGTCTCGGGGGTGGCCTTGCTGGCGGCCATGACAAGATCGCCCTCGTTCTCACGATTTTCATCGTCGGTGACGATGATCAGACGACCATCGGCGATATCGGCGATGGCGGCTTCGACGGAATCAAAAGGCGAGGCTGCGCTCATGGGAGGCGGAGGTTCACGAACGGCAGGATAAGTGTCAACCGACCGGGGCAAACCTTGCTATCCACCGCGCTCCCGCACCAATTTGCCCGCATCGTCCCATGCGTTTCCGCATCACCCACCGCACCCGCTATCTTTACGCCGGCGAGGCGAGCGAATCCTTTATGGAAGCCCGCCTCACGCCGGTCTCCGACGAACGCCAGCAACTGCTGTCGCGGGAGTTCAAGACCACGCCGGCGGGGCACGTTAACGCCTACACGGACTACTACGGCAATTTGGTGGAGTCCTTCGCGATCGCACATCGCCATGGCGAACTTGTGCTGGAGAGTCGCTCCGAGGTGGAAACGTCGCCTTGGGAGCCGCCGCAGGCCGCGTTGGAAATCAGCGTGTCCGAGGCGCGGCAGATTTACCGCAGTGAAAGGCTGGCGCTTTTCGAGTTTCTGATGCCCTCGCCCGCCATTCCGATGTCGGCCCCGGTGCATAAGCTGGCCAACCAGTTTTTCAAGCCGAGCTTTCCCCTGGGCGAGGCGCTGTTGAAACTAAACCACTGGATCAAAACCGAATTTCGCTACGCCGCCGGCAGCACCCGGATCGACACTCCGGTGACGACCGTGATCGCGCAAAAGGCGGGAGTTTGCCAAGATTTCGCCCAAGTGATGATCGCCATACTGCGCTCCGCAGAGCTGCCGGCCCGCTACGTAACCGGCTATATCGAGACCGAGACGCAGCGTCTGGCCGCAGAGCATGGCAAACCCTCGCGCTCCGCGCTGGTGGGCTCGGCCGAAAGCCACGCCTGGGTCGAGGTCTGCCTGCCGGGCGGCTTCTGGTGGCCGCTCGACCCGACCAACGACTGCGTGGCGGGCGAGCGCCATGTGAAGGTTTCCATCGGACGCGACTACCTGGACGCTACGCCCACCCGGGGCGTGTTTAAGGGAACCCGGACCAAAAAGCTGGATGTATCCGTAAACATGATACGCCAGGTGGTCGCGGCGTCCGCGGTCGGACGCTGAGTCGCGCTGATGGAGCCCACCCAAGGCGACTTCGCGGGGCACGCGAGACCCGCCGAGAATCAGAAGCGAAGGGAAAGGCGATCACCACCCACACCGAGACGGCTCACGGAGGCATAGAGATCGTCTTCTCGACCCAGATGGTGAAGGACGCGGTCGCGAACTTGAGCGAGGGCTCCCTCGGGGTTTGAGGCGACCTTGGGCGCGTCGTCGGCCAATAGGCGCGCGAAACGCGAACCCGGCGCGGGCGCGACCGCCACTGACATGGCCGCCTCCGACGCATCAACCTCCGGTGCCCTGACCGAGGCCACTGAAACGTAAAGATTAAAGGCGAAAGATTCGGACCGGACCAAATTTAAATCAGCAAACTCTAGCGCCGCCAAAGAAACGCCACCCACCCGCCAGTCGGCGTTTGCGTCGGCGGCGGCGAAAGCTTCAGGCGACAGGGCAAACATCGCAGGCGCGCCAATCGCATCACTGGATGAGGGGGCGGGGGAATCCAAGCCAGCCAGCAGCGCGGCGGCACTGAGCGCGATTGTTCCCAGAGCGGCATCGACGGCATCGGCAGACGCAACGGGCACGCTGGGGGTGGCGGCCGCTACAGGCACGCGAGCCTCAGCTCGCTCAGGAAGCTTCGTAAAGGAATCGGGAGCTGTTTCCACAGGCGAACCCAGTGCAACCGGCGCATCGGAACGAGCGGGCACAGCCGCGAGCGCGGCGACGGTGCGAGACGAATCAAGGTCGTTCGCCGGAACGGCCACGGAGACCGAAGCCAAACCGCCGTCGGAAAAGGGGGCATCATTGCGCACCACCGTGAAAGCGAACAACGCTGCAGCCCCTGAAGTAACAACCAAGGCGGGGAAAGAAAATTTGCGCAGCGCCAACGAGGCCCCCAGCCACCACGGCTTCGGTTCGATGATGGCGGCCAGTTGTTTCTGGCGCATTCGAACCTCAAAATCCGACCAAAAAGCCTCATCGGGTCGCTCCGCGCGCTTGAGGCGTAGCAAGGCTTCTAAACTCGGTTTTGACGCAGGGAGTTTGGATGGTTGCTTCATGAATCGAGATAAATTTTTAATTCAGCTTGTAGCAGCTGTTTGGCGTAGTGAAGACGTGAGCGCACCGTGCCTATGGACGTCCCGGTAATCTCGGCGATCTCTTCGTGCGAGAGGCCATCGATTTCGAATAAAGTAATCACGGTTCTATGCTTGATAGACAGTTTTTGCATCGCCTCGTTCAATTTTTCCTGAAGTTCGGTCAAACAGGCGGCGCGATCCGAACCCGCACCATTGTCCGCAATCTGGTGGAGCAACTCGGAGGCAGTATCCTCGTCGCGAATTTTTTCCAAACTAAAGAACCGGCGGATCTTGTTTTTCTGAAGATGATTCAGAGCGCTGTTTACCGCGATGCGGTAGATCCAGGTGAAAAACGAGGATTGGCCCTGAAAGCGGTTTATCGACTGAAACGCTTTCAGAAAGGTGTCCTGGGCCAAGTCGGCCGCGTCCTCGCGATTGGAGGTCATGTGGTAGAGCACGCCCCAAATGCGTTCGCGGTATTTGAGAATGAGATCGTCGAAACGTTCGGCTTCGCCCGATTGAATGCGTTCGACCAACAAGGCGTCAGCTTCCGCTTCGCGCCGTCGATCCAAGGCGGTCGCGCTGGCGGGGGATAAAGCTCTCGTGGCGGCGTCCATGACTCACAAAGTAAAAGAAGGAGTTAAACCAAAGGCGGCAAAGTGGCAATATTCGAGTGAACGCGTTCCCTCAGGCGCCGTCTTCAAAACCAACCCGACGCTCTGCTGCGCCCTGCGGGTGAAAGGGAAACCAAGCTGGGCCGGCATTGACCTCGGCGGCATGGCCCGCCGGGCCACCTACGCCTCGGTCGCCTTGGCCGAGCATGCTTTCTCTCTCACGAAACATCGGTTTAATTTGAAGACCGCGCCTAACGTAACGCCAAGACTTGGGCGCGCAAAACATCTCCCAGCGCGGTCAGGTGGGCCACGGGCGGCTGGTCGGCATGCTCGTGCAAAGCCGCGAGGCCTCGGGTGAGTTCGCCCTCGATTTCGGCGGCCACTTCATCGAACACACCGAAATGCTCCATTTGCTCGAGGCGCAGCTCCAAGCGAACGGGCGCGCGGCCCTCGAGTTCGGCCTCCAATTCCGCGCGTTCGGCGACGGAAAGCTTTTCGCGCAGGAAAAACAGAGGGAGCGTGAGTTTGCCGCTGGCAAGATCGGTGCCCAGGGTTTTGCCGATGCGTTGCTCGCGCCCGAAAAAATCCGCAAGATCGTCGTAAATCTGATAAGCGATACCGAGATGGCGTCCGAAGAAAGCGGCCGCGCCGGCAAAATCCTCCCCGTAGCCAGCGAATTTCGCGCCCAAGGCACACGATACGCGAAAAAGCTCGGCGGTTTTCAAATCAATGACCCGGTCGTAATCCGCGCGGGTGATGGCCGTGGTGCGGCGCCGCAGGGTTTGCACGATTTCGCCGGCGCACACGCGACGGGTGGACTCGCTCACCGCCGCGCACACCTCGGTGGTGGGAAACCGGGCGGCGAGATAGAGCGCATGGGCGAAAAGCGCATCGCCGAGCAAAACCGCCGCCGCCGGCCCGTAGCGTCGGGAGGCGGTCAGTCGCCCGCGCCGCACCTCCGCTTCGTCCATAATATCGTCATGGACCAAGGTGGCCAGGTGAACGAGTTCCACCACGGCCGCCACTCGAACCAGATCATCCGAAGGAATTCCCTCGCGCCATCCAGCGAAAAAAACCAGCGCGGGGCGGATACGTTTGCCGGTCGTGTCAATGCAGTAGTCCGCCATGTCACGAATCTCGGGTTCGAAGCGCTCCACCTGCTCGTGCAGGAAAGCATCGAGCCGGGCCATGGACGGTGCAACTCGGAGAAACACGGCGGAAAAATCGCGCGTGGACGGGGAAGTGGAGTCGGCTACGGAAGGGCTCATTGAAGGCAGGACGCAGGAAGCTGCACGCGCGAGGCTAATCGCGCAACCGCGCCGCTTACGAATCTGCGGTCAAGCAAAACGCACGCTATACGCACGCTATCGGAGAACGGCTGCCCAAAGGGACGAGGGTCGCAAAAAGGAAGTGCCATTAAAGTGGGCCGGATGGCTCATGCGATTTTACGGCGTTTTGCGGCCGATGGATTTATTTGAAAAGCCTCCCCCAGAGGATGTTAAACGTTTGACGTCCCGGTTCTCAAACGCATGAGCGGAGCGACTTCATCACTCCTCTGCACCCCACGGAATGCGCCGCTCGGGAGTTGCGCTTGGGCCTGTTCAAATCAGATATCGGCGCGATGCAGGAAAATCCCATCCCCCTTTTGCTGATGATCGCGGCGGGCTTGTATTTCATGAGCCTTTGGCGAAACGACTGGCGCGCGAACACGGAGGGTCGCAAGTCCGACACCAACCCGTTGCCCGGCACCACCTCCGCACCGGTGCGTGCGCTTCTCATCGCTTCGGCAGGCGCGGCCGTGATCGTGGGACTCGAAACCTGGGGCGAGATCCAGTTGGGCCTGTCGGAAAAACAATCCAAGATGACGATTTTATTCGGTCTCTACACCTTGGTGGCCGCATTCGTGGAGGAAGTTATTTTTCGCGGTTACTTGGTGGTCGAGAAGCGCGGTCGCGCGGCGCTGATTGCAGGCATCTTTGGTGCGTCCTTCGCCTTCGCGCTGATCCATCCCTTCTTGTGGGAATGGGATGAAGGCCTGGTGTTTACCTTCACCGCCAAGGGCTGGTTTAGCTTTGCGGCCGTGTTTGTCGCGTCGCTCTGGTTCTACGCCTGCCGGTTTGCGAGCTGGAATCCAAACCGCTCCCTCCTACCCTGCTTTGCGGCCCACTTGACCAAGAATCTGGCGGTTTTCGCCATCAAAGGCGTTCAAGGATTCATCAGCGGGGTGTGGTAGTCGGTAAAACGGGGGTCAACTCATTCGCCGGGACCTCAGGCGGGACTTTAGTCCCTATACTTTCGACGACAAGATAGGCATGATCCCACTTGCAAAAACGAGACGCCCCATGCCCACACGATCTGAACCAGACAACACGAGCCCCGCCCGATCTACGCTACTCTCATCCTGCACGCTCTGACTCAGCCGTTTTTTCTCAAATCAATATCTGCCTTTCCCTTTCTCGCATTACATGAATCCACGTCTGCCTAGTCTAAATCGAGCAAACCCCCGCTTAGATGCACTTGCACCGTTTTCCGGACGACTGCCCGGAGGTGCTCGAAGAGCACTCACCCTGGTTGAAATTATGGTAGCGATAGGCGTCCTGGCGATGCTGGCAGGCGGCATGTTGGCCACTCTTATTCAATCCCGGAATTTCACCGAGGGCAGTCTTTACCAAAATACCGCCAACTCGATCATGCAGGGCTACATCGAGCAGATCAAAAATATGGAGTTCACAGATCTGCCCTACACCACGCCGGCCGGCGTGGTTGTGCCGGGACCGGTGGCAGGACAGCCCGCCACTTTGCTTACCCGAGGCGTAGCCCGGGTAACTGGTGTCGGAGGCGCGATGGAAAACATTATCGATCCATTGACTATTTCCACCGCCACCACCATTCCGAATCAATCAAATCTACTTCTTAGCAGCACCCCTGTTGGGATAATTGATAACGTTAAGACGTTTGATATAAATAATACCCCAGACAACGAAGCCGACGACCTCCGCCTGCGAATCTGGATCTGGATTCAAGACATTTCCAACCCCGCCACCGATGCCACTCAGGTTCGTGGCGTCACCATTTTGTATTCGTGGCGTCCTAACAACGACACGAGCACCGCACGCGCCTTCGTCGGGACGGTCCGCACAATTCGCTCGGCTGTCCCAACCTTTTAAGTATTACCCATGAGAACATTCAATTTTTCCGACCTGCCGCGTCGAGGCATGCGTCGTGCATTTACACTCACCGAAGTCCTCGTTACCATGACGATAGCGGGCTTTGTGCTTACAGGAGTGCTGGCGGTATTTATACAAGCACTTAAAATTTATCACTATGACCGGAAGAAATTGACCATCAACCGGCAAATTCGTGATTTCACGGCGGAGTTAACCACCAATGCCACCTTTGCTAATTACGCCCTGATATTTCCCGATTTCTTTAATCGCACCCAAGCGGTGGATGCCAAGAACCCGGACGGTGATATAATTGTAAGAGCAGGCACTCCCTTGCAAGTTGCGGACGGACAATCCGGAGACATGCTGGTTCTAGTTTATGTAAACCCGGATAATGATACGCTGATCGACAAGCTGGTAGGCTACTATCGCGCGCCCCTTGACCCAAATGATCCGGATTCTCGCGGACCGGTTCGTAAGTTTGACCTGAGTTTCAGCCCTGCGTCATCCAACACCGTAACCAACTTGCTACCGCCGGTCAGCACCTACGGAAGCGGAGATCAAGTCATCGAACTCTCCGAAGGTCTGTCAGACGGACGCCTTTTTCACAATTTCTACGGCCGTAGCGTAATGGTTAACGGAGAAATCATACAAGATGAAGGCGCTGGATCACGCATGGCTACAAACACCTACAATTTCACTATTTCGCCTCGTGGCTAAACCCTCAACCAACCACAACAATGAATACAAAGTTATATTTGCCGTTCCGCCGAAATCTTTCGGCAAGATCCCGGGGCAGTGCCCTGATTGCAGTCATCTTCATCAGCGCGGCCGCATTGCTATTTGCTGGTAGCATTTTACGTCTGTCTCTGACCGAGCGAAAACTTACCATTCGCAACGCCCTGGTTCTGGAATCTCGTAATGCCGCAGAAGCACTTGCAGAATATGGATTTGCCCAGATACGTCAAAAATTTGAAACCCGCACCGTGTTTGACTTGGATCCCAAGGGTGCGGATGCAATAGCGATTCCTTCCGCCTCTTTCTGGACGAATAGTAACGTAAACACAGGATCCGGCACATTTGAGCTTTTGGGCGGCACGGTCGAAGTCGTTAATTCTCCGGGTAGTAGTTACTATTATGTCGATCCGAGAAACCCGAATAACGATAATGACCCGTTGAAGGGCAAGTGGGTCTGGCGTCGCGACGTCAGCGTTTTGGCCCGTGCATCCGTGAGTCACGGCACCGGCGGCGACGTCGTTTCCCATGCTGGGCAAACCATTTCAGTGCGAGGAGCCCCTCTTTTTGCGCATGCCATTTTTTACAACATGGATTTGGAGATCAGCCCGGGTCCCGAAATGAATATTCGTGGTCCAGTCCACACCAATGGTAATTTATATTTAGTTAAACAAGGCGGGGATAATACAAATTTAAATTTCTACGGTCAAGTAACCGCGTCAGGCAACTTTTTTCGCGCTTGGAAACATGGTGTCGCCGGAGCAAATGGTGTGGAGACCACGGGCAAAGGTGATATCCGTTTCGTAAACGCCTCCGGTGGACTGATTGGTATTAAAAAAAGGGATAGCGAAGGCAAAATAGCATATAATGCCAAAGGGGAGTTGATGTGGAACGATAGTTATCTCTGGGATGGCATGGGCGACGCGCCGACCAGCGTCTCGAATAACTTCCGCACATTCGCCTCTCAGACGTGGCAGGGCAACTTACTGACCGCTTCTCATGGCATTACAGATTACCGCCCGGTCGCGATAGGTGAATATTTGGAACCCGACCCGCTCAACCCTAACTATGCGCTTAAAGACGCTCACAAAGATGTGGCTGAAAGGCGCACGCCGAGCAATGCCGGACGCTTGATCATTGAACCCAGCAACTGGCCTACAGATCCGACTGATCCCAACTACAGCTTGAAGAAAGAAGTCGAAACCCAAAAATTTTCCAATAACGCCGGTATTTATATTCAAGTGCAGCCCCCTGTAACGGATGGCGGATCGCCCACCATTACCGCGATCAGCCGAAGCAAACTCGATCCTACGAAAACCAAGACATTGACACTTCCCGATAATTTGGTGAATTTTCAACCATACAGTAGTGAGAAAACCACTAATAATGTTGCCAAAACCAGGAGAAAACTCAATGCTGCACAAAAACTTTTAGCAGGTATAGTTACTCCGGGTGATGTGTGGGAACTCACCACCACTGAAACCGTCACCATTGAAAAAGCGACCGCGCTAGGTGTGGTGGCTACTGATACCAAGACGGTAACTAAAGAGTTTAGTTCTACACGACCCAATACAAGTAACGTAACCACCGTTACAGGTTCGGTTGATAGCGGTTTATTTGACCAAAGACGAAATAAAGGCGTGAACTTGGTGGATATTGATATGGATGCATTGCGCAAAGCAGTCGCGTCGATGGCGGGAACGACCACAAAACTGAGTGACGGGACCACGGTAACACCAACGTCTGATCATGCGGTCGATGGTTTGACTGAAAAAGACTGGACAGGTATTATTTATGTAGAAGTTCTTGGCGCTCCGAGCACCGACTCTGTTACCGGAGCAACCAAAACCGGAGCGGGTGCTGACGCGACAGCTGCCGCTGTAACTGCTGTGCGTGTAATTAATGGTAAGGGCAAAGCGCCAAGCCACGGTAGCAAAAACGAGGGCCTAACCATTGCAACCAACGCGCCAATGTATGTCCAAGGTCACTTCAATGCAGATGGTTCTACATCCACCGCGAATGCAACTCACAGTGCAAGCGTGCCGGAGTCAGGAGAGGTCCCGGCAGCACTTGTTGCAGATGCCATTACAATCCTGAGCGAAGGTTTTGACCTCAAAAAATCGCTCACGACAAACAAACCGAACGTAAGTGGGACAACAGAAATTTCGGCTGCTTTACTCATGGGAATAACCCCTACCAACCCTACGATTAAACCTACGAGCACTGCCAAAGGGGCAAGCTCGGGTGGAGCGCACAACTTCCCTAGATTCTTGGAACACTGGCAGGATAAATCTCTCTTCCTCCGTGGCTCTCTTGTGGCGCTTTTCGAAAGCCGTATAGCCACCGAACCATTTAATCTTTCCTATTACAGCCCGCCCAAACGCGAATGGGGGTTTAATGATCTCTTCGCGTTGGGCCGTTTCCCCCCAGGAACGCCAAGCGTGATGTCCTACCGTCGCGTTAATTTCGAATATCTTGACCAGACCACCTATGCGGCACTGAAAGAGGATTTTGGCTGGGATAAGTAGAACGCCGCAATTCGTTATTTACTCCTCAACGCCGTCAGCGGTTTTTCCGCTGGCGGTTTTTTTGTATAGGAGGGTTTAATACCAAACGCCCAAGCTTGCCGCCCTTTCACTTTTACGATGAATTTTTTGTCACAGAGACCACCGAGCTCTGTGTCTGGGCTCCGGCTCGGCTCTGTGGCTATTCCGAAATATTGCGAGATACGGGATACTAGGCTTAATCGAAAGTTCGAAGGACCGGACAGAGCCGGTCCCTCCAACGAGTCCAAATATTAACGGTGCTCGGTGTATGAACCAACCCTTTGTGGAATGGCCCTACA
>DAIPIP010000016.1:0-26245 GCA_036770725.1 Opitutaceae bacterium
CCCAAACCTAGTTCGCGCAGAAAAACCGCGATGGTCACACCGCCGATGAGGACGGAGACGAAACCCACGCGCCAGAGCAGATGAGCATCGAGCATGGATGCTCCGGGCGAGCGCGGCTTGCGCTTCATTAGACCCGGCTCCGCGGGCTCGAAGGCCAAGGCGAGCGCGAGGGTGACGGCCGTAACCATGTTGACCCAGAGGATCTGCACCGGCTCCAGGGGTAGTGCCCAACCAAATACAATAGCGGCCAAGATGACGAGTGACTGCGCTCCGTTGGTCGGAAGGATGAACACGATGGCTTTGCGTAGGTTGTCGTAAATGGTTCGCCCCTGTTCCACGGCGCGTTCGATGGAGGCGAAGTTGTCGTCGGCGAGCACGATCTCGGCGGCCTCTTTGGTGGCCTCGGTGCCTTTGATGCCCATGGCGACGCCGACGTCGGCGCGCTTGAGGGCGGGTGCGTCGTTGACTCCATCGCCGGTCATGGCGACGACGTCACCGTTGGCTTGGAGCGCGGTGACAAGGCGGAGTTTATGCTCGGGGCTGGTGCGCGCGAAGATGTCGTGGTCGCGCACGAGTTCGCGGAGTTTTTCGTCGGAAGCGGACTCGAGCTCGGCGCCGGTGATGGCGTGGTCGTTGTCGGTGATGCCCATCTCGCGGCCGATGGCAGTGGCGGTGCCGGCGTGGTCGCCGGTGATCATTTTTACGCAGATACCGGCCTCGCGGCAGGTCTTGATGGCGGCGATGGCTTCAGGGCGCGGCGGGTCGATAATGCCGACGAGGCCGAGAAAGATAAGGTCGTTGTCGCGGTCGGGGGAGAGGTCGTCGAGAGAGAGGTCGGACTTGGCAGCGTCGGTGTCGCGCGAGGCGGCGGCGAGCACGCGGAGGCCGCGCGAGGAAAGGTCTTTGATGGCTTTTTCCCAATAGGCGCGGTCGAGATTTTCGGAAGCCTCGCCGTCGGCGGCGAGTTGTCGTGCGCAGCGGTCGAGAAGACGATCGGGCGCGCCCTTGAGGAAGAGGCGAGGGGTGTCGTGCTCGGGCACGCGATTAAGCGTGGCCATGAATTTGTTGTCAGACTCGAAGGGGATGACGGCGATGCGTTCGTAGGGAGCGGGGGCGAAGGCGGCTTTGCGGCCGAGGGTGACGAGGGCACCTTCGGTGGGTTCGCCGGTGACGTGCCAGTGGCCGTCGTCGTTTTTGGCGATGTTGGACTCGTTGCACACGGCCATTGTCTCGACGAGGGCGCGGAGGTCGGGGTGGTCGGCGAGGGAGGCGTCGACAGCGTCGCTGGTGATTGTCCCCTCGGGGTCGTAGCCGGTGCCGGCGATGTCGTAGGTGGCGGCGCGGGTGACGACGTGGCGGGCGGTCATCTCGTTGCGCGTGAGGGTGCCGGTTTTGTCGGAGCAGATGACGGTGACGGAGCCGAGGGTTTCGACGGCGTTGAGGCGGCGCGTGATGGCGTTGCGGAGGGCCATTTGCTGCACGCCGAGGGCGAGCGTGATGGTGAGGATGGCGGGCAATCCTTCTGGAATGGCGGCGACGGCGAAGCCGATGGAGGCAAAGAAAAGCTCGGCGACGGTGTAGTCGTGGAAAAACCAGCCGATACCGAACATGAGCGCAGCCATGCCGAGGATAATCACGGAGAGAACCTTGCCGAAGGCAGCCATCTGGCGGGTGAGCGGGGTGGCGAGTTTCTCGACGTCGGCGATCATCTTATTGATGCGGCCGAGCTCGGCGGTGGGGCCGGTGCCGGTGACAACGCCGGTGCCGCGGCCGCCGGCGACGAGGGAGCCGGAGTAGGCCATGCCGTGGCGGTCGCCGACGCCGGCGTCGGCGGGCGAGGTGGCGGTGGATTTGGTGGAGGGGACGGATTCGCCGGTAAGCGCGGACTCCTCGATGCGGAGGTTGTTGACCTCGATGAGGCGGAGGTCGGCGGGCACGCGGTCGCCGGATTTGAGGCGCACGATGTCGTCGGGCACGAGGGTGTCCGCCTCGATCTCGGACCACGCGCCGTCGCGGCGAGCGTGGGCGTGGAGGGAGAGCATTTTGCGGATGCCTTCGAGGGCCTGCTCGGCTTTGCCCTCTTGGATGAAGCCGATGATGGCGTTGATGACGACGACCCCGAGGATGACGGCGGTGTCGAGCCAGTGGCCGAGGACGGCGGTGATAGCGCCGGCGCCGATCAGGATATAGATCAGCATGTCATGAAAGTGCTTGAAGAAGCGCTTGAACACGCCGTCGCGGGGAGGCTGCGGAAGACGGTTGGGGCCGACGGCTTCGAGGCGCTTGGCGGCTTCGGCGGCGGAGAGGCCGTCGGCAGTGGCATCGAGTTTGCCGAGGACGTCTTCTGGGGAAAGGGAGTGAGCCGAGGGAATATGGAAGGCGAGCGCAGCTGCGGAGGATTCGGCGGAAGTGGGAGATGACCTGCTCATGCTGGCAAAACAGTAGCCGCGCAGACGGCGCGAAACAACGCCAAGCGCCGTATCGGAAAAATCAATACACAAAAAGCCCCGCTCGCGCAGGGCGCGGGCGGGGCGGTTAGAGGCATAGGCGACAGGAGTGTCGCCTTTCCTTGGGTCAGGCCGGCGAAGGAGCGGCAGCGCCGCCGAGCGGTTCGGGCTCGCCGCGTTTGTCGGCACCGGCCGACTTGGCGTCGGGTTTCGCGGACGCGGGGATGGGCGGGGGCTCGGGCGCGCGGATGGGCGAACAAATTTCGCCAAACTCCACGATCTCGGTGACGTGACGGCCTTCGATGGTTTCGTGTTCGAGGAGCGCGTTGGAGATTTTGTCGAGAGCGTCGCGGTGTTTGGTGATGATGTCTTTGGCGCGGGCGTATTCCTGGTCGATCAGGTCTTTCACGGCGGCATCCACCTGGCGGGCGGTTTCCTCGCTGACCTGGCGGTTGCGGGTGATTTCCCGGCCCAGGAACACGGTGTCCTCGTTTTGCCCGAAGGAGATGGGGCCGAGCGGACTCATGCCGATATCGCACACCATGTGGCGGGCGAGTTTGGTAGCTTGCTGAATATCACCGTAGGCGCCTGAGGTGATCTCGCCGAGGACGAGTTCTTCGGCGATGCGACCGCCGAAGGAGACGGCGAGTCGATTGAGAAGGCGGCCCTTGGATTGGTTATAGATATCTTTTGAAGGGATATACATCGCGCTGCCGAGGGAGTTGCCGCGCGGGATGATGGTCACCTTGTGCAAAGGCAGAGTGTCGTCGTGAATGACGGTGGAGACGAGAGCGTGGCCGGCTTCGTGGACGGCGATGACTTTCTTGTCCTCGGGGTCCATGCCCTTGCGGCGTTCGAGACCGAAGAGGACCTTGTTGCGGGCGTCGTCCACGTCCTGCATGTCCACGCGCATCTTGTTGCGGCGGGCGGCGAGGAGCGCACCTTCGTTGAGGAGGTTGGCAAGTTCAGCGCCGGAAAGGCCAGGCGTGCCACGGGCGATGACGTTTAGATCGACGTCTTCGGCGAGCTGGATTTTACGGGCATGGACCTTGAGAATCTGCTCGCGACCGGCGAGGTCGGGGAGATCCACGTAGATCTGGCGGTCGAAGCGGCCCGGACGAAGGAGCGCTTGATCGAGCACGTCGGCGCGGTTGGTGGCGGCGATGATGATAACGCCTTCGGAGGTGTCGAAGCCGTCCATCTCGACGAGCATGGAGTTCAGGGTCTGTTCGCGCTCGTCGTTGCCGCCGCCGAGGCCGGCGCCGCGTTGGCGGCCGACGGCGTCGATCTCGTCGATGAATATGATGCAGGGGGCGTTTTTGCGGCCTTGCTCAAACATGTCGCGCACTCGGCTGGCGCCGACGCCGACGAACATCTCGACGAAGTCGGAACCGCTCACGCTAAAGAAGGGCACGTCAGCCTCGCCGGCGACGGCTTTGGCGAGGAGAGTTTTGCCAGTGCCGGGGGGGCCGACGAGCAACATGCCCTTGGGAATTTTTCCGCCCATTCGCTGGAATTTTTTCGGGTCTTTGAGGAAATCGACGACCTCGGAAATCTCCTGCTTGGCCTCGTCGCAGCCCGCGACGTTGGCAAAGGTGATTTTCTCGCGGTCGCGCGAAAGCATCTTCGCCTTGCTCTTGCCAAAACTCATCGCACCGCGTCCGGCGTTGCGCAGCTGGCGCACGAAGAGGAAGTAGAGCAGACCGATGATGAGGATGAACGGAATAAGCTGCGCGAGGATATTGCCCCAGGCATTGGACGCGGGGACCTGTTTAAAAACACCGGTCTTTTCGAGGCGCTCGTAAGTGGCGTCGGTAAGTCGCCCGGCGGCGCGGAACTGGGTGGTTTTGACCGCCTCGGCACCGGCGGAAGACGCGGGGGAGAGG
Organism: Opitutaceae bacterium; assembly: GCA_036770725.1. Taxonomy (GTDB): domain Bacteria; phylum Verrucomicrobiota; class Verrucomicrobiia; order Opitutales; family Opitutaceae; genus IMCC26134_A. Next base: position 4,334 of record DAIPIP010000016.1, read on the forward strand.
GTGATGGGGTCGATGGTTTCACCGGTGATTTCAAACCAGTAAGGGCCGCCGGCGCTGCTGAAGCGCATGATTCCCTCCTTGATCTTGCCGGCTTCGGCGAGTTCGACGACCTCGGTGAGTTTGAGCGAAGCCTGGCTTTGAGATTTGGCGGGGTTCAGCCAAAGCACGGCGAGGATCGTGCCGAGGAGCGCGATCCAGATCAGCCACATGCGCGGCTGGAACTTGTCGGGCGGCAGGTTTTTAAGGGGGCGGCGGGGGGAGCGACCGTTGTCTTGTGTAGGATCGGGCATCAGAGAATGGACTAGAGGAAAACCGTGCAGGTTCCGTGTCGATAAGTCAACGGGAGCGGGCGGTTGACGGTCAGGTGGAAACCGGCACGCAAACCAGACGCGTGCGGCGACGGACCGCGAAGTGCGCCGCACCGAGACTGTGCTTTGCGCCGACGCGGCCAGTGGCGGAAGCAAGATCAAGGAGGGCGTTAAACCCGGCGCGGTTCAAATCGGTCTTGGCGGGCGTGGAGGCCAGCCAACGGTGAACAACGCGGCGCTGCACGGCGCGAGGCAGATCCCGCAGCGGCGCGAGCGCGAGGCCGCCGCGCGAGTCGATGCGCGTGACGCGGTCGGCCCAACTTTCGAGCGCGGCGTCATCCTCCTCCAGTAAACCGCGCGAAAGCGCAATGCCGGCGAGAGCGTCGCGACCTTGGTCGGCGGCGGCACGCCATGCGGGGACGACATCCTCGCGGATGCGGTTGCGGAGAAACGCGGTGGATTCGTTGGTCGCGTCTTCGCGCCAGCTTGCCCCGGCGGCGCGCAAGGCATCGAGCAGGGCGGCTTTGTCGAGATTCAGAAGCGGCCGCAAATGCGTGCGCCCCAGAGCGGGCTGAGGATGCACCGGGCGCGGCGCAGAAAGCCCGGCGGCGCTTGCGCCGCGCGCGAGACGCATGAGCACGGTCTCGGCGACATCGTCACGATGGTGTCCGGTGCAAAGCGCGACAACGCGGCGGCGGCGCAGTGTTGTGGTGAAAAACTGGATACGAGCGGCGCGCGCCAGGGCCTCCGAGGCGGCCGACGGATCGCGGGGCGCCTCATCCCAGCGCCCCGCAGCCAGCTCCACGCCAAGAGCACGGCAGAGCGAAGCGCAGAAACGCGCGTCGGCGGCGGAGGCTCGGCCGCGCAGCCGATGATCAAAGTGCAAGGCGAGCAGGCGGGCGCGACGCTCGGGGAAGTGCGCCCACAGCAGGAGCAGCAGCGCGACCGAATCGGCTCCACCGGAGAGCGCGACGGCGAGGCGCTCGCGCGGCGGCCGGGCGACGATCCACGCGCGAACGGCGGGGTGCAGCCGCACGGTGGGAATGGCGGCGGCGAGGCGCCCGGCGAGGCGGGGCCAATTTATGCGCGCGCCAGCCATTAGGTGGAAAATCTGGACACCGGTGCTCAGCCGAAGCGAAGCGTGTCGCGGCCGAAGTAGGGCACGAGGGCGGCGGGGATTTTTACCGTGCCGTCGGCCTGAAGATTGTTCTCCAGCAGGGCGGCGAGCACGCGAGGAACGGCGAGACCGGAGCCGTTGAGGGTGTGGACGAGCTCGGGTTTGCCGTCGGCGTTGCGGAAGCGGATCTGCGCACGGCGGGCCTGGAAAGATTCGAAATTCGAGCAGCTCGATACTTCGAGCCAGCGCTGCTGGCCGGCGGCCCAGACCTCGATGTCGAATTTCTTGGCCTGCGAAAACCCGACGTCGCCGCCGCACATGAGAAGCACGCGATACGGAAGCTCGAGTTTCTGGAGCAGACGTTCGGCGTCGGTGCGGAGCATATCGAGTTCGTCGTAACTGCGGCTCGGGTGGACCCACTTGAGGAGCTCGACCTTGTCGAACTGGTGCAGGCGGTTGAGCCCGCGCACATCTTTGCCGTAGCTGCCCGCCTCGCGGCGAAAACACGGGGTGTAGGCGGCGCGCTTCACGGGCAACGCCTCGGCATCGAGAATCTCGTCGCGGAAAAAGTTGGTCAACGGCACCTCGGCGGTGGGCACGGCGTAGAAACCGTCGGCGACGGCCTCATACATCTGACCTTCCTTGTCGGGCAGCTGGCCGGTAGCAGTGGCGCTGGCGGCGTTGACGAAGATGGGCGGGTTGACCTCGACGTAGCCGGCGGCGACGGCCTCGTCCAAGAAGAACTGGAGCAAGGCGCGCACGATGCGGGCGCCGTCGCCGATGTAGAACGGAAAACCGGCGCCGGTAACTTTGGAACCGCGGCCGAAGTCGATGATTTTGTCGAAGCCGGGAATTTCCCAGTGGGCCTTGGCGACGGGCGAGAGGCCTTCGCAGGAACCCCAGGTCGAGAAGGTGACGTTCTCCTCGGGCGTGCGGCCCTCGGGCACGCTGGCGTGCGGGAGGTTGGGCAACGAGAGCATGGCGGCCTTGCACTTGGCCTCGATCTCTCCGAGGCCGGCCTCGCGGGCCTTCACCTCGGCCGAGACGGTTTTCATTTCCTGCACCTTGGCGATGAATTCGGGTGTGCCCTTCGGGAGCTTGGCCATGTCGGTGTTGGCGGCCTTTTGCTTGGCGCGCAGGGCCTCGACCTCGGCGAGTTGGGAACGCCACGCGGCATCAAGCGCGAGCACCTCGTCAAGATCGACGGAGAGGTGTTTCTTGGCGATGGCGGCGCGGACGAGTTCGGGCGATTCGCGGAGGAGCTTGGGATCGAGCATGGCGGGCGGGTGTAGCCGAGCAGCAGACCCCGGCGGGCGCGCATGCGTCAACAAAAGCCTTCCCAAGCAACGCGGGCCTCGCACGATGCCGCTTCTGGTCAAGCATCCCCCCTTTTTAAGCCTCCGCATCGTCCATGTCCGATCCCGCATCCCCGTCTCCCGCCGAGCCCAGCCTCACCGCCCGGGTGCGTCGTCTTTGGCCCTACCTGCGCCCGGCGCGCTGGAGCTTTGTCGGAGGCATTCTGGCCGGAGCGGTTTACGGAGCCTCGACCGGCGCCGGCATCCCGGCGGTCATCTACAAGGTCATTCCCGTGTTTTTTGTCGGCGAGGACCAAGCCCCCGATTGGGTGGTGGCGATGGGACGGTTTCTATTTGGAGACAACTACGCGGATCACCTTTTGGTCGCGGCCTGCGTCGCCCTGCCCCTGATTTTCGTGCTGCGTGGCCTGGGGGCTTTCGCGAGCAAATACCTCATCAACAAGGCCGGCTTCGTCGTGCTGGAAAACATCCGGAACGCGGTTTTCGTGCGTCTGCAGGATTTACCGCTGGCCTTTTACCAGCGTCACAAAGCCGGCGACCTGACTTCGCGCCTTATGGTGGACACCGAGCAACTCAAGGGCGTGGTGGTCAACGTGGCCGGCGAAGTGATAAAACAACCGGTCACCCTGTTTTCCGCCGTCGGATTTTTGGTCTATCTGTCCCTGACCAACCGCAGCGCGCTCTTCATGCTGGTCGCGATCCTTAGCGTGCCGATCTGTATTTTCCCGATTCGGATGGCGGCGAAAAAACTGCGGCGCTACGCGGCGGCCCAGCTCGCGCGGGTCGGCGACCTCAACGCCGTAGTGACGGAGGCACTACAATCGCCGATGGAGATCAAGGCCTACACCCAGGAGCAGGCCCAGTCCAAACGCTTCGCCGAGCGGGTGCGCGAGATCCTCCGCCTTTCGCTGAAGATGGTGAAATACCAGTCGGTGGTATCGCCCTCCATCGAGGTGGTGTCGGCGATAGGGTTTAGCGTCGCGCTGTTTTTCGGCGTTCGCCAAGGGCTGACTTACGAGACCTTCACCGCTCTCGCCTTGGCGCTTTATTTCGCCTACGAACCGATCAAAAAAATCAGCACGCTGCATGCGCAGACCAAGATCGGCGGCGCCGCCCTTGCGCGCCTCGAACAGATTCTGGACTCCGAGGACACCGTGCCAGAGCCGACCTCCGCCCGCACGCTGCCGGCCGGACCGGCGACGATCGAATTCGAGGGAGTGAGTTTTTGCTACGAAGGCAGGACTTCGAACCGCGAAGGGGATGGCGTCGGGGAGCGGCCGGCCCTGCGCGAAATCACCTTGAGTCTGACCCCCGGAGAGACCGTGGCGCTGGTGGGAGCGAGCGGCGCGGGCAAGTCCACCTTCGTCGCCTTGTTGCCGCGCTTCTACGATCCCATCGCCGGCAGGGTGACGCTCGGCGGCATCGACCTGCGCGAGTTGTCCAAGGCGGATTTGCGCGGTCGCATCGCGCTGGTGCCGCAACAGCCGGCGCTGTTCAACGAAACCCTGGCGGAAAACATCCGCATCGGCCGACCGACGGCCACGGACGCCGAAGTGGAGGAGGCCGCGCGCCGGGCGTTTATCCACGAGTTTATCGTGTCGTTGCCGGATGGATACGCGACGCGGGTGGGAGAGCGCGGATCGAGCCTGTCGGGCGGCCAGCGGCAGCGGGTGGCGATCGCGCGGGCTTTCCTGAAGGACGCGCCGCTATTGATCCTCGACGAGGCCACTTCCGCGCTGGACGCGGAAAACGAGGCCGCGATCCAGGCCGCGCTGCGGGAGCTGATGAAAGGGCGAACGGTGCTTATTATCGCGCACCGGTTCAGCAGCATTCGCGATGCGTCGAGAATTCTCGTTTTCGACGACGGTCGGATCGTCGCCACCGGCGCGCACGTCGAACTCTACGAAGCCAACCCGCTCTACCGCTCGCTCTATGATCGGCAGGGCGGCGGCACGACTGGTTGAACGCGCGTCCGCTCAGCGCCAGTGCTCGTTGATCCACGGCGTGGGCAGCACGTGGCGACGGATGCCCTTGCCCTTGCCGATGACGGCGTCGTCGGGGTTGGGCAGGCCGTGGAACACCACCACGCGCGCGCCCTGCGGGATGGTGGGCACTTTTAAATAGTTGAACGGGAAAACCGGCATGCAGCCGTATTTGAAACTCACGCACCAATCCTTCGGCCAGTAGGTCAACTTGCCCAGGCGGTGAACTTCACGGGTGAGGTATTCCTGCTCGTTGCGCACCTCGCGCTTCACCCGGTCGATGTTTTTCACGAAGTAATCGAGAATCTCCGGATGCGCGCCCGCCTCGAAGCGATAGACCGACGAGTTGCCGGTGATGCGCCAGGGCTTGTTCCAATCGTGAATGATGCAGAACTCGCCCGGATGGTCGAAAAGGCAGTCGATCGAGTCCACGATCACCACGTCGATATCCAGGAAGAGCGTCGTGCCGGCCAGGTCCGCGAGGGGGCGATTAAAGGTGGCCAGCTTGAGCCAGCCGCGCTCCTTGCCTGGCGGCAGATCCATCGGCGGGAGGGGCTTGATCTCGATGTCGGCGTCGAGCCCGGAACCGTCGTCGGTGAAGCACACGAAACGGTGCGGACGCGCCAAATGCCGGCGCACCATAGAGCGCAGGCGATTGACGAACTCGGGACCGTATTTCGTCCCCCACTTCATGCAGATCACGTTGACCATGGCGCGAAGCTAGGCGCGCGCGCGGAAGCTTGCACAGCGTAAAACCGACGAGACAAGACGGCGCCGTCACCTATTTGACACAACTCACTTGCCCCCATTCGTGCAACGTGTATCCAACCCACATGGAATCCTTGGCTTCGGTCAAAATCGCAATTAATGGCAGGCGCGGCGAATTGCATACCGACCACGCCACATCGGCCACCCTGGAGTGGCTGAAGCATCTCGATGAACACCTCGCGGACGCGACCGCCCATTTGATTTATCGGGTGCGCAACCGCATTTTCAAACTGCCCTACCCGATCGAGCCTACTTGGGACGGTGTTTGTATAAAGAGCTTTGCCACCCCCTCCTTGCTGCGAGGCTTATATTACGGTCGAAACAGGGGAAAGGCGCGCAGGTCCTTTTTACACGCGCTCCATCTACAACGTCATGGAGTGGGCGTGCCCGCCCCGGTCGGCTTTACCGAACAGGTGACCAAGGGCCGTCTTGTCGCCAGCGAGTATTTCTCCGCCTACCTCGGAGACACCTCGAATTTCGACGCCGAGATGAATCACCTGCTTTGCCACGAGCCGGATTATAATCTCTTCCTTGTCCTGCTGCGAGAGGTGGCGATCGAAGTCAGACGCATGCACGACAGCGGTTTTGTCCACAATGATTTGGCCGGACAAAATATCCTAGTTCGCCGCTCGGGTCCCGCCACCTGGACCCAGGTCCGATTTATAGACCTAAACCGGGGACGCATTTTGCCCTCCGTCCCGCTGCGCCTGCGCGCTCGAGACCTGGCCCGGTTGCAGATCCCTTCCAACCTGCGCCGCGTCTTTTCTCACATGTATTTTGGGGACGCCCCGATTCCCAAAACCTTCGCCAACTGGGAAGCCCGGTATCGCGCGCACATCACCTGGCACAACCAGAGCCGAAATTTTCGCCACCCCATACGCTATTTTCACCGACGTCGGCACCATATTCAGAATCAAACCATCCGGAAAAGCTACCGGGACATGTGGCTGTGGGACTACAAGTCCGGCCAGCCGGGAATGGTGCTCAGCTCCGATGACCGATTGCGCCACCGCCACTGGTCCGATGTTTTTAGAATGATCGGCGCCGCGGCGGGCCGCCTGCCTGGCGTTGTTCGCCTTTACAAGCAGTTGAGACGCGACGCCTTTGCGCGCCCCGTGGCGATGGGCGCACGCGCCGGTCTCAGCCTGGAACTCGACGGCGAACGCATTGAAGAGCAATTTCGCCTGCTTGAAACAATTCCCGACGCGCCGGTGTGGATCCGCGTTTACCATCATAAAGGCTTCGATGGAATAGAAGCGTGCGCCGCGGCGCTTGAACGCCTAGCGTCATCCGGCCGCGAGATAGGTCTTGGGGTGATCCAGTGCCGCCTTTCCGTCCTCGATCCCGAGTCGTGGCGCAATTTTGTATATCGCGCGCTGGATCGCATGGGAGCCAATATCAAATACGTCGAGATCGGCCACGCCATCAACCGCGTGAAGTGGGGACTCTGGGGTTTGCGCGAAACCGTCGGACTATGGACCTCCCTCGGCGATCTCAAGACCCGCCATCCGCGTATCCTCTTTCTCGGCCCGGCGGTCAACGATTTCGAATATCAATATTTCCCTCCCCTTCTGAACAAACTCCACGACCGCCTGCACGGCCTTTCCTGCCATCTTTATGTGGATCGCGTCGGCGCGCCGGAAACGCCGCAATGCGGCTTCGCCTCAGACGGCAAAGCGCTGCTCGGTCGCGCCATCGCGGAAGCGCACGGCCTGCGGGGATTCTATATAACGGAGGTGAACTGGCCGCTCCTCGGCAGCGGTGAATACTCTCCGGTTCGCGCGGCCTATTCCCTGCCCGGCCTTCCCGAAAACCCGCTTCATGTTGGCGAAGAGACATGCGCGGACTACATGATTCGTTACTTCCTGCTTACCCTCTGCGGCGGCGGAGCGGAACACGTGTGGTGGTGGCGCCTCGCCGGTCGCGGGCTGGGTTTGGTGGACGACCTCGACGGCTTCCGCCCCCGAGCCGGATGGGACGCCTTCGCCGCCTGGCACAAGGCGACCCAGTGCGCGACATTCCTGTCGATGGATGCGGATGGTCCGGTGCGGGTCTTTCGGTTCGACCGCATGCTGATCGTCTATGCGAGCCAACCCATCACATGGCAGGTGCCCGACACCCATCCGAGCGCGATGGATGTTCGCGGACGCCCCCTGCCGAAGAAAGCCGCGATCGAACTCGGGGGCTCACCCATTTATTTGTTTCCTTCGGAGCACGACTGATGGCGCGGCGGCGGGACAAACAAATCAATCGCGAACACGCGAAGCCGGCCGCTGAGAAATAGGCACCACGCCCGGGCCTTCGACCCCGGGTAGCTGCCCCACCAGGATACCGTCGAAGTTGTAGGTCCCCTCGAGATCGGCGTCGGCGATAATGTCGAAGCCGAACTCCTTGAGCCGCGCGCGGCACTCCTCGTGGATCGCCTGCGTATGCGTGGAAACAAAAATGAAACGCACCTTGCGGGCGCCCAGCGTGCGCACCGCCCCTTTTAGCATGTCGCCTTCGTAGCCCTGAATGTCGCAGTGGAGGATGTCGATCTTGTCCAAGCCGCGTTGCTCCACCAAATCGTCCACGCAAATCATGGCGCCGAGGGAGCGGGTGCGCTCGCCTGACTTCGCGCCGACTCCGGCTTGGACAAACTCCGCCTCGCGGCCGTTGAGACGAAAATTTGCCCGCCCCAGATGCAGGTTCACCTTGCGGGGCTCGACCAGCACGCAGCGCGCCCCCGGGACCGCGCCAGCAAACCACAACGAATAAAATCCCCAATAGGCGCCGAGCTCGAGCATGACCGCGCCGGGCTTCATGAACCTCAGCACCTCCCCAAACACCCGCTCCTCCTGCGGCTCGTGGACTCCCTTGGTCATGCGAAACATGTGGGTTCCGCGCCAACGGTAGTAGCTGCCCTTGAGGATACGGATGCCATTGTGCATGACCTGCACCCCGTCCCGCACTTCGCCGGCACCGGGCGCGGGCGTGATATACGCGATGTCCGGACACTCCAGCACATCGGCCACGCGGCGGTTCCACTCGATCATTTTGCGACCATGCGCGGAACGCAGGATCGTCGCGTAAACCACGGCGTCCACCGCGCCCTTGACGCGGTGAAACAAAAGGAAAAAACGCTCGGCAAAAGTGGGAGGAGGCAACGCCATGGAAAAAAGTCCGCAACCGAATGCTCAGCCCTTGGCCTTATCAAGCGCATTTACCCCGCCCCCGCCGACCGCGCGCCCCGGCCGCCGACGCTCGGGCCCGAACAGACGACGACGCAGGCGATCCATCTGATACTTTAAATCGAACATCGCTATTCTCCGATATTCACGCTCAGACCGCAGACCCCAACGCCCCACCCGCACCCGTCGATATGCCTCCTCCGGAGGTCGCTCCACGATGTTCGCGAAAAAATCAAGCAAGGTCTCGTCTCGCAACGACACGGGTTCCTCGCCTCCCGGAAACAACGGTTCGGCCAACATCACCAAATAAGCCTCCCTATCACGGTCCAACTCGGCCACCCGCTTCACCACCGCGTCGAAATCCGGGTAATCATGGCAATTGATAAACGAACGCGAGTTGAAGTCCGAAGCCACCAGCGGATCCCCCCAATAAATCGGGATCGTGCCCGCCGCCTTCGCCTCCACCAGCTTCTCCGTGGTGTATCCCGGCGAACTCGTGTTTTCGAACGCTATATTGAATTTATACGCGCGAATGAACGCGTCCTTGTCCGCCACCGGACCACCCACATTGTTGAACTGCGAGCCTCCGGCATCGACGCGGCGATAATCGGAAAGTTTGTGGAAAAACACCACCCGCGCCGAATCCGCGCGCGAGGCCCGGCGATTCGAGACGACATAGCTGCAAAACTTCCGCTCCGCGTCCGCCGGCGTCACGAGCGGAGGGCGCAAAGCGGCGCGATAGGTTTGCTCATACCAACGGTAAAGCGGCAGCCGATGATACCGGTCCTGAAACACCAGGTGGTCGAACCCCAAGGCATAGTCGGCCAGATCAAAGTTTGGCCGCACATTTTCCGTCGTGAAAAAAATCCGGATGCCCTCGTGCCGCAGAAAATCATAACCGAAACGCGAAAAGATCATATACTCCGCCTCCGGATGTATATCGACGTCATATCGCCGCCGCAGCAGACGCACAAAAAAGTTTTCCCGCTCGTCGTGCCCGGCATAGAAGTCGGCGAATTTGATCCTGATTTTGCGCATGGCGCCGAAAGCTGGAAGTCGCCCCCTCTGGTGGCAATACCACTCGCCACATTGACTTGCCCCCCTTTCGCCCCGCTTCCTTGCTCCCACGGATTCCGAATTCCATGTCCGTCCTGCCCGTCAGCGTAGCCATCATCGCCAGCAACGAAGAAGAAAACCTGCGTTGCTGCCTCCAAGCCGTTCACGGCTGGGTCTCCGAAATCGTGGTCGTGGTAAACGACTGCCGCGATGGCACCATCGAGGTCGCCCGATCCTTCGGCGCCGTCGTCCACGAACACCCTTGGGTCGATTACGCCACGCAGAAAAACCGCGCCCTCGACGCCTGCGCCCAGCCTTGGATACTCGCCATCGACGCCGACGAGGAAGTGTCACCGCCGCTGAAAACCGAGCTGGCCCGGTTTATCGCCTCCGCGCCCAAAGACCTCGCGGGTGCGGAGATTCCCCGCTGCACCAAATTGCTCGGACGTTGGATTCGCCACGGGGAATGGTATCCCGACCGCGTGCTTCGCCTCATTCGCCAAGGCGCCGGCCGCTGGGGAGGCGACCCGTATCACACCGTCATCAAACCCCAAGGCCGCATCGCAAAACTGCGCGGCGATCTCATGCATCATGGTTATCCCGACACCCGCAGCTATGTCGCGCGGCTAAATCGCCAGGCCGACTATTTCGCCCGCCACCATCAAGGAAGCGCCCTCACGACCGCCGCCTGGATCGCCGCCCTGCGCGGAGGCTGGCGATTCTTCCGCAGCTATGTGCTAAGGCTCGGCTTCCTGGATGGCTTCCCCGGTTTGTTCGTCGCCGCGACCGCCGGCTACTCGTGTTTCATCCGCTACGCCCGACTTTACGAAAATCTGCTGCCCGACCGCGCGACGACCACCAAACACGTCGGCGACACCTGAAAACAACCTTGCCCTCCGTCGGCACAAGCCCACCCCCTTGCCACTTATGTCCGCCCTGAAGACGCTCTTTAGCCATCTCCGACTCCCCATACGCCAAGGTCCCAACAAAGATCGCTGGTGGAGCGCCACCAGCGGCACCCGCTACCTCCGCGGGGATTTCGTGCGCGGCAAGGCATCCTGTCTCGAACGCCTGCTTCGCCCCGGTGAAATCGTCTGGGACATCGGGTCCCATCGCGGATTCACCGTCTTGGTGGAGTCCCGCGTCATTGGACCCAAAGGACATGTGTTCGCCTTCGAACCCAATCCGGACAGCCGTCGATTGCTTGAGCTTCACCTCAAGTGGAATCGAGTCGCCAACGCCACCGTCTTCCCCTGGGCGATGGGACGACAGGACGGCGAGATGACGTTTGGCTGGGAGCGCAAAAACCCCGACGCGACCACCCTGCCCGAACTCGAAAAACGCGGCTCGTCCCTGGCCTGCCACCTGGGCGGGGAAGGCCACACCGTCGAAGTGCATCATGTTGACGGGCTCATCGCCGCCGGCATCGCATCCTCGCCCACACTTCTGAAAATCGACGTGGAAGGCGCGGATCTCGACGTGCTCGAAGGCGCCTCCGCCCTCCTCGCCCGCGAACCGCAACTCGCCATCGTGCTGGCCACCCACAACGCCGAGTTGCACGACGCCTGCTGTGCTCGACTCCGCCGCGACGGCTTCGAAATCGTCGAGGCCGAGAATGTCTCCGTGGGTAAACGCGACGGCTGGGCCGCCATCGGCGACGCCGACCTGCTCGCGTTCAAACCCGCCCGTGCGGTGCCCGAAGACCTGAAGGCCGCCTTCGCCGCCATCAATCTTCACGGCTGAACCGCCCTGGACGGCCGGCGGCCTCAAGCGGAGATTTCGCTTCAAGTCCGCGAGCCCGTGGATTCCGTTTTTCCCAAGCTTCCCTCCGCATCGCTCCCATGCTCCAAGCGCTCCGGTTAACTCAACAAACCCCGCTCGCCTCCGGAGCCGCGCGCCACGTGTATGCCCACCCCGGGCAACCCGGCGTGCTCGTCAAAGTCATGCGTTCCGACCTCACCCGCGCGCGGGCCGCGCGCGTCCGCACCGCCATCCATCGCGAAATCCACGCCTATGTGGACGCCCACCTCCGGGCCGCCGGCCCCCTCCCCTTTCTCCAAACCATCCTCGGTTTCGCCCATACCGATCTCGGCCTCGGCCTGCTCGTCGAAGCCGTCACCGACGAAAACGGCGCGCTCGGCCCCACCCTCACCGCCCTCCTCCACTCGAAACGCTACGCCGCCGAACACGCCGCCGCGCTCGCCGTATTCATTCACCAAATACAAGCCGCCCCCGTCGTCGCCGCCGACATCAATTCCAACAACCTCGTCTTCACCCGCTCGCCGGACGGCATTCCGCGCTTCGTCCTCGTGGACGGCTTGGGCGATAAAATCCTCATTCCCTTCGGCCGCCTCAGCGCCTTCCTGAACCAACGCCAAAAGCGCAAACGCATCGAACGCCTCCGCCGCTACGTCGCCAGCGGCGGCACCAAACGCTGATCTCGCGATCAGCCCGCCGTGCCCCGCACCAGCGCCACGCCCGCCGCCTTGCAGGCTCGCGCCAACGCCGCGCTCGCATCCGCCTTCGCGACCACGCACTCGTAAGGCAACGCCCCCGCTTTATCACGCGCCCGCAGCAACTCCACGATCCGGTTTTCATCGTCGCCGCACACACCCGCTTCCTTCGGCCCCACTCGCTCGAAAACCACGTCCGCATCCGGCCAGACCCCGGGCGTCGAATCCTCCTCGCCCGCGCCCCACAGCAATACGCGCCGAATTCTGTTCCACCCCGTGATCCAGCCCGTGTCCTTGCCCTCCAGTCGCAAAGGATCGCGTCGATTCGGCCGCCAGCGCTCCTGCAACCAAAAGCAGTCTGTAATGCTCTCGCGCATACAAGCCTCCATCGCGCGGATGATTTCCGGCGTCGTCGGCGGCTTTTCCCCGCGCGGCCACTCGCGCAGCTCGATCCGCCAATGCCCCGGCGTGATCGTCCTCATCGCCAGACAAAACACCGCCGCCCCCGTCCGCCGCGCGAACAAAGCCGGCAACGGCGAACAACTCGTCAACCGCCCAAAATACGGCGCCACCTCGCCACCCGCTCCCGCTCGCTGATCGCTCAAAACCCCCAACACTCCGCCGGCCTTTAAAAACCCCGCCATCGCCAGCGGACTATCCTTCTTGGAAAACAAGCCCACCCCCGCCCGCGCCCGCCGCGCCTCCACCCGCGCGTTCACATACGGATTCGCCAGCGGACGATACACCGTCGCTCCACGCACACCCTTCGGCATCAAACGAGGAAAAACCTCCGCCAGCAGCTCCCAGTTGCCCATGTGCGCGAGCACCATGATCACCCCGCGCCCCTCGCTTGCCACCTCCCGAAACCTCTCTTCGCCAACCACCTCGACCGAACGCAATTTCCCCGCCGCATCCACGCGAGGCAAACGCAACGCCCCCATCAAATTCGCCCCCGCACGCTGACACGCCGCCTCCGCCATTCTCTCGATTTCCGGCAGCGTCTTCTCGCCCGCCAACACGATGCGAAGATTGCGCAGGACAACACGCCGCCGCTTCGCCGAAAACCGCCAGATCGCCCCGCCCACGCGTTCCCCAAACCAATGCACCGCCCCGCCCGGAAGCACGCCCATCAACGCCTCCACGCCCACGTAGGCCAGCCAATGCAGCCGCCACTGCGCGCGCTTAAACCACCCGGCAGATTTGGTCGCCCGCGCACTCATCGGCTAGCCCGCTCATGCCGCCATTCCACGTAACGCCGCACCCCGTCGCGAATCGGCGTGCGCGGTTCGTAACCCAGCAAACGCCGCGCCTTCTCCACGTCCGCGAAAGTCTGCGGCACATCGCCCGGCTGCTCCGCAACCTCGCGCACCAACGCCCTCCGCCCCGCCGCCTCCTCCACCAGCGCGATCAACTCGTTCAACGAAGTCGTCGCCGATCCGCCCAAATTAAAAATCTCGAACGCCGACTTCTCCGTATAGGCCGCCGCCGCCAAAATCCCCCGCACGATGTCATCGACATACGTGTAGTCCCGCGAGGTCGAGCCATCCCCGTAACGCTCGATCGGCTTCCCCGCCAAAAGCGCCTCCGTAAACTTGGAAATCGCCAGATCCGGACGCTGCCGCGGCCCATACACGGTGAAAAACCTCAGGCACATGCAGCGCAGCCCAAACAGATGCGAGTAGTTCGAACACATCTGCTCCCCCGCCAGCTTCGTCGCCGCATACGGAGAAATCGTGCGCGCGATCGGATCGCCCTCCGCGAAGGGCACCTTCGTGTTCACCCCGTAAACCGAAGACGACGAAGCGAAGATAAAATCCCGCACCCCATGCGCCCGACAGGCCTCCAACATGTTCAAGGTCCCGTCCATGTTCGTGCTGAAATACAACCGAGGATCCGTGATCGACGGCCTCACCCCCGCGCGCGCCGCAAGGTGGAAAACCCCGTCAAACCGATGCGCCTTAAACGTCTTCACCACCACCGCGTCATCACGGATGTCGCCCCGCACGAGCACCACTCGTCCCGCGAGCCCGGCCAGATTGGCCTCCTTCACCGCCGGGTCGTAGTAATCGTTAAAATCATCAATCACCACCACCTCGGCCCCGCTCCCGGCCAGGGCCTCGACCAAATGGGAACCGATGAATCCGGCGCCGCCGGTGACGAGATAACGTTTGGACTGAAAAGAGTTCAAGCAGCCCAAACAAAACGCCCCGGACACGCCACGCAAAGCCGATTCGCTTGCCGACCTCGCCACGCCTCGAAACCCCACCCTCGGATATACCACCAAAGTCACAACTCCTCCCGCTTGCCCCGGCACACTTCCGGCTGCATTTCAAACTCCCGACCACCCCGCGTCTCGCCCGTTCCGTTTTCGCCCCTCCTCGCCCTTCGCCCTACATGCCGCTCCTCGAAGTCTCCGAACTCCGCACCAGCTTCCACACCCGAGGCGGGGTTTTTCGCGCCGTGGACGGCATCAGTTTCAACCTCGAGCGCGGCGAGACCCTCGGCCTCGTCGGCGAATCCGGCTCGGGCAAATCCGTCACCTGCACCTCCCTGCTGCGCCTCCTCCCCACCCCGCCCGCTCGCATCGAAGGCGCGCACGCCAAATTCGACGGCATCGACCTGCTCCGCGCCACCGACGCCCAAATGCGCGCCATCCGCGGCAAACGCATCGGCATGATTTTCCAGGACCCGATGACCTCGCTGAATCCCTACATGCGGATCAGCGACCAACTCATCGAGCCGCTGCTCATCCACGAAAAAATCTCCCGCAAGGCCGCCCTCGCCCGAGCCCTCGCCATGCTCGAGGCCGTCGGCATCAACGACGCCCCCAAGCGCCTGCACGCCTACCCCCACGAATTTTCCGGCGGCATGCGCCAGCGTGTAATGATCGCCATGGCCCTCATCGCCCGCCCCGAACTCCTCATCGCCGACGAACCCACCACCGCGCTCGACGTCACCGTGCAGGCGCAGATCCTCGAACTCATCAAAAAAC
The DNA here is from genome assembly GCA_036770725.1 of Opitutaceae bacterium. Taxonomy (GTDB): domain Bacteria; phylum Verrucomicrobiota; class Verrucomicrobiia; order Opitutales; family Opitutaceae; genus IMCC26134_A. Next base: position 19,496 of record DAIPIP010000016.1, read on the forward strand.
TCCAGGCCGAGCTGGGCATGGCCGTCATCTTCATCTCCCACGACCTCGGCGTCGTCTCCGGCCTCTGCGACCGCGTCATGGTCATGTATGCCGGCCGCATCGTCGAAACCGCCGACGTGCGCTCCCTCTTCAAGCAGCCCCTGCACCCCTACACCCGCGCCCTGCAACGCTCCATCCCCGCCCTGCAACCCAAGGGCGCCGAACTCTACACCCTGAGCGGCCTGCCCCCCGACCTCTCAAAACCCATCCCCGGCTGCGCCTTCGCCGAGCGCTGTGAATTCGCCGCCGACCAATGCCGCGTCGGCTCCTCTCCCGCCCTGACCGAAGCCGCCCCCGGCCACGCCCACGCCTGCCTGCGCGTCCACGCCGGGCAGATTTGAACCACTCATTGTCACTCATGGTCGCTGATCCTAAACCATCATCCTTCTCCCTCTCCGCTCTTTTCCGAATTAGCGCCTATTAGTGTTCATTAGTGGTTAAAAATGTCCGCCACCGACTCCATCCTCGAACTCCGCAATCTACAGACCCACTTCCCGGTCGAGCGCGGCCTCATCTTTAAAAAATCCGCCGGCACCGTGAAGGCGGTGGACGGCGTCAGCCTCACGCTCGCGCGCGGCGAGGTGCTCGGGCTCGTCGGCGAGTCCGGCTGCGGCAAATCCACCCTTGCCCGCACCATCATGGGCTTGCTCCCCGCCACCGGCGGCAGCGTGTGGCTCGAAGGCAAAAATCTCACCGCGGATGCCGCCACCGGCGACGCCCGCCGCGCCTTGCAAATGGTCTTCCAGGATCCTTTCGCCTCGCTCAACCCTCGCCTCAGCGTAGGCGAGGCCCTCGCCGAACCGCTGCGCGTCCACCGCCTCCGCCCCGCCGCCGAGATTTCCGCCCGCGTCGCCGAACTCGCCGCCCTCGTCGGCATCCCCGCGCGCAGTCTCACGAAATACCCGCACGAATTTTCCGGCGGCCAGCGCCAGCGCATCGCCATCGCCCGCGCCCTCGCGCTCGAGCCGCGCGTCATCGTGGCCGACGAGCCCGTCTCCGCCCTCGATGTCTCCATCCAGGCCCAGATCCTCAACCTCCTCGCCAAGCTCGTGCGCGAACTCGGCCTCAGCCTCGTCTTCATCGCCCACGATTTATCCGTCGTAAAGCACCTCTCCGACCGCGTCGCCGTCATGTATCTCGGCCGCGTCGTCGAGCTCGGCGCGGCGGCCGACGTCATCGAGTATCCACAACACCCCTACACGCGCGCCCTGGTCAGCGCGGTGCCCCGTCCCGACCCCGAAGGCGAACGCGCGCGCCGCCGCATCGTGCTGTCCGGCGATCCGCCCAGTCCGCTCAACCCGCCCGCCGGCTGCCCCTTCCATCCCCGCTGCGCCCACGCCGGCGAAAGCTGCAAAACCACCGTTCCCAACCTGCAACCCCATGCTGGCCGAGAAGTGGCATGCATACGCATCGAGGAAATCTAACCCCTGCCAAGCGCCGACAAAGTTTAACCTTGTCACGTGAGGCGCGCTTATTCCGACGCGCGTTTAATTTGATGCTCCATGGGCGGGGACGGACCGCCGGGCCCGTCTGCTCCGTAAAGCTCAACCCGATCGCCAACCGGAGTTAACTCATCCAAAAACGAAGCTTCCGCCGAAAATCGCGAAACTTCGAACTCTGCACATTAGCCCTCATCGATAGGGAACTGATCGGAGGAGTCGATCGAGCGTCCACGAACATCAAAGCGCACCGGCCCAAAAACGATAGAATAGGCACTACCGCCAGCCCGACATACATCGCGCGACTACTTCCCCCAGCAAGCCACCCATCGACCAAAAAAACGGCGATTATCACCAAAGACGTCAGAGATAACGACCCAAGCCCAAAAAATACCACCGGCCTCGGTAAATAAAGCTCGTTCAATCGGTTATAACTAAATGAAAGCACGTAACAGACGCCCAGTCCCACATAGATTAAAGTAGGAAAATTAGCCTGTGACCACATCACCTTATGCAGGTAAATGGTAAGCAAAACTGCCGCCATGAAGAGGATCAATTCCGCCAAAAAAGGAGACCACCAAAGGCGATACTGGGCCCAAACCGATATGTCTTGGGTGCCGGTATTGGCTCGCTTCTGCCGTGAAACCTTCATCGCCACGGCCAGATGCTCCTTGTTCGCAGACTTATGACCCAGCTCCGAAACGGAGGCGGAGGATTTAACGCTGCTGGATTGATCGCGGGCCGACATTGTTTGGGACGTCTTGGTTTCTGTGGAATGTAAAAGTTGATTCAAGGGCAACAAGGTTCGAGACCCCATCGTTTCGGGTGACAGGGACATCGTGGTAATAGGAGCCACCCTTCATCTGCTGACGACTCGAATAATCAAGCCCGAAGAAAATTTGTGCCCGACCCGTAACCCCTACCTTAATTCGCCGAGTTCAGCCGCCGCTTTCTCCAGCCGTTCGACAAATGATTCCATCTCTGCAACCACCGCGTCCACCGCGCTTTTCTCCAGCAAATCCACCCCCGCCTTCTTCAACTGTTCCATCGGGTGCGCATCACCCCCGCTTCGCAACAGATCCAAATATCGCTCCCGCGCCGCCCCCCGTTCCTCCTCCGGCCCCAGAAACATGTCCTGATACAGCTTCGCCGAAGACGCGAAACAGGTCGCATATTGATAAACATAATACGGCGAATTGTAAAAATGGGGGATGCGTGTCCACGTGAAATGATACTGCGGATCGATCACCACCGACTCCCCGTAATACTCCTTTAACAACTCCACGTAGATACTCCCCAGCACATCCGCCGTGATCGGTTCACCCGCCTCGACCCGCTGGTGTGCCCGCAGCTCGAAGTCCGCGAACAACACCTGCGTGTAGAACGTCCCCACGATGGAATCGATCGCATGCTGCAGCAGCAAAAAGCGCTCCCGCGCGTCTTTGGCGCGCCCTAGCAAGTGCTCCAACATCAGCCGCTCGTTGATCGTCGAGGCCACCTCCGCCACGAAAATCGTGTAGCCGCTGGTCGCGTAAGGCTGCGACTCCTCCGCGAGCTTGGTGTGCATCGCATGCCCCATCTCGTGCGCAAACGTGAACAACGCGTCCTGCGTGTCGTTGTAGTTCATCAACACGAACGGCCCCACCCCGTAAACCCCCGCCGAATACGCGCCCGACCGTTTGCCCTCGTTCTCATACACGTCGATGCGCCCGCCTTCCAGCAGCTCCCCCAGCCCCGCCATATAATCCGCGCCCAGCGGAGCCACCGACTCCAACACCAGCCTCCGAGCCTCCCCGTAAGGCCAGGCCGTGTCGTCCTTCACCAGCGGCACCTGCCCGTCGTAAAGATGGTAGGTCTCCAAGCCCAGGACACGCCGCCGCAACTCGACATACCGCCGCAAAGGCCCCGTCCCGCCCCGCACCGTCTCCACCAAATTCACATAAACCTCCGTCGGGATCGCGTTCCCGTCCAGCGCACGGTGCAAAGTCGATGCGTGCCCGCGCGCCTGCGCCAGAAACCAACCACGCTCCAACACCCCGCGATAAATCGCCGCGTAAGTGTTTTTCGTCGCCTCATACGTCCCCATGTGCGCCTCGAACGCCGCCCGCCGCTCCGCCTGATTCGGATTTGTCGCCAGCAATTGCTGATAGGCCCCGGGGCTTAACTTCACTTCCCGACCGTCCCCCAGCGTGATGCTGGGGAACTTGATGTCCGCCGTGCTCAACTCCGTGTAAACCGAGCGCGGAGTGTCGTTGAAGCGGCTCGCATATGAAAGCAGCCGCTCACCTTTCTCGTCCAACACATGCCGCTGCTGCCGATACGCGTCCAAAATCGGAAACCGATACGGCGCCAGCTCCGGCGTGGCGTCCAGCCACCCGCGCATCGTCTCCTCCGGCACCTCCAGCAACTCCGGCGTAAACCACGCCGTCGCCGTCCCGAACCTGGCAAACAACGCCCGCACCCGCTGCAAGTGGCCCGACACCTCCTGATCCCTCGCATCCGTGTCCAGCCTCAGCTGCGGGTATCGGAAAACTCGATACTGCCGCATCCCTATCGAATCGAACGCCCGATACGCCCGCAACACCGCCTCCGGCCCGTCCCTCAGAGTCCCCTTCAACTCCACGAACGCCTCCATCTCGCCCCTCAACGCCTCCACCCCCGCCTCCCACTCCGCCCATGACACGTAGATCGCGGAAAAATCCCACTTATACTCGCTCGCTATCTCGGCGCGCTCACGCGTCGCCGGCTTCAAGCCTGACAGAGAAACAACATTTTCGGGGGAGGCGTGCATCGGATGAAAAAAGAGGGAAGCGCAAAACAGAAGCCCGACACGGCTCGTCGCCGGAGTTAAAATCGCCCGCCGCCCCATCATAGGACGTGGCGCCCGGCGGGGCTTTTGACTGCGCGGTAAAACAACATCGGGCCAATCAGTCCGCCCCCGCCGCCTTCCGCAAGTCGGCAAACGAATGCCCCGCGCGCTTGCGCCACCGCCCTTCCCGCCTTCTCTCCGCCCACATGCCCTTGCGCGGACTCATCTTCGACTTCGACGGACTGCTGGTGGACACCGAGACCGCCATCATCTCCGCGTGGACGGATATCCACCTCGAAGACGGCTTCCACGCCGAGCTCTCCGTCCTCCACGCCCTCATCGGCCACGCCGGCATCGACGGCGACATCTGGCGCGCCTACCCCGCCGACCACGACCGCGCCGCCCTCGACCTCCGCATGCAGACCCTCGCCCGCCGCCGCTGCGAAGCCGCCCCGCTCCGCCCCGGCGTGCTCGCCATGCTCGAGGCCGCGCACCACGCCGGCCTCAAACTTGCCGTCGCCTCCAACTCCTCCCATCGCCACGTGGACGGCCACCTCTCCGCCCGCGGCCTCCTCGAAAAATTCCACGCCGTCCTCTGCCGCGACGACGTCCCCCGCGGCAAACCCGCCCCCGACCTCTACCTCGCCGCCCTCGAAAAACTCGGCCTCGGCGCCCACGAGGCCGTCGCCTTCGAAGACTCCGTGCCCGGCCACCAAGCCGCCGCCGCCGCCGGCCTGCGCGTCGTCGTCATCCCCAACCCCGCCACCGCCCACCACACCTTCCCCCACGCCGCGCTCCACGTCCCCTCCATGGAACGCCTCCCGCTCTCAACCCTCGAACAGCTCCCCCTGCCTTAGCCCCTCGCGCCGCGCCGCGTTCAACGTGCTATGCTCGATCAACCAGCGCAGCGACTTGTCTCCCCACCCCGGGGTCTCCGCCAGACGGGCCAACAACAGCGCCCCCGCCAGCGCGTCGTATAACGCCGCGTGGTAACGACACCGCCCCGCCGGACAATACTCCGCCGCCAACGCGTCCAGACGCGCCTGCAACCCCTCCGCCGCGATCAACTCCGCCAGCTTCACCGGCCCGCCGCCTCCCCGCGCCTGCGGGTAAAGCCGCCCCGTGTCGATCCAAGGCCCCCATTCCGCCGAGCCGCCCCCGCCCTCCCGCGAGAAATCCCGCGCCGCCCGCGCGTAAGGCCACACCGCCTTGATCAACGTGTTCTCCGCGTTCGCGAAATGCGCCGCCAACGGCCCCCGCTCCCGCAAACCCGCGAACACCTCGAAATCCTCCGCGAACGGCGCCGCCCCCTCCGTCGCCCCGGCGTCCAGACCATGCACCGCCACGTCCTCCGCCCGCACCCGCCCCACCGCCCCGCAAATCCGGCCGCGCACCCCCGCGATCTCCCCCGCCCGCCACGACACCACCCCGTATTCAAGAATCCCCGACACCGTCGAGCCCTCGAAATCCACGAAATGAATGAGTTGATCCGGCCAAAAGTTGCCCACCCCGCCAACACACACACCCGCCGCCCAAATCCCATCCCGAATTTTTGTATGTTCATCCACTCTTTCCCCGCCAAACCTCCGCCGCATCCGCCATGGAACTCGCCCCTTACCGAGCCTTTGTCCGTGAACTCGCGCTCGAAAGCGGCCGCTTCATCCTGCCCCACTACGGTCGCGCCGACCTGACCGTCGAGACCAAGGGCGACGACTCCCCCGTCACCGCCGCCGACAAAGGCGCCGAAGCCCTCATGCGCCGCCTCATCACCGAGCGCTTCCCCGACCACGGCCTCATCGGCGAGGAGTTCGGCGAAGAGCGCCCCGACGCCGAATGGGTCTGGGTGCTCGATCCCATCGACGGCACCAAAAGCTTCATCACCGCCGTGCCGCTCTGGGGCACGCTCATCGCCCTCCTCCACCGCGGCCAACCCGTCCTCGGCTGCATCCACCAGCCCGTCCTCGGCCAGCTCATGATCGGCGACAACCACGCCACCACGCTCAACGACCGCCCCGTGCGCTGCCGCCCCACCGAGCGCATCGAACACGCCACCCTCCTCACCAGCGACCACCTCAACCTCGCCCGCTACCAAAACGGCCCCGCCTGCGAACGCCTGCTAGGCCGCGCCCGCCTCGCCCGCACCTGGGGAGATTGCTACGGCTACCTCCTCCTCGCCTCCGGCCACGCCGACGCCTGCCTCGACCCCATCATGAACCCGTGGGACATCGCCGCCCTCGTCCCCGTCGTCCGCGGCGCCGGCGGCGTCATCACCGACTGGCACGGCGGCCCCGCCTATCCCGCCGCCCACACCATCGCCGCCGCCACCCCCGCCCTGCACGTCGAGATGCTCGCCGCCCTCGCCTTCTCGTAACCAAAAAACAAATACATTTCCCCTCCTCCCATGCAAAACCCATCCCTCCGCCTCCCGGGCCGGTTCCTCTCGCTCGTCGTTCTCTTCGCCCT
>DAIPIP010000157.1:0-4672 GCA_036770725.1 Opitutaceae bacterium
AGTCGAACGCAGGACGCGCCCAGGGGCAGGTTTTATTTTAACAAAGTAGAATTAGGCCGTGTCTTGTAGATAAACCGGGCCAGCGTGAGCGAGAAAAGGCGCTCGGCCAAGGCGACCGAGGCGGAGGCGGGCCAGAGGCCCGTGCCGCCGAGGGCAACGCAGGCCCGGCGCCTTTTCTCGCTTCACTCGCAGAGCGCCCGCGATGGCCCGGTTTATTTACAAGACACGGCCCAGGGCGTAGGGGAGGCGGAGGGGCGGCGCGTCAAGCCGCGCGGCGCCGTCGAAAGCGGCGTCAAGCCGCCGCACTCCAGGAGTTCAGAGGGTGAAGGCGGCGGGGGCGATGAGGACGACGAATTCGCCTTTTAGACTGGTCCTGGCGAGGCGGGCTTCGACGTCGGCGGCTCGGCCGACGAGCCAGGTTTCGTGAAGTTTGGTGACTTCTTTCGCGATGGTGACGACGCGGTCCGGGCCGAGGGTGGCGGCGATCTCGGCGGCGAATTTATCGATGCGGTGGCAGCTTTCGTAGAGCGCGAGGGTGTAGTCGAAATTCCGATACTTCTCCAGGAACGCGACGCGGGCGCTGGTCTTGGCGGGGAGGAAGCCGACGAAGAGAAATCCGTCGGTGGGGAGGCCGCTGGCGCTGAGCACGGCGGCGAGGGCGCAGGCGCCGGGGATGGGGATGACGGGCAGGCCGGCGCGGCGGCAGGCGCGCACAATGCGGAAACCCGGGTCGCTGATGGCGGGAGTGCCGGCGTCGCTCACGACGGCGATGGATTTGCCTTCCTGGAGGCGCTCGACGAGTTGGTCGGCGGCGGCGGTTTCGTTGTGATCGTGGTAGGGGGCGAGAGGGCGGTGGAGGCCCAGGCGGGTGAGCAAGGAGCCGGTGGTGCGGGTGTCTTCGCAGGCGACGAGATCTACGGTGGAGAGGATGAGGCGCGCGCGCTCGGTGAGGTCGGCGAGGTTGCCGATGGGGGTGGCGACGACGTAAAGGTGGCCGGGTTTGGCGGCGAGGCGATCGGGCGGGGTTGCGGTGGACGGCGGGGGCGGGTGCGTCGGGTCGGACATGGGGAAATCGGCGCAGGAATGGGCGGGCGGCGCAACGGGTTTTGCGGGCACGAAAAAACCCGGCGGATGGGGCCGGGTTTGGGGGAGAGGGCGGCGTGCTTCGCGTTTTATTTCAATTCGCGTTCAAGATAAGTCCGACGGAACGGACGGCCCGGCGGTCCGTCCCTACCCAAAGAGGCTCAACGCAACGCAAATTGAAATTAGCGCATGCCGCCGCCGGGGCCGCCGAGGCCGCCCATGCCGGGGAGGCCGCCTTCCCAGCTCGCGGGACGACTCCAGGGAATGGAGGAGTCTTCGGGTTGCTTGGTCGCGCAGCCGGAAGCGAGCGCGAGGAAAACGAAACCGAGGGCGAGCGTGAGGAGGCGGCGGATCATAAGGCTATTTAGCGGGCGATGCTGGCGTTGTCGCCGGCTTGCAGCGCGGATTGGATGGAAGCGGGGACGACTTGGGCGATGACGTAGGTGTCCTCGACGCCGGAGACAACGGAATCGGCGATGGTGCGTCCGTCGCGGGTGATGAGGAAGCGTTGTCCCGCGACAATGCCATCGGCGGCGCCGAGTTCGAGGACGACGAAGGCGTTGCGGGGGCCGACTTGGGCGACGCGGGCGTTGGCCGCGCGGGGGCTGACGGCGACCTGACCAGGGGCGGGCGCGGCGGAGGATTGGCTGGTCAAGGAGGATGCGGCGGAGGACGAGGTGGCGCCGGATTGGAGTTCGGCGATACGGGCTTCGAGGCCGGCGATGTTTTGTTTATACTTTTCGATCTCCTCGGGGTTGCCGACTTGGCTGGCGAGGCGGGTCTGGACGAGTTCGCGGCGGAGGACGTCGAGGTCGGCGTTGAGTTTCTTCTCGGACTCTTCCTTGGCGGTGAGGGTGCGTTTGAGGGTTTCGGATTCGCGGGCGAGCTGGACGTTGCGAGCTTCGGCGGCGGTGAGGTTGCGTTTGATGTCGCCGAGGTCGCCGTCGATGCGGGCGAGATTGGATTGAAGCGTGGTCTTTTCCTCGTTGGCGCGGGTGAGGTCGCTTTGGAGAGTGGAGGCGCGGGATTGTTCGGCGCTTAGTTGCTCTTGGAGCTGCTTTTTGGTGTCGCCGACTTGCCACCAGAAAAAGCCGGAGGCGGCGGCGCCGAGGATAGCGATAACGGCAAGGATCAGGGTAAGGGATTTCATAGGGGAATACAGAGGTGGCAACGTGCGGGGGTGGGGGATGCTTGAAAAGCAGAAAGTAACAAAAGCAAGCACCCGTCCCGCAGGTTGCAAGACGGGTGCGACTTTTGGGCGAGAGCGGGTCGAGGCTCGCTCAGGCGGAGAAGGTGCTGGTGAACCAGGGGGTGGCGTGGTGTTTGGTGAGGGCTCCGTTGGCTGCGAGATGGTCCAGGATCTTGTAGGCGAGTTCGGGGTTGCCGCCGACGGCGTTGGCGGCGGCTTCGGCGGTGTAGTGTTGGCCGGGGGCGGCCTTGAGGGCGGCGACGAGTTTTTGTTGGAGGTCGATGACGCCGGTGGCGGCCTTCTTGCCGGCCTCGACGCCGGGCTGGTGGTAGGCGTTGATGCCGACGAGGGTGGCGTAGAAGCCGACGGCGCGTTCGTAGAGGGCGATCATGAGGCCGAGGGTGCGGGCGTTGAGTTCGTTGACCGTGACGGTGACGGAGTGGCGGTCTTTCTCGCTGAGGGCGTCGCGGGTGCCGAGGTAGAAGCCGAGGAGGTAGTCGCCGGTGGTGATGCCGGGCTCGACCTGCATGGAGGGGGCGGCGCGGTCTTTGAGCACCTCGATGAAGGTGACGAAGAAGTTGTTCACGCCTTCGCGGAGTTGTTGCACGTAGGCGTGCTGGTCGGTGGAGCCTTTGTTGCCGTAAACGGCAATGCCTTGGTTGACGACGTTGCCCTGAAGATCGAACTCCTTGCCGAGCGACTCCATGACGAGTTGCTGGAGGTAGCGGGAGAAGAGGAGGAGGCGGTCCTTGTAGGGGAGGATGACCATGTCCTTGAGGCCCTTGCCGGCGGTCTCGTGGTGCCACATGAGGGCGAGGAGGGCGGCGGGGTTTTCGGCGGTGACGGTGGAGCGGGTGACCTCGTCCATGGCGGCGGCGCCGGCGAGCATGGCGTCGGTGTCGATGCCTTGGAGGGCGGCGGGGAGGAGGCCGACGGTGCAAAGTTCGGAGGTTCGGCCGCCGACCCAGTCCCACATGGCGAAGCGGGTGAGCCAGCCTTGGGAGATGGCGATCTGGTCGAGCTTGGAGCCGTCGCCGGTGACGGCGACGAAGTGTTTGGCGAAGTCGAGGCCGGCGGCTTTGAAGGCGGCGGCGGCTTCGAGCATGCCGTTGCGGGTCTCGACTGTGCCGCCGGACTTGGAGATGACGACGACGAGGGTCTCGGGGAGTTTGCCGGCGAGCTGGGCGAGGACGTAGTCGATGCCGTCGGGGTCGGTGTTGTCGAAGAAGGAGACGGCCATTTTGTCGGCGCCGGGCTGGCCGAGGGCGTGGTTGGCGAGTTGGGGGCCGAGGGCGGAGCCGCCGATGCCGACGACGAGGAGCTGGGTGAACTTTTTGCCGGTGGAGCCGAGGAGCTTGCCGGTGTGGACGTCGGCTGCGAATGCGCGGATCTGGGCGAGGGAGTCGTCGATGGCTTTTGTGAGGTCGGCGGAGGGGGCGCGCTTGGAGTCGCGCAGCCAGTAGTGGCCAACCATGCGGTTCTCGTCGGGGTTGGCGATGGCGCCGGCCTCAAGCTCCTTCATCGCGGCGTAGGCCTTCTGGATGGCGGGTTCTTTTTCGGCGAGGAACGTATCCGGAAAGGGGATACGGCTGTAGTCGAGGGCGAAGCCGAGCGAGGCGTTGTGGTAGCTGTATTGGGTGAAGCGGTTCCAGGTGGACATGGCGTAGTGGGATGAAAGGCCGGAGCTTTGAGCGGGAAGGGGCGGGGTGGCGAGACGGGTTAGGGGAGGAGCCGATGAATTTTTCGCGTGGTGTGGATGCGGGTGATCGCGCGGGCGGCGCAAATCAAAGCGTGGCGCGGAGGCGGGTGATTAGCGCGGCGTATTCGTCGTCGGAGAGAAGCTTCTTGGGGTCGGGCATCATGGTGAAGGTCGTGCCCCAGGCGGGTCCGTCCACGTATTTGGGAACGAGGTGGAAGTGGAGGTGCGGGAGTTTGTCGGAATAGGCGCCGTAGTTGATCTTGGCGGGATCGAAGGCGGCTTTCATGGCGCGGGCGGCGCGGGCGACATCCTGCATGAAAAGCGCGACCTCGGAGTCGGGCAGTTCGTAGAGTTCGTTGACGTGGTGATTGTAGGCGACGACGCAGCGGCCGGGGTGGGTTTGCTCCTTGAAGAGGTAGAGGGTGGAAACCTCGAGCGGGGCGACCTCGATCATGAGATCGGTGAGGCGCTGGTCTTTGCGGCAATAGAGGCAGTCGGGGAGGGTGTCGGGGAGAGTGTCGGGGGAGGTGTGTGTAGTGGACATGGATGGCGAGGCTGGGTGGGGAGCGGGGGCGTCGCGATGGGGCGGGTAGTGGGATCAGTCTCAGGCGAGCGGCGGACTCCAACGAACCGCGGACCGGACGGAGCCGGTCCCTCCGGGCATGAAAAGCCCGCCGGACGGGTTGTTGTCGGCGGGCTTC
>DAIPIP010000157.1:4682-6228 GCA_036770725.1 Opitutaceae bacterium
GGGGGGGGGGGGGGGCGGCGCGTCGAGCCGCGCCGTCCTAAAGCGGCGTCAAGCCGCCGCAGTCCAAAGGATCAGACTTCGTAGAGTTGGCCGGGGACGGGATCGAGGACCTTGGTGTTGGGCATGCGGGCCTCGAGTTCGCGTTGGAACCAAGCGCGGGCCTCGGGCTCGCCGTGGGTGAGGACGATGCTGCGCGCGCCGGTTTGCACGGCGAACTGGAGGAGCTCCTCGCGGTCGGCGTGGCCGGAGAGTTCGAAGCGCTCGACCTTGGCGGCGATTTTGACCTTCACATTGATGGTCGCGAAGAGGAAGTCGTCGCCGTGCTTGGCCTTTTGGAGGTGGCCGCCGGGCGTGTCGGGATCGCAGTAGCCGACGAAGGCGACGGTGTTGCGGGCGTGGCCGAGGAGGCCGGAGGCGAGGGTGTAGCTGGGGGTGTTTTCCACCAGCATGCCGGAGCTGACGAGGTAGAGGGCGCGCTGCTTTGGATCGACGCCGGGCTCGAGGCGGCGGGGGATGGGCTTCGATTTGAGGTCGCGCAGGATGGAGCGGCTGAACTGGACGTGTTTGGTCTTGCGCGAAATCTCGTCGAAGTAGTCGCAGAGATCGAGGCCGAGGCCGGAGGTGAAGATGGGGCAGTCCACGAGTTTGCCGAAGCGGCGGGCGTCGTGGAAAATCGCGAGCAGTTCCTGCATGCGGCCGAGGGCGAAGACGGGGATGAGGCAGGAGCCGCCGTTTTGGATGGTCTCGTTGATGGTGTTGATGAGGCGCGCGACCTCGTTGATGCGCTCCTTGCCCTCGGGACGCTCGGTGGTGCCGCGGGTGGTCTCGGTGATGAGAGTGTCGAAGTGGCCGGCGGGGAAGCGGGCGCCCTTGAGCACGCGCTGGTCTTCGAAGAGCACGTCGCCGGTGATGAAGATGTGGCGGTGTTTGTGACGAATCTCGACCGCGCAGGCCCCGGCGACATGGCCGGCGGGGTGAAGGGTGATCTCGATCTCGTCGTTGTGCTTGGAGAAGCGCTTGGCGTGATTGAAGGCGAGGCCGGTTAGGCGCGGCGCGATCTGGTCAACGTCTTCGTGGGTGAAGTGGGGGGCGTCCTTGGTCTGACCCTCGGCGGCCTGGCGGCGCATGACGTTGGCGGAGTTGTGCATCATGCGCTCGACGATCATGCGGCTGGAAAGCGACATGAGGCAGGGAGCGGCCGGATGCTGGCGCATGGCGACGGGGAGACTGCCGAGGTGGTCGAGATGGCAGTGCGTGAGCACGAGCAGATCGACGCTGATGCCGGTGAGTCTGGCGTGGTCGGGGAGGGCGGCCCGGCCGGAGAGCTTTGGGTGCAAGCCGCTGTCGATGAGGATGTTGAATTCGCCGATTTGGAGCAGGGTGCAGGAGCATCCGATGCCGCCCTCGCGATTGAGGTCGATTAGTTTCATGCGTGTAATCGGGCAGGCGATACGGTGGCGCGGGGGAGGGCAAGCGTAACCTCCGGCGGCTACAGACAGGCCCCTATACATCCTGACCCAGGGATGAAGACGAAGAAGGTGGCGGC
>DAIPIP010000017.1:0-26036 GCA_036770725.1 Opitutaceae bacterium
TCCTGACCTATCTTGCGCAGGCGGGTGTCCACGTTGCCGCGGATCTCGGTGAACTGCGCGTCGGGGAAAAGCATGGCCAGCTGCAGGCGGCGGCGCGGGCTGCTGGTGGCGATGAGCGCGGGCGTCTCGATGCCGTCGCGCAGCACGAGGGTGTCGCGCGGATCTTCGCGCGGCAGGTAGCCGGCGACGGCAAGGCCGGCGGGAAGTTCGCCGGGCAGGTCCTTGCAACTGTGGACGGCGATGTCGGCGTCGCCGCGCAGGAGGGCGTCTTCGAGTTCCTTGGTAAAGAGACCTTTGCCGCCCTGTTTTTCGAGCGACCACTCGACGCGTTGATCGCCGGTGGTGACGATTTTGAGCAGCTCGATGTCGCACCCGAGCGCGGCGTGCAGATGCGCGGCGACCTGCTCGGTCTGGGCGAGCGCGAGGGGGCTTTTGCGGGTGGCGAGGGTGAGCTTTTGCACGAAATCGAGAAAGGTAGGGACGGACCGCTGGGCCGTCCGGTTTGCGCTGCGGCGGGCCCAGCGGTCCCGCCCTACCCGGAAAATGAAAACGGGCACCGCCCGGAGGGTCGGCGCCCGTAGGTCAGGCCGTAGGGGCGTGGCTTGACCACGCCCGAGCGCGCACGAGGCGCGCCCCTTCGACTTGCGAACGCTTAGCCCGCGTAGGAGCCGGCGACGCCGGAGATGTTACGCTTGGGCATCCAGGGCATCAGATTGCGGAGGTATTCACCGGTCTTCTCGATCTGGTGCTTCTCGCCCGCCTTCAGGAGCTTGTTGTAGTTCTTCAGGCCGCCCTTGTATTCGGCGACCCACTGTTTCACGAACTTGCCGGATTGGATCTCTTTGAGGATCTTCTTCATTTCCTTCTTGGTGTTCGCGTTGATCACGCGGGGACCGCGGGTGATGTCGCCATACTTCGCGGTCTCGGAGATGGAGAAGCGCATGCCGGAGATGCCCTTTTCATACATGAGATCGCAGATGAGCTTCAGCTCGTGGAGGCACTCGAAGTAGGCCATCTCGGGCTGGTATCCGGCCTCGACGAGGGTCTCGAAACCGGCCTGCACGAGGGCGGAGGCGCCGCCGCAGAGCACGGCCTGCTCGCCGAAGAGGTCCGTCTCGGTCTCTTCCTTGAAGGTGGTCTGGAGAACGCCGGCGCGGGTGCTGCCGATGCCCTTGGCCCAGGCAAGGGCGGTCTTCTTGGCCTTCTTGGACTTGTCCTGAAACACGCCGATGAGGGCGGGCATGCCTTTGCCTTCTACGTAGAGGCGGCGGACCATATGGCCCGGGCCCTTGGGGGCGACGAGGATGACGTCCACGTCGGACGGGACCTTGATGAGACCGAAGTGAACGGCGAGGCCGTGCGAGAAGACGAGGGTCTTGCCCTTGGTGAGGTTGGGCTCGATGTCGGCTTTATAGACGTCGGCCTGCTTCATGTCGGGGAGTCCGACGAGGATGACGTCGGCGAGCTTCACGGCCTCGGCGGTGGAGACGACCTTGAAGCCGTGCTTTTCGGCGACGCTCCAGGATTTCGAGCCCTTGTAGAGGCCGATGATGACGTTCACGCCGGAGTCCTTGAGATTCAAGGCGTGGGCGTGACCTTGGGAACCGTAGCCGAGAACGGCGATGGTCTTGTTCTTGTAGAGGCCGAGATCGGCGTCCTTGTCGGTATATACTTTGGCGGGCATGGTGGGAAAAGGGAGTTAGGGTGGAGGGAGTTAGGGCGGTGTAGGGAAAAGGAAAATCAGCGTTTCAGCGCCAGCGTGCCGGTGCGCGCGATTTCGAGCACGCCGAAGGGCTCGAGCAGATTGAGGAAGGCGGCTACCTTGGCGCTGTCGCCGACGAGCTCGATGATGAGTTCGCTGTGGTCCACGTTGACGATCTTGGTGCGGAAAATTTCGCAGATCTGCATGACCTCGGAGCGGATCTTGGCGGAGGCCTTGACCTTCACGAGCACGAGTTCGCGTTGCACGGCCTGGCCGTCCTTGAAGTCGGTGACCTCGACGACGTTCACCAGTTTGCGCAGCTGCTTGATGGCGAGATTGAGCGCGGATTCGTCGCCTTTGAGGACGGCGGTGATGCGGGACAGCGCGGCGTCGTGGGTCGGGGCCACGTTGAGCGAGTCGATATTAAAGCCGCGCCCGGAGAAAAGACCGGTGACGCGCGCGAGGACTCCGAACTTATTTTCAACGAGGATCGAGATCGTGTGACGCATGGTGGAGTGGAAAATAAAGAAAAGGAAAGTAAGAGAGCTACCGAGAACCAACGGCTGACGACTGCGAGGGCTACGCCAGCCGAAGCGCGAAGCGCGTAGGCTGGTGGACGCTGAGGGACTCGAACCCCCGACACCCTCGGTGTAAGCGAGGTGCTCTAACCAACTGAGCTAAGCGTCCGGACCAAGGGCGGAGGAAAACAAGCGCCCCCGCGCGCTGACAAGGGTTTATTTGACTTCCGCGATGGATGGGGCGGCGGCGCGGTCGCACAACAACCAGCCTTCGCTGCACATGAGCTCGGCGTTTTGCACCGCGTTTAGCGCCGCGCCCTTCCAGAGGTTATCACCGCTGACCCAAAAGGAGAGGCCGTTGTCGAAGGCGGTATCGACGCGCAGACGACCGACGCCGCACTTTACTTTTTCGGCGAAATCGAGCGGGGTCGGATACTTCTTGGCGGCGGGTTCGTCCACCAGCTCCGCGCCCGCGAAGGCGGCGATGGCGGCGCGGGCCTGCTCAAGATTTACCGGACGCTCGAACTCGGCGTTGACCGCCACGGAGTGCGCGCGGACCACGGGCACGCGCACGCAGGTGGCGGAGACCTTGAGGTCGGGCAGACCCATGATCTTGCGGCTTTCGAGGCGCATCTTTTCTTCTTCGCCGGTGTAGCCGTCCTCGCCGAACGTATCGATCTGGGGGATACAGTTGAACGCGATCTGGTAGGGATAGACCTTGTGCGCGAGCGGCTCGCCGGCGGAGTGCGCGGCGATCTGGTCGGCGAGTTCCTTCACCGCCTCGGCCCCGGTGCCGGAGACGGATTGATAGGTCGCCACGAAAATACGCTTCAGGCCGAGAAGCTTATGCAGCGGGTAAAGGCCCATCAGCATGACGGCGGTGGAGCAATTAGGGTTGGCGATGAGGCCGTTGTGCGTGCGCAGACCCTCGGGATTGATCTCGGGCACCACGAGCGGGATGTCGGCCTGCTGGCGGTAGGCGGAGCTCTTGTCGATCACGGTGCAACCGCTCGCGATGGCGTCGGCCGCTAGGGCGCGCGTTACGGAGCCGCCGGCAGCGAAGAAGGCCAGATCCACGCCCGCGAAGGCGCCTAGCTTGGCCTCCTCAATGGTGTAGGTCTTGTCGCCATGCTTCACGGTCTTGCCCGCCGAGCGCGCCGAGGCGAAGAGCCGCAGCTCGCTCATCGGGAAATTACGCTCGTGCAGCAGCCGGACCAGTTCTTGACCGACCGCGCCGGTGGCGCCGACGATGCCGACAACGTGTTTACACATATTCGCCATGGATGAAAATTGGGAGTCGGTCACCAAAACCTGCGCGGCGCTCGGCATCAAGCCCGCAGACCGCCTGCTCCTCGTGCGCATCGCCACGCAAACGATGCAGTTTTACCGGCGCGGCGAACTCGTGCGCGCGTTGGTCGTCTCCACTTCGCTGAAACCGCCGAGCAACATCGCCGATTCGCTCGGCACCCCGCGCGGCCTGCACGAGATCGCGGAACGCATCGGCGGCGAACAACCCGTCGGCATGGTTTTCAAGGGTCGCCGTCCCACGGGGCGGCATTTTTCCGAACACACCGACGACGGCAACCTCATCACGAGCCGCATCCTCTGGCTGCGCGGACTCGAACCCGGCGCGAACGCCGGCCGCGACACCGAGGGCCGCGTGGTCGATACCCACGCACGCTACGTTTACATCCACGGCACCAACCGCGAAGACCGCCTGGGCCAGCCGCAAAGCGCGGGCTGCGTGCTCCTCGCCAACGCCGACATCATCGCGCTATACGACGAGGTCCGCGCGGGCGACCACGTGTTGATCGTCGATTGACGAAACGGACCGCCGCCTCGCGCCCGGCGTCCCTACCCCGCCGCCGGGCGCACGACGACGAGGTCGTCGAAATGCAGGCCGCACCAGACGCGGTCGCCTTCGTGAAACGCCTCCATGATCGCGCTTTCGTTGGCCACCACGGCGGTGAAAACCGTGCCCGCGTCGGTGCGCACCACGAGGTGGTCGAGCGCGCCTTGGAAAATCTCTTCCGTGATCGTGGCCTCGAAACAATTTTCCGCGCCTTCGATGGGTTTTTTCGAGATGCAGACTTTCTCCGGCCGCACCGAAAGCACGGCCTTCGCCTGATCGCGCGGCCAGGCCTGCATGGGAATCGCGATCTCCAGGCCGCCTTCGAGCCGCAGCCGCGCGGTGTCGCCGCTGATCGCGATCAGGTCCGCGTCGAGCAGATTGGCCTCGCCGATGAAGTCGGCCACGAACGCGGTCCGCGGCTGATGATAAATCTCGGTGGCGGTGCCGAGTTGTTCGAGCCGGCCTTGGTTGAACACCGCGATGCGGTCGCTCATGGTAAGCGCCTCCTCCTGGTCGTGGGTCACGAACACGAAGGTCATGCCAAGGCGCTTTTGCAGGCGCTTGAGTTCGACCTGCATCTGGTGGCGGAGCTTGGCATCGAGCGCGGAGAGAGGTTCATCGAGCAGAAGCACGGCCGGCCGCGGGACGATGGCGCGGGCCAGGGCGACGCGTTGGCGCTGGCCGCCCGAGAGCTGATGCGGCAGGCGGTCCTCGAAGCCGCCGAGGGCCACGAGGTCCATCACCTCGGCGACGCGTTGGCGTGTCTCGGCGGCGGCGGTTTTTTGCATGCGCAGGCCGAAGGCGATGTTGTCGCGCACCGTCATGTGGGGGAACAGCGCGTAGCTTTGGAAAACCTGGTTCACGTTGCGCCGGTAGGGAGCGAGCGGCGTGACGTCGTCGCCCGCTATGTGGATGGTGCCGGAGTCGGGCGACTCGAAGCCGGAGAGCATGCGCAGGATCGTGGTTTTGCCGCAGCCGGAGGGGCCGAGCAGGGTGATGAATTCGCCGGCCTGGATTTGCAGGCTTACTTCGTTGACCGCCGTGAATGCGCCGAAGCGTTTGGTCACGTTGCGAATGTCGATCATTGGGGCGGGGGAAGGCATTATTGGAACCACTAATGCACACTAATGGGCACTAATATCCAGAATTTGGATACACAGACAAAAATTGGGATTGGATTGGTGACCATAAGTGAAAGTTAGTGGTTCAACTTCCGCTTCCCGCGCCATTGCAGCAACGCGTAGGTGAGCACGAAGAGCAGGGTGAAGATGATGCCGAGCGCGGCGCCGAAGGGATAGTTGAGCGCCTTGGTGAACTGGTTGTGGATGACGTTGCCGATCATCGAAACACGTGCGCCGCCCATGAGGTCGGTGATGGCGAACATCCCGATGGCGGGCACGAAAACGAGCAGCATGCCGGCCGCGATGCCCGGCCAGGTGAGCGGTATGATGACCTCGCCAAAAGCGCGCAGGGGGCCGGCGCCGAGATCGTGGGCTGCCTCCACCAGCGCATTGTCGAGTTTTTCGGCGCTGCCGTAAACCGGCAGAATCATGAACGGGAGGTAGGCGTAAACCAATCCGATGAGCACGGCCATGGGCGTGTAGAGAAGCTCCAGCGGCTGGGGAATGGCCTTGGCCGCGAGGAGCGTGGCGTTGAGCAAACCCTCGCTGCGCAGGATGGCGATCCAGGCGTAGGTGCGGATAAGGAAGCTCGTCCAAAACGGGATCATGACGAGTAGCAGCAGGCGGTTGCGCACCACCGGGCGCTGCCGCGCGATAAACCATCCCACCGGGTAGCCGACGAGCACGCAGAACGCGGTGGTGATGGCGGCGTAGCCGATGGAGCGACCGAGAATTTTGAGGTAAATCGGGTCGAAGGCGCGGCCGTAGTTTTCCCAGTTGAAGCCGAACTCGACCATGCCCAGATCCCCGGTCGTCGCCAAACTGTAGGCAAAGAGGATACCCATGGGCGCGATCACGAAGAGCGCGAGCCACAACACCATGGGCGCGAGCAACAGCCAACCCCACACACGCGGGAGGCGCGCGTGGGGGTTTTCGGGGTTGGCTCCGGGGAGGATTTGCATCGCGACGATTGCTTGACAAGGAGCGGCGACACGCCTGTCGCCAGGTTTGGGATCGATGATGCTCGTGGAGGGCGGGGCGCTGTCCCCGCCGAGCGTTGTTTCGACCCATGCAACGGCGGGGACGGAGCCCCGCCCTCCGGGGAGGTCGCTCAATTGGCGTTCTTCAGATCCGTAATGAGTTTGTCGATACGCGCGCCGGTGTCGCCGCCGAGGTGACGGAAGGTATCGAGCTTGCGGTCGATTTTCGGGTAGCTGGCCGGGTTGGCGAGCTGGTCCTCGGTGAGCAGTTTGCGCGCGGCTCCGTTGGGGTTGGTGTAGGGGAAGTCGTCGGAGATGAGCTTCGAGATTTCGGGGCGGAGCAGGTAGTTGATGAAGAGGTGGGCGTTCTCGACGTTGCGCGCGCGCTGCGGGATCGCGAGCAGGTCAACGAAGAGGTGCGCGCCTTCCTTGGGCAG
Source organism: Opitutaceae bacterium (assembly GCA_036770725.1). GTDB lineage: Bacteria > Verrucomicrobiota > Verrucomicrobiia > Opitutales > Opitutaceae > IMCC26134_A. The sequence continues at coordinate 6,611 of DAIPIP010000017.1, forward strand.
CACGTATTGGAATTTTTTGTCCTCGTCCCACAGGATCGCGGCCTCGCCGCCCCAGACCAGACCGAGGTCAACGTCGCCGCCGAGCAGCGCGGTCTTGGGGCTGTCGGAATCGAAAAGTTTGATCTGCTTAAACCAGTCGGCGAGCACCGGGCGCACGGCTTCGAGGTTGGCGGGGCTGAAGTCGTTGAGATCCTTGCCCAAGGTGTAGAGCGCGGCGGTGGCGAGTTCGCGTCCGTCGTCCACCACGACGATGCGACCGGAGTATTTGCCGGAAAAAAGATCGGCGTAGCCGGTGACCGGCTCGGTGATTTTCTCGGTGTTCACCACGATGCCGACCGTGCCGACCATGTAGGGAACGGTGAACTTGTTTTCGGCGTCGTGGGGCATGCCCGTGAACTCGGGCAGGATGTTGCCGAGGTTGGTGAGCTTGGCGGTGTCGAGCGCCCGGAGCTGGCCGGCCTTGATCAAGGCCTCGGCGATGTAATCCGAGGGCTGGATGACGTCGTAACGTCCGCGACCGGCGAGCAATTTGGCGAGCATCTCCTCGCCGGAGGAGAAGGTCTCGTAGTTGACGCGGATGCCGGTCTCCTTGGTGAAACCGTCAAGCACTGCCTGTGGGATGTATTCGGACCAGCCGTAGAAATTCAAACGTTTGGACTGGGCGGAAAGACCGGCGGCGCTTAGCGCGACCAGCCCGAGGGCGAGGAGGAGACGTATGGGTTTGTTCATGTTGCGAGGAAAAGGGAGCCGGAATGGCCGGAAGGGTTTTCAACGTGCGGACAAGCGGCGGAGGTGTTCGCTGAAAAGCACGAAAGCGATGGTGGTCACGATGAAGATGGCGGAGAGCGCGTTGAGCATCGGGTTGAGGCCGATCTTGGCCATGCCGTAAACCTGCATGGGCAGCGTGCGCGACGAAGGGTCGGTGGTGAAAATGCTGATGATGAGTTCATCCATCGACAACGTGAAGGCCATGAGCGCGCCCGAGATGACGGCCGGTCGCAGGCAGGGCACGATCACGAGCCAGAACGCCTTGAGCGGGGTCGCTCCCAGATCGAGCGCGGCCTCCTCCAGCGCGGGGTCGAGTCCTTGCAGCCGCGCCTGAACCGCGAGCATCACAAAGGGAAAACAAAAGGTCGTGTGCGCGATGATCACCGTCGGGTAGCCGAGATCGATTTGCGCGGCGGTGAAAAACACCAGCAGGCTGATGCCCATGACGATTTCCGGCATCACCATCGGAATGCAGATGAGCGTCTGGATGGCGCGGGCGAAACGGTAGCGGTAACGATGCAGCAACCAGGCTCCGGTGGTTCCGAGGATGACGGCCAGGACGGTCGAAACGGCGGCGATCACCAAACTGTTTTTCAGGGTGTTGATGATCGGCGAATTTTTGAACAATTCACCATACCACTGAAGGGTGAATCCGTCCCACTGGATGTTCAGTCGCGCGCGGTTAAAGGAGAAGCCGACCAGAACCGCGATGGGCAGGTAGAGAAAGATAAAGACCACCGCAGTCCAAGCGGCCAAACCCCAGTTCAGGAGGCGCAGGCCGGAAGGAAATAAAGGTGGTTTCGCGAGGGGGTCTGGCATCTCTCTGGCTGAGACACGCAACTTCCGCGCCAAGCGCGCGTTTCGGCAAGCGCGGATACGCAAAAAAGAGGTCGCGCGAGAGTGGCGCAGGCGTCCACCCCGCCTTCATCCAATCGAACGCGAGCAAATGCGCCCGCGCCAACTTACAAGCCCAGCGCCTGCGTGAGAACGCGCATCACCTGGGCGGTCCCGACATTTTGCAGGGTTCCGTCAAAGGTCAGCGGCTGCGTGAGGGTGCGAAACGCGTTGGCATCGACGGTCGCGTCGGCGTCGGCGTCGACGGGTTTCAACACCCGCAACGTGGCCAGATCGCGCGCAAAATCGCCGCGCGTTCCGAGATCGAGCGCGAGCGCGAGAGGTTGTTGCAAAAAACTCCGCCCGGGCAGCGAACGTATTGCCCCGGATCCGGCGAGAAGCACGTCGGCCCCGGTGAGGCGCAACTCGGCGATTTCAACCGCCCCGTCGGGACCGCGACGGGCCTCCACCACGAGTTCGTCGTAGGCGAGATTGCCGAGGCGGCGCGCGATGTTGTTGAGCGCGCTTATCTGGTTGGCGCGCTCGGCGATTTGGGCGTTGCCCGAAAGCGCGCCGGCCAACCCCGCGAGGCCGGAGACCACGTTGCCCGCGCGCGCATAGCGGTTGGTGTCGAGATTGATGGCGCGCAGCACCCCTTGCCTTCCGTTCAATCTCAAATCGACGGAAGCGGCGCTTATCGCGGTGGCGGGGTCGCTCCCCTGCCCAGCGATCGCTCCCACGACCGCATACGTGCCTTCGAGCGCAGGCGCGGCGGACGGGTTGAGCGCCTTGAGCAACGGCCCCATGGCGACATCGCGACCGACCAGCTCGGCGGCGAGCACATAGGACTTCGTCGGGGCGATCCAGCGTAGCGCGCCGGAGAGGTCGAGCGCACCGCCGGGGCTGAGCATCGTCTGGATATCGTTAAGCGACAGCGCAGCGGGGGTGAGCCTGACTGAACCCCTTGTATTCGGAAACTCGATACCAGGACCATAAATCACGCGAGCCAGATCAAAGTCCATGTGTCCCGTTATCCCCGCCCAAAGCGGACCGGAAGGCGCGGGCGCGGGAGTGGGCGTGGCGACGGGTGCGGCGGGCGCGGAATCGGCGGCGAGCGCGGCGAACGCCTGCAAATCGGGCACATGCAAGACCCGACTGCTCAACATCGCGATCAGGTTCCAATCGGACGCGCCGGGCGCGAGCGTGGCGTCGATTTCGAGATCGGAGCTTCGCGCGGGCGTGACGCCTGATGAACTCGCCGTGAGCGGAAGTTTCAACGTAACCACCCCGGCCGCGTCGCGCGCGAGATCGGCCTTGAGATCGACCGAAGGCAGCATGCCCGCGACCCCGGCCGCGCGCAGCCCGGTAAGCTGCAACGAGAGCGCGGCGCGCACCTCGTCGGCCAACGTGGTGTCGAGCGCGAGCGTTGCCCGGCCGGCGGCGATGCGGGTCTTGCCACGCAGAGCGGGCTGGTCGGCGAGCTTGGCGAGATCAAACGTGAACGCGGCCTCGGCGGTGAGCGGATCACCGTTTTTTTGCGCGGCGGAGAACCTGCCCCCGATCAAATCCACCCCTCCTGCGACAACGCGCAGCGCCCCCACCGAGGCGCTCAGACCGCCGGGATTTCGCTCCACGCGGATGTTGTTCAGACCCAGCTCTTCAAACGCCGCCAGCCCGGCGTAGTTCACGCCCGCTACGCGCAACGGCTCGCGCGATTCGATAACAAAACCCTCTCCGGCGGGTCGCGCGACAAGCGCGGCGGTGATCGCGCCGGATACCGTGAGATCCGGCGCGTAGTCCTGCCACCACCCGGCGGGCACGCCGAGAAGGCGGATGGCGACCAGGTCCGCGTCGGGCTTGGCGGACGAAAGTTTGCCCGAGGCATTGTCGTAGGAGAAGGCTTGTAGCGACTCCACCGCCATCACCGGCGAATCACCGGAAGCGAGCGTGAGTTCGAGCGCATTGACGCGTTGCTCCTCGGTCGAGCCCTCGATGTCGAAGCGCGTGGCGACATTGATCACGCCCAACTCGGGCAGGCCCAGACGTTCCAGCGCATCGGCCAAGAGCGTGATCCGGCCCGACGCCCGCATGCTGTTCGCGGCGGATAGCATGATTTCGCCCGAGCCATCGACACGCACGGTGGGCAGCGCCAGGAAGGGCGGCAGGAACGGTTTAAAATCGGTGTCGGCCACGGAGATTTTCCAGGTGCCGGGAAACTGTTCCGCGCCCGGAGCCCAGCGGGTGTCGATTTCGGCCAACGACTTCGAGTCGGCGGCGAGATTGAGACGATACAGCTCGCCGCCGCCATCGCGGATAACGGAAAGCGAAGCATTCAAACTCGCGGGCATTTTAAGCGCCCCCCCCTCGGCGGCGGTCGTAAGGGCAAGAGCGAGCGAGGAAAGTTGCCCGGCGGCATCAAGGCCGGGCGAAAGCTCGAAGGTCGAAACGACCGAGCCCGCCGCCCCGGCGTCCGCGTCGATGCGCAGAGCGATCTTCCCGGTTTCCCCCGCCGCCACGCCACCGCCCGAAACCGCAAACCGCGCCGTGAGCGGACGGGGGCCGGCGATTCGCACCATCCCGGATATATCCACAAACTGGATACGGAATCCGTTCGGCGTATTGACCGAGCCGAGGACGCCGGCGAAAGGTTTGCGCGGCTCGCTGGGCTTGTCGTCCGGCGGAGCCTTCGCGGCGACGGATGGATCAAAGTCGACAACGATGTCCCGCGCGATTATCGAGCGCAGGTCGATTCGCCCGCGAACGAGATCGAGCAACGGCGCGTTCACCTCCAACGATGGAGATGATATCGAAAGACCCGGTTGCTCGACCTTGAACCCCGTGATCGTGGCTCCTGAAAAACCAACCGCCACGCGCTCCACCCCTCCCTGCCCGGCCAGCGCTTTTTGAGCCGCGAAAGTTTGAACTGCCGGAACCAGCAGCGCGGCCACCAATAGCGCCAATAGAGGAAGCGGCACGAAAACAATCATCAGGGCGAGTTTACGGCGACGTGTCATGGGCATGTCCGTAAAAAGCGACTAAGCGCAGTCCGGGTCAAACGACCCTTTCGGCGACATGGTGTGCCCGGCGGGATTCGAACCCACGACCAGCCGCTTAGAAGGCGGCTGCTCTATCCAGCTGAGCTACGGGCACATTGATATCCAAATACTTTGTCACGGGCTCTTTGAAAACGTCTGATCTTGCACCAGTTGTTCAACAACGAACCTGACAGACTCCTTACCGTTTCACCCCCTCCAGCAACAAGGCTTTTCGCTCCGGTATGGCCCTCTGGCGTCATCCGCATACTCATCGCCCTCGTAGGCGTGTCGGCCTTAACGCCATCTACCTCGGAATCGTATGTGCCTACTCGCTCGACGAGCGCTACTTCGCCCCATCAACAACGAACTTGCCGCCCGCCGCCCCCTGCCCACCTATCACCAACCTCGTTCCCCATCAACCATTCGCTATTGCCCATCGGCAACTCCACGACCCCATGCTCTTCCGCGACCCTGACCAGCCCCTCGACACCCGTCTCGACGACCTCCTCGCGCAGCTCACGCTCGAGGAAAAAGTCGGCCTCATGATGCACGAGGCCAAGGGCGTCCCCCGCCTCGGCATCCCCGACTACAACTGGTGGAACGAAGCCCTCCACGGCGTCGCCCGCGCCTCCCGCGCCACCGTTTTTCCGCAAGCCATCGGCCTCGACGCCACCTTCGACCCCGCCCTCCTCCACCGCATCGCCTCCGCCATCGGCGACTAAGGCCGCGCCACCCGCCACGCCGCCGCCCGCTACGGCAACCGCGGACAATTCTTCGGCCTCACCTACTGGTCGCCCAACATAAACATCTTCCGCGATCCGCGCTGGGGCCGCGGTCAGGAATGCTACGGCGAAGACCCGTTCCTCACCGCCCGCCTCGGCGTCGCCTTCGTCAAGGGCCTCCAAGGCGACCACCCCGTTTACCTCAAGACCGCCGCCTGCGCCAAACACTTCGCCGTCCGCGGCGGACCCGAGGCGCTCCGCCACGAATTCGACGCCCGCGTCTCCGCCTACGACCTCTTCGACACCTACCTGCCCGCCTTCGAAGCCCTCGTCAAAGAAGCCGGCGTCGAGGCCGTCATGGGCGCCTACAACCGCACCAACGGCGAACCCTGCTGCGCCCACACAGTGCTCATGCAGGTCATCCTCCGCGACCGCTGGGGTTTTCAGGGCCACTACGTCTCCGACTGCTGGGCGCTCCGCGATTTCCACACCCACCACAAGGTCACCGCCAACCCCATGGAATCCGCCGCCCTCGCCGTCAAAAAAGGCTGCGACCTCAACTGCGGTTCCACCTACGCCCACCTCCCCGAGGCCATCAAGGCCGGCCTGCTCACCGCCGCCGAGATCGACCCGTGCGTGCGCCGCCTGCTCCGCACCTGGTTCCGCCTCGGTTTCTTCGACCCCGCCGAACGCGTGCCTTCCACGAAGATCGGCCCCGAGGTCATCAACTGCGACGCCCACCGCGCCCTAGCCCGCGAAGCCGCCGAGAAGTCCTTCGTCCTGCTCAAAAACTCCGGTATCCTCCCGCTCAAACCCGGCCGCGATCTCATCGTCGCCGGCACCAACGCCGCCAGCGTGGACGTTCTCCTCGGCAACTACTTCGGCGTATCCGGCCGCCTCGACACCATCCTCGAAGGCCTCGCCCGCCGCGCCCCCATCGGCATGAAGGTCGAATACCGCGCCGGCTTCCGCCCCGAACTGGCCAACGTCAACCTCGTGGACTACCTGCCCTTCGAGGCCGCCCGCGCCGAAGTCACCGTCGTCGCCATGGGCCTCACCCCGTGGCTCGAAGGCGAGGAGGGCGACGCCTTCGCCAGCCCCGTGCGCGGCGACCGCCCCGACCCGCGCCTGCCCGAGCACCAGCTCGCCTACATCCGCCACCTCAAAAAAGACTGCGGCGCGCGACTCGTTGTCCTGCTCTTCGGAGGCAGCCCCATGATCCTCGACGACCTGCCCGAGCTCTGCGACGCGCTCCTCTGGATCGGCTACCCCGGCGAAGCCGGCGGCGAGGCCGTCGCCCGCGTGCTCTTTGGCGATGTCGCCCCCTCGGGCCGGCTCCCGTTCACGCTCTACCGCGACCTGGCCGACCTCCCGCCCTTCGACGACTACTCGATGCGCGGCCGCACCTACCGCTACCTCACCGTGCCGCCCGCCTTCCCCTTCGGTTTCGGACTCGGCTACACCACCGTCGAATACCGCGCGCTCACCGCCGAGGTCCGCCCCGACCGCACCGTCGTCGCCCGCGCCACCGTCGCCAACACCGGCCCGCGCCCCGCCGAGGAAACCGTGCAACTCTACGTCCGCCCCCTCGACCCGACGATCCCCACCCCGCTCCTCGCGCTAAAGGATTTCCGCCGCGTGTGTATTGATCCTGCCACTACAACCTATATCGAGTTCACCTTGCCCGCCGAGACCTTCCGCTGGGTCACGTCCACCGGCGCCCGCGCCTTTCTCCCCGGCCGCTACGAACTTCTCGTCGCCCCCTGTGCCCCTGTTTCGGGCCTGGAACACCTTCCTCTCCCTGCTCCAGTCTGCGCCGAAATCAACCTCGGCCCCTGATACCCCACCACCCGACTCGGCACGAAAAAATCGGCCCCAATGTCCGGGCTCCAAACCGCCCGCATAGCGCCGCACTCCCGGTCAACTTCTTGGGTAACCGACCGAAATAGGGACGCGCTTCCGTATCGCTCACGTATCGCTAACATCGACCGGCCGCATCGGTGACTAATCTGCAATCCGACGCTGTGTTCACGGGTCCATAAATTTGCACCTCGTCGTCTAAAAAACACCTCGTAACCGCTTATGCCTTGGCTCCCCTCAACGCCGCGCGAAACACCTTCGGCGGCACGCCCACCTGCGCCTTGAACTGCCGCGAAAACACAAACGGATCGCTGTAGCCCAGCGCCGTCGCCGTGCCTTGCACGTCATGGGTGCGCAACATCGCCGCCGCCCGCGTCATCCGCTCGCGCAACTGATACGCCGCCGGGCTCATCCCCATCGCCCGCCGGAACCGCCGCCGGAAATGCCCCGGCGAGCAACCCAACTCCTCCGCCATCGCCTCCACCCGGTCCCCCGGCCCCTCGTCATAGCGCAGCCGCTCCGCCGGACACCCGCTGAACACGATCACGTCCCCCGCCTCCACCGCTCGCGTTTCCCCGTCCGCATGCAGCCGTCCCGCCCCGCTCAAAATCACCGTTACCCCGTGCACCACCCGATCCCGCCGCTCCCACAACACCTCCAGCGACGGCAGCGGACGCGGATAAATCCGAAAATCCCGCTCTGGCAGCCACCGATGCCCCGCCGTGCGAAACAACAACGTGATGTGATGGTCGCTTTTACCCTGTTTGTAATGTCGCGCCGCCAATCGTGGCACCAACGTGCTCGTCCGAATAAGGTCTGTTTTTGTTATGTAACCGACACTCCGCTGACATGGTCGGCGACGCAAGTTTCCGCTATGCTGCGTCCTCGCCCTCGTCCTTTCCCGCCCCGATGTCCGCCCCGACCTGCGCCCTCGGATTTTCCTGATTCCCCTCTCTTCCAATCCATGAACACCACCTCCCGCCAGCCCATCGCCCGCTATCTCGACGCCGCCGTCCTCAAACCCGAGACCACCCGCGCCGAAGCCACCGCCGCCATGCGCATCGAAAGTTAAGCCACTGCTTTCGCCCGGCCTGGCGCCCCGCCGAGTTGGCCCGCCGACGCGGCACGTCTATTCGTGCCTTCCTCTCAAAAATCGCTATAAATACCGGTCCTCATGAAAACTTTCGACTTCGTCGTCCTCGGCGGCGGCTCCGCCGGGTTCAACGCCGCCCGCGTCGCCGCCGACCTCGGCAAATCCGTCGCCATCGTGGACGGCGCTCCCGTCCTCGGCGGCCTCTGCATCCTCAAGGGCTGCATGCCCTCCAAAACCCTCCTCCACGCCGCCGAACTTCTCCACCACGCGCAAAACTCCAAGAAGTTCGGCGTGCGCATCCCCTCCGCGAGCATGGACATGAAGGCCCTCCACGCCTGGAAAAAACACGTCATCGCCGACTTCGCCGGATACCGCGACAAGGCCATGTCCAACGCCAAACTCTACACCGTCTTCCGAGCCCACGCCAAATTCATCGACCCGCACACCGTCCAACTCGCCGACGGCGTCAAACTCCGTGGCAAACGCTTCCTCATCGCCACCGGCTCGCGCATCTCCGTCCCCGCCTGTGTGCCCGGCCTCGCCGAGACTGCGCACTGGACCAGCGACGACGTGCTCGACCTCGATTTCATCCCCAAGTCCGTCATCGTGCTCGGCGGCGGCATCGTCGCCTGCGAACTCGCCCAGTTTCTCTCCCGCATCGGCTCCAAGGTCACCCTCGTCCAGCGCAGCAAAAAAATCCTGCGCGACCACTCCCCCGCCGCCTCCGAGGTCGTGCAACAAGCCTTCCGCGACGAGGGCATCGATCTCCATACCGACACCAAGATCGAAAAAATCTCCGGCACCGCCAAAGGCGTCACCGTGCGCTTCCTCTCCGACGGAAAACCCGTCGTCCGCCGCGCCGCCCACCTCTTCAACGCCCTCGGCCGCGAGCCCGACGTCGCCTCCCTTGACCTCGCCGCAGCCGGCGTGCGCCTCACCAAGTCCGGCCGCGTCAAAACCAACCGCTGGCAGCAGACCACCGCGCCCCGCATCTACGCCGGCGGCGACGTCTGCGGCCCGCACGACATCGTCCACCTCGCCGTCGCCCAGGGCGAGCTCGCCGCCCGCCACGCCTTCGGCGTATCCAATAAAAAACTACGCCCGGTCGCCGAAATCCCCCTGCTCAACGTCGTCTTCACCGATCCGCCCCTCGCCACCATCGGCGCGCTCGAAGGCGAACTCGTCGCAAAAAAAATTCCCCACCTCGTCGCCAGCTACCCCTTCGACGACCACGGCAAATCCATCCTCATGGGCCAGACCCGCGGTTACGTGAAGGTCCTCGCCGACCCGAAGCGCGGCCGCATCCTCGGCGCCGAGATCGTAGGCCCGCAGGCCGGCGAACTGATCCACTGCTTCACCGGCCCCATTTCCATGCGCGCCACCGTCCACGACCTCATCCGCGCCCCTTGGTATCACCCCACCCTCGCCGAAATCATCACCTATCCGCTCGAAGAGATTGCCGAGAAGCTAGACGCCTAGGCCTGCTCTACCAACAACGCCATCGCCCCCGCCAGCGGCGCCATCCGCCCCTCCGCCACCGCCCGCTCGATTTCGCCGCGCCGCGCGCGCACCGACTCCGACCCATAAAAATCCGCGCGCAGACTCTCCTCGATCAGCGCGTGCATCCACGCCACCGCCTGCTCGCGCCGCCGCCGCTCCGTGGCCCCCGTCGCCTCGCCCGTCGCGAAAAATTTCCCGAGCGTCTCCCACAACTCCGCCACGCCCGCGCCCGTCATCGCGCTCGCCGTCTGCACCGTCGTCGCCCAGCCCTCCGTCGCCGGCCGCAGATAATGCAACACCCGCCGCATCTCCGCCAGCGCCGCCGTGCAACGCGCCGCGTTGTCGCCGTCCGCCTTGTTGATCACCAGCAGGTCGGCCAGCTCGACCACGCCTTTCTTGATGCCCTGCATCTCGTCGCCCGCGCCCGCGATCATCAACACCACGAACGCGTCCACCATCGCCCGCACCGCCGTCTCGTTCTGCCCCACGCCCACCGTCTCCACCAGCACCACGTCGTAGCCCGCCGCCTCGCACACCAGGATCGCCTCGCGCGTCTTGCGCGCCACCCCGCCCAGCGAACCGCCCGAAGGCGAGGGTCGGATAAACGCGTTCGCATGCCGCCCGAGTTTTTCCATGCGCACCTTGTCCCCCAGAATGCTCCCGCCCGTCACCGTGCTCGACGGATCTATCGCCAACACGGCCACGCGCCGCCCCTCCTCCGCCAGCCGCAAACCAAACGCCTCGATGAACGTGCTCTTCCCTGCGCCCGGAATGCCCGTCAGACCGATGCGCCGCGCCCGCCCCGTGTGCGGCATCAACTCCGCCAGCACCGCCTGCGCCTGCGCCCGATGCGCCGGCGCATTGCTCTCCACCAGCGTGATCGCCCGCCCCAGCACCCCCGGATCGCACGCCAACACCCCGCGCACCAACTCCGCCGTCGTGAGCGCCGCCCGCCGCCGCGCCGGCGGAGCCGCCACGCTCGTCCCCGAAGGCCTCACCCCTTGCATGATCCAGGTCGCGAAACCGCTGCCCGACCCCGCGCAATCCTCCGGCACCCACTCCGGCCTCGGCTGGCGACACCCGTCATGAAGCGGCTGCCCCGGGAGGGACGACCTCCGTGTCGTCCTCGCATCCGCGGCACCGTCGCTCACGCCCCCACCCTCTCCATCAACAGCTCCAGCGTGCGCAACGTGGACTTCGTGATCACCGTGCCCGGCCCGAAGATCGCGCTCGCCCCATTCTTCAACAAATAATCGTAGTCCTGCGCCGGAATCACCCCGCCGCACACCAGCATGATGTCCTCGCGCCCCAGCGCCTTCAACGCGTCGCGCAACGCCGGCAGCAGCGTCTTGTGCCCCGCCGCCAGCGAACTCATCGCCACGCAGTGAACATCGTTCTCCACCGCCTGCCGCGCCGCCTCCTCCGGCGTCTGGAATAGCGGGCCGATGTCGATGTCGAAGCCCAGGTCCGCCATCGCCGTCGCCACCACCTTCGCCCCGCGATCATGCCCGTCCTGCCCGAGCTTCGCGATGAGCAGGCGCGGACGCCGCCCCTCGATGGCCTCGAACTGTGTAATGAGTTCCCGGATACGATCCACCGTCTCGTCGCCGCCAAACTCCTGCCGATACACGCCGCTGATCGAGCGAATCTGCGCCGAGTAGCGCCCGTAAACCGCCTCCAGCGCGTCGCTGATCTCGCCCAGCGTGGCCCGGGCCTGCGCCGCCACGACCGCCAGCGCGAGCAGGTTGCCCTCCCCCGTGCGCGCCCTCCCGGTCAATGCCGCCAGCGCCGCCTTCACCGCCGCGCCGTCGCGTTTCGCGCGCAGCTCCGCCAGCCGCCTCACCTGCGATTCGCGCACCGCCGTGTTGTCCACTTCCAGGATGTCGAGCGGTGCCTCCTGCGTGAGCCGATATTTGTTCAAGCCCACTATCGTTTCGCGCCCCGAATCGATGCGCGCCTGCCGCCGCGCCGCCGCCTCCTCGATGCGCAGCTTCGGTATGCCCGCCTCGATGGCCTTCGTCATGCCGCCCATCTTTTCCACCTCCTCCAGATGCACGCGCGCTTTCTTGATCAACTCCGCCGTCAGATACTCGACGTAGTAGCTCCCGCCGAACGGATCCACCACCGAACAGATCCCCGTCTCCTGCTGCAAATACAGCTGCGTGTTGCGCGCGATCCGCGCCGAAAAATCCGTCGGCAACGCGATGGCCTCGTCGAGCGCGTTCGTATGCAGCGACTGCGTGTGCCCGCACACCGCCGCCAGCGCCTCAAGACAAGTGCGCGCCACGTTGTTGAACGGATCCTGCTCCGTGAGCGACCAACCCGAGGTCTGCGAATGCGTGCGCAGCGCGAGCGACTTCGCGTTCTTCGGATCAAACTTCGCCACGATCTCCGCCCACAGCGTCCGGCCCGCGCGCATCTTCGCGATCTCCATGAAAAAGTTTTTCCCGATCGCCCAAAAGAAAGAGAGCCGCGGCGCGAACGCGTCGATGTCGAGCCCCGCCGCCACGCCCGTGCGCAGATACTCGAGCCCGTCCGCCAGCGTGTAGGCCAGCTCCAGGTCGGCCGTCGCGCCCGCCTCCTGCATGTGGTAACCGGAGATCGAGATGCTGTTGAACTTCGGCATCTCGCGCGAGGTGTAGCCGAAGATGTCCGCGATGATCCGCATCGAGGGAGCGGGCGGATAGATGTAGGTGTTCCGCACCATGAACTCCTTCAAGATGTCGTTCTGAATCGTGCCCGCCAGATCGGCGAGTTTCGCGCCCCGCTCCAGCGCCGCCGCGATGTAGAACGCCATCACCGGCAACACCGCGCCGTTCATGGTCATCGACACCGAAACCTTGTCGAGCGGGATGGAGTCGAAGAGCACCTTCATGTCCTCGACCGAGTCGATCGCCACGCCCGCCTTGCCCACGTCGCCCACCACGCGCGGATGATCACTGTCGTAGCCGCGATGAGTCGCCAGATCGAAGGCCACCGAAAGCCCCGCCTGCCCCGCCGCGAGATTGCGCCGGTAAAACGCATTGGATTCCTCCGCCGTCGAGAAGCCCGCGTATTGGCGCACCGTCCACGGCTTCTGCACATACATCGTCGCGTAAGGCCCGCGCGTAAACGGCGCGTGCCCCGGCATCGTGTCGAGCGCGGCGGGCGGCGGCAGATCCGCCGCCGTGAACATCGGCTTCAGCGGAATCTGCTCGTAGTTTTCCGTCGACGTCCTCGCGACCGCCGCCGCGTCGGAACCGGACACGGGCAGCGCGACGTCATCATATCCGAGCGAGGCAAAATCAGGGTTGGGCGAGGTGTTCATTTCAGGGCTCCGATCTTCTTCAAAAGGTTGGCAAGCGTCTCCTCCACGGAGGCGCGCAGGTGGATAAACAATTCGACGCCCGTCACCGCGTAGGCCGCGCGAAGCGTCTCCTCGGCGGGCAACCCCGCGAGCACAAGCGTCTGCGTCGAACCCGCCGCGCGCAGCGCCTGCGCGAAGGCCGGCACCAACTCCGGATACGTCTCGTCGCCGGAGCAAAGCACCACCACCTGCGCGCCTGAATCAACCGCCGCCCGCGCGGCCTCCGAGGCGGTCGCAAACGACGCCTTGGCCAACACCTCGAACCCGCCCGGAGCGAAAACCGTCGCCGCGAAATCCGCCCGCGCCTTGTGCTGCGCCACCGGACCCATCTTCGCCAAAAACACCTTGGGCCGCGCACCCGTTCGCTCCGCGAACACCGCGCACGCATCCCGCAAGGCCTCGAAGCCCTCCGCCACCCGAAACGACCGCAAGCGCGTGATCTTTTCCTTCATGCCTCCTTCCTCCGCCGTGTTCGTATACGCCGCCGCGCGCAGCGGCGTCTCGCGCAGATTCGGAAACAGATTCGTCCCCACCAGCCCCATCCGCCGCGACCCGACCGCCTGCGCCTTCTCCAGCGCCGCCGCCGCGACCAACTTCTGCGGCGCGCCCGAACGCAGCGCCGCCGCCAAACCACCCAGCGCCTCGTAGCCCCGGAAAATTTCCCAGGCCTTCCGCGCCAGCTCGTCCGTCAGCGACTCGATGCACCACGACCCGCCCGCCGGGTCCGTCGGGCCATCGAGCCCAAACTCGCCCGCGAGCAGCGCATGCACGTTGCGCGCGATGCGCCGCGAAAACGCCTCGCCCGATCCCGTGCCGGTCACCGAGTCGAAGGGCGCGATGTGCAACGCGTCCACCCCGCCCATCACCGCCGCCAGGGCCTCGGTGGTCACGCGCAGCATGTTCACGTGCGGATCAAGCCGCGTCAGATTCCAGCGCGCCGTCGCCGCCCGCATCCCCGCCCGCCGCGCCCACGCCGCATCGCCGCCCAGCGCCACGACCACGCGCGCCAACAAAGGCCGCCACGCGCGGAACTTCGCCGTCTCCATCAAAAACTGCGGCCCGGCCGAAAACGAAACCAACAAGCTCGGCACGCTCTTTTCCAACTCCACGCCGCGCTCGCGCAGCGCCCGCAAATACTCCGTCACCGCCGCCAGCGCCCCGGCCAACTCATGCGCCGCCGACCCGCCCGCCTCGGCCCACACGCGGGCGTCCACGCTTATCGTTCGCAAGGCCGGCGCCTCGAACGCCGCCCTCCGCGTCCACGTCGCCAGCTCGTCCAGCGCCGCCGCATACGCCACCGGCAATCCGCCCGCCGCCACCCACGCCGCGAGCGGATCCGCCGTCACCGAGCCGCGCAGCCCCACGCCCGCCACGCCCCCGCGCCCCGCGAACGCGAGATAACGCGGCCCCGTCTCCGCCGCGCTCCACCCCGCGTTCACATGCACCGGCACCGCGCTCAAATCGACCCCGGCCAACGCCGTCTCCAGTTCGACGATCCACGCCGCCGGCAACACCACCGCGTCCTGCCCCGCCATCAAATCCTCGCGCAACCGCCGGTTGAATTCCTCCGCCGAGTCCGCCGCGATTTCCTGCGCGACCTCCCAGCCGCCGCCCGTCGGCCGCAGCCCGAGCGCGCCCAGGTCCGACCGCCCCGCCATGTCGGCTCGCGTATAGAGCGGCCTTACCGTCACGCCCTCAAAGGTCCGCGTGAGCAGCTTCTTTTCGAAGGGCGCGCCCTTCAGCTCGGCCTCGGCGGAACGAAGCCATTTTGCCCGTGCCGCCTCCAGCGAGACGTCTTCCGGCGATACGGTTTCAGCGATGGTGGACATGGGGCGATTTCGGGGCGACGGCGACAGGCCGCGCGTCTCGTAGTGCCGCTGAGGATACACCGCCCGCGTTTTTCCGGCTCCGCGTTTTTTGTGCAAGAAGCGCACGTCTTTAACCAAACCCCGCGAAGCCCCGCGCCCGCGTTTCGCCTAAAGTTTCCCCGCCGTCACCCGACGTCCTTCGCCATGATCACACGCATCGACCACCTCGGCATCGCGGTCCGCTCACTCGACGCCAGCATCCCCTACTACGAGCAGGCCCTCGGCCTGAAATGCGAACACCGCGAGGAAGTCGCCTCGCAACAGGTGCGCACCGCGTTTTTCCACGTCGGCGAGGTCCACCTCGAACTCCTCGAACCCATGTCGCCCGAAAGCCCCGTGGCCAAGTTCATCGAGAAAAACGGCGAGGGCGTCCACCACGTCGCCTTCGCCACCACCGACATCACCGCCCAGCTCGCCCAGGCCGCCGACGCAGGCGTGCGCCTCATCCACGCCGCCCCCTTCGAAGGCGCCGCCGGCAAACTCGTCGCCTTCCTCCACCCCAAATCCACCGGCGGCGTCCTCACCGAACTCTGCGCCCCCAAACCCTGACCGCCGTCCGGTCCTAATCCTTCAACTTAAACTTTCATCTTCAACTCGACGCGCCCGCGCGTCGCCCCGCCATGCCCCTCTCCCCCGCCCTGCTCGAAGAACTGCACGCCCGCCGCACCGCCGCGCTCGCCGGCGGCGGCCTCGATAAACTCGCCGAACGCACCAAAAAAGGCCTGCTCTCCGCCCGCGAGCGCCTCGCCGCGCTCTTCCAGCCCGGCACCTTCCTCGAGTTCGGCATGCACGCCCAGCACGACTGCCACCACTTCGGCTTGGAAAACAAGGCCCTGCCCTGCGACGGCGTCATCACCGGCGTCGGCTACATCGACGGACGCCCCGTCGCCGCCTTCAGCCAGGACTTCACCGTCGGCGGCGGCGCGGTCGGCCGCATCCACGCCCTGAAAATCTGCGACCTCATGGACTACGCCCAGCAGTCCGGCATCCCCGTCATCGGCATCAACGACTCCGGCGGCGCGCGCATCCAGGAAGGCGACGACTCCCTCTCCGGCTACGGAAAAGTCTTTTTCCACAACGTCCTCCTCTCCGGCGTCGTCCCCCAGATCTCCGTCATCGCCGGACCCTGCGCCGGCGGCGCGGCCTACTCCCCCGCGCTCACCGACTTCATCATCATGACGCGCAAAAACGCCCAGATGTTCATCTGCGGCCCCGACGTCATCAAGGCCGCCACCGGCGCCACCGTCACCATGGACGAGGTCGGCAGCGCCACCGCCCACGCCACCGTCAGCGGCAACATCCACTTCGTCGCCGAAAGCGAAGCCGAGGCCCTCTCCACCGCCGCGCGCTTGCTCTCCTTCCTGCCCTCCAACAACGTCATGGACCCGCCCCACCGGCCCGCCGGCTCGCTCTCCCTGGAACTCGATCCCGGCATGAACGATCTCGTCCCAGCCGACGCCAAATCCCCCCTCGATGTTTACCAGGTCATTCACCGCCTCGTGGACGATGGCGACTTCCTCGAAGTCCAACGCGAGTGGGCGCGCAACCTCGTCGTCGGCTTCGCCCGCATCCAGGGCATCGTCGTCGGCATCGTCGCCAACCAGCCTATGGTCCGAGCCGGCACGCTCGACATCGACTCGTCCGACAAAGGCGCGCGTTTCATCCGCTTCTGCAACTGCTTCAACATCCCGCTCGTGACCCTCGTGGACATCCCCGGCTTCATGCCCGGCCTCGCCCAAGAGCGCGGCGGCATCATCCGCCACGGCGCCAAGATGCTCTTCGCCTACGCATCCGCCACCGTGCCCAAGATCACCGTCATCATGCGCAAATCCTACGGCGGCGCCTACCTCGCCATGTGCTCCAAGGACATGGGCGCCGACCTCGTCTATGCCTGGCCCTGCGCCGAGATCGCCGTCATGGGCGCCGAGGGCGCGGCCAAGATTCTCTTCAAACGCGAGATCGCCGCCGCCCCCGACCCCAAGGCCAAGGAGGCCGAGCTCGCCGCCGACTACCGCCGCAAGTTCGCCTCGCCCTACGAAGCCGCCAGCAAGGGCATGATCACCGACGTCATCGAGCCCGCCCAGACCCGCGGCATCGTCGCCCTCGGCCTGCGCAACACGCTCACCAAGCGCGAGACCCGCCCGCCCAAGAAGCACGGCAACATCCCCCTCTGATTTCCCCCGAACAAAAAACGCCCCTCTTCGTATCCATGAAAAAACTACGCATCACCGTCGAAGGCAAAGCCTACGAAGTCCTCGTCGAAATGCTCGACGAGTCACCTTCGCCCGCTTCCCCCTGCCCCTCCGGCGTAGGCTTGAACGTAAGTTCAAGTTCGCCCCCTCCCCCCGCCGCCGCGCCCGCGCCCGCCCCGGCTCCGGTAGGCTTGAACGTGAGTTCAAGTTCCCCGTCCCCCGCCGCCCCTGGCGACCTCCCCAGCCCTCTCGCCGGCAAGGTCGTCTCCATCGACGTCGTCCTCGGCCAGCCCGTCCACGAGGGCGCGCAGGTCGCCACCATCGAGGCCATGAAAATGAACACCTACCTCTACGCGCCCAAGGCCGGCACCATCGCCGCCATCCTCGTCGCCGCCGGCGACGGCGTGGAGGAGGGCACCGCCATCCTGCGCATCGCCTGATCCGCGCCATGTCCCCATCCATCCCGCCCCTCGCGTTCCTCCCGGAACACCCGACGGTCCTCGAAACCCTCGGCTACCAGGCAGTCGGCCTCATCGTCGTCTTCACCGCCCTCGGCCTCATCTGGATAATGCTGGAGACCATGGGCGCCTGGTTCCGCCGCCTCGCCGCCCGCCCTGCAAAGCTAGCCGTCGCTCCGGCCATCACCGCCGCCGCGCCAGCGGCGCCCTCCGAAGCCTTGGCGAAGGATGGGCCCTCCCAATCCGAACGGCCCCTCGCGGTCATCATCGCCGCGGCCGTGCATACCGTGATGCGCGGCCGCCGCCACCGCATCGTCTCCATCACCACCGCGCCCGAACACCAAGCGTGGTCCGTCGAGGGCCGCCGCCACATCTTCTCCTCCCACAAGGTCCGCTAGTCCCCGCCTAAGGTAGGGCGGGACCGCTGGGCCCGCCGCTTCGTTTCCCCCGTCCGCGTCCTCGTCCTCCCCACCCTCGCCGCACTTTAACCGTCCGTCCCCGCCATGTTCTCCGGACTTCTCGATTTTCTCTCCACCACCGGCTTCGCCTCCGTCACTTGGCAAATGGTGATCATGTGGGCCGTCGTCGGAGTCATGCTCTGGCTCGCCGTCGCCAAACGTTTCGAGCCCCTCCTGCTCGTCCCCATCGCCTTCGGCGCGCTCCTCGCCAACCTGCCCACCCGCGGCGTCATCACCTCCGAACTCCAGCCCGATGGCACCTACCAGTCCGCCACCTTCACCCTCGAAACCCGCGTCGTCCCTCACACCGAATCCGCCCCCTTCGACCCCGCGCTCCCCGCTCCTGCCGACAACGCCCACCCCACCCAAACCTTCCACGTCGAACGCGTCGAAGGCGGCCTCTTCGACTTCATTTCTCAGGGCATCAAACTCGAACTCTTCCCGCCCCTCATCTTCCTCGGCGTCGGCGCGCTCACCGACTTCGGCCCGCTCATCGCCCTGCCCCGCACCCTCCTCCTCGGAGCCGCCGCCCAGGTCGGGCTCTTCTTCACCTTCATGGGAGCCACGCTCATGGGCTTCTCCGCCAAACAAGCCGCCTCCATCGGCATCATCGGCGGCGCGGACGGCCCCACCGCCATCTTCCTCTCCAACAAGCTCGCGCCCGAGCTCCTCGGCGCGGTCGCCGTCGCCGCTTACAGCTACATGGCCCTGGTGCCGCTCATCCAGCCGCCCATCATGCGCCTGCTCACCAACGACCGCGAACGCCGCATCCGCATGCCCGCCTTACGCAAGGTCTCTCGCCCCGAAAAACTCCTCTTCGCCACCGGGGTGCTCGTCATCTGCGTGCTCCTCGTGCCCGACGCCGCCCCGCTCGTCGGCATGCTCATGCTCGGCAATTTCCTGCGCGAATGCGCCGTCACCGAGCGCCTCGTCAAATCCGCCCAAAACGAGATCATCAACGTCCTCACCATTTTCCTCGGCGTGAGCGTCGGCATCACCATGCGCGCCGAGAGTTTCCTCGCCCCCACCACCCTCAAGATCATCGCCCTCGGCGTCGTGGCCTTCGGCTGCTCCACCGCCGCCGGCGTCATCGCGGCCAAGCTCATGAACAAGGTCGCCCCCGGCTCGCCCATCAACCCGCTCATCGGCTCCGCCGGCGTCTCCGCCGTGCCCATGGCCGCGCGCGTCTCCCAGATCGAGGGCCAGCGCTACGACAAAAACAACCACCTCATGATGCACGCCATGGGCCCCAACGTCGCCGGCGTCATCGGCACCGCCGTCGCCGCCGGCTA
>DAIPIP010000158.1:0-2828 GCA_036770725.1 Opitutaceae bacterium
TTGGGGAAAAGCACGATGGGGTGGCCGAATTTATCGACGCCGAAGGCCACGCCGCTCGCCACCACGATGGCGTTGGGGTTTTCCAGGGCCGGGTGCGGCTCGACCCAGCGGAGTTGCGTCCAGGGCGTGGGATCGAGGCGCGACTCGGCGTTGTATTCGGATTTGAGGCGCGATTGCACGACCTCGAATTGCAGCGGACCGACCGCCGCGAGCAGCGTCGCGCCGGGGGGCGCGTTTCGCGGCATGAAGGACTGCACGACGCCTTCCTGCAGGAGCTGTTCGAGTCCGGCTCGGTATTTTTTGGCGTCGGACGAGGTGGGGTTGAAAATGTAGGCGAAGACCTCGCTCGGGAAGCGCGGGATCTCGTCGAAGGCGATGCTGCGATCTTCGGTGAGGGTGTCGCCGATGCCGAAGGAATCGTGGCCGACGAGGCCGATGACGTCGCCGGGCCAGGCCTCGTCCACGGTCTCGCGTTCCTGGCCGAAGAGGCGGTGGGCGGAGGAGAGGCGCACCTGTTTGCCGGTGCGTCGGTGGGTGACGACCATGTCGCGCGAGAACTTGCCGGAGCACACGCGGATGAAGGCGATGCGGTCGCGGTGTTTCGGGTCCATGTTGGCCTGGATTTTGAAAACGAAGCCGGAGAATTTTGGGTGCTCGACGGGAACGATTTTTTCCTCGGTGGGGGCGGGCGCGCCGGGCGTGCTGATGACGACGGAGCGGCGCTCGGTGGGCGGGATGGATTTTTGGAGGAAGCCTTCGAGGAGGAGCTGCACGCCGAAGTTGTTCACGGCGGAGCCGAAGAAGCAGGGGGTTTGTTTGCCGGCGTGGACGGCGGCTAGGTCGAGCGGGGCGGTGGCGCCGTCGAGCATGGCGATTTGCTCGGCGACCTCGGCGTAGGTGAGGTCGTCGAACTTGGAGCGGACGACGGGGTCTTCGAGGCCGGTGACGTTGACCGGGGCGCGGTAGGAGCCGTGCGGAGTGCGCTCGAAGAGGTGGACCTGGTTGACGCGGCGATCAAACACGCCGCGGAAAGTGGGGCCGTTGCCGAGGGGCCAGGTGACGGGGCAGGGGGCGAGGCCGAGCACGCGCTCAAGCTCGTCGATGAGTTCGAGCGGGTTTTGGGTGGGGCGGTCGCACTTGTTGAAGAAGGTGAAAATGGGGATGCCGCGGCGACGGCAGACCTCGAAGAGTTTGCGGGTCTGCGGCTCGATGCCTTTGGCGGAGTCGATGACCATGAGGGCGGCATCGACGGCGGTGAGCACGCGGTAGGTGTCTTCGGAGAAGTCCTTGTGGCCGGGGGTGTCGAGCAGGTTGACGGCGTAGCCCTGGTAGTCGAATTGGAGGACGGTGGAGGAAATGGAGATGCCGCGTTGCTTTTCGATTTCCATCCAGTCGGAGGTGGTGGAGCGCTGCTGTTTGCGGGCGGTGACGGAGCCGGCGAGGTGAATGGCGTTGCCGTAGAGGAGGAATTTCTCGGTCAGCGTGGTTTTGCCGGCGTCGGGGTGCGAGATGATGGCGAAGGTGCGGCGGCGGGCGATTTCCTGGGCGGGCGTCATGGTCAAACCAAACAGCACACGCGGCGCGGGCGGGGAGGGAAAGGGGAAATTGAGGCCTCGCGTTTTTGGGCTTCCGCGCGGTGGGGAGGGGCGCGAACGTGTGCGGCTATGTCCGACGCCTTGCTCAAATTGAAAGCCAATGTCCGCGCTCGCGTGCTCTCGGGTCACCCGTGGGTCTTTGCCAACGAGGTGGACGCGCTCGCGCCCGAGGCGCACGACGGCGAGGTGGTGGAGCTGCGTGATCGCACGAACCGGTTTATCGGCAGCGGCATCTACAATTCGAAATCGCAGATCGTGTGGCGGCGCATCAGCCGGGACCGCGCGACGCTGGACGAGGCGTTTATCCGCGCGGCGTTGGAGCGGGCGATCGTGCGGCGCGGCGGGCCGGACGCGGGGGCGAATCGCCGGCTGGTGTGGTCGGAGTCGGATGATTTGCCGGGCGTGGTGGCCGACCAGTTCGGCGACACGGTGGTGGTGCAGATTCAGACGCTGGCGATGGATCGTCGCGCGGGGATCATCGTCGAGGCGTTGGCGGAGCTGGCTGGCGCGAAGGAAGTGATTTTGCGCAACGACGCGTCGATTCGCCGTCTGGAGGGTTTGCCCTCGGAGGTTTCGACGCGGAGCGGTCAGCCCTGGGCGCCGCGCTGGCACACGATAGACGGGTTCGATTACTGGCTCGATTTGCAGAGCGGGCAGAAGACCGGGTTTTATCTCGACCAGCGCGAGCAACACGCGGCGGTGGCGAGGCACGCGAAGGGCAAGCGGGTGTTGGACGCGTTTTGCAACCAAGGCTCGTTCGCGTTGCACGCGGCGCGGGCGGGCGCGGCGCGGGTGCTCGGGCTCGACAGCGCGTTCGACGCGATCGCGCAGGCGAAGCGCAACGCGGAGCGCAATGGCGTGAAGGCGGATTTCGAGAGCGTGAACGTGTTCGATTACTTCGGCGCGCGGCACGACGAGACGTGGGATTTGATCGTGCTGGATCCGCCGCCCTTCGCGAAGTCGAAGAGCGCGCTCGATGGCGCTTTGCGCGGCTACAAGGAGCTGAATCTTCGCGCGATGAAGGCGCTGGCCCCGGGCGGCTTGCTGGCGACCTACACGTGCTCGCATCATATGCAGGATGCGGAACTGCGCGGCGTGCTGGCGGGTGCGGCGGCGGACGCGAAGCGCAAGGTGCAGGTGCTGGAATTCTGCCACCAGCCGGCGGATCATACGGTGCTCGTGACGATGCCGGAGAGCGAGTATCTGCGCGGTTACATTTTGCGCGTGGAGTAA
>DAIPIP010000158.1:2928-6190 GCA_036770725.1 Opitutaceae bacterium
TGGAAAAGCGACGTCATCGGCAAGCAGACGTCGGCGACGGTGATTTTGCCGGAGACGGGCACGGGGCCGTTTGCGACATTTTATCTGCTGCACGGACTGACCGACGATCATTCGATGTGGCTGCGGCGTTCGCGCATCGAGTGGTATGTGCGCGATCTGCCGATCATCGTGGTGATGCCGGACGGCTACCGGAGTTTTTATACCAAGCCGGTGGACGGGCCGGACTTTGCACGGCATATCGGCGAGGAGCTGCCGTCATTTATTGAGCGGAATTTTCAGGCGAAATCGGAGCGTTCGGCGCGGGCCATCGGCGGGCTTTCGATGGGCGGTTATGGGGCGTTGCGCGTGGGCTTGGGCTACGCGGATCGCTTCTGCTCGGTGAACAGCCACTCGGGCGCGGTGGGCTGGGGAAACTTCGACTTCAAGACGGGGCCGTCGGCGCCGAAATCGCTCAATGGGCGCGGCGAGGCGTTCATGCGGGAATTGGCGCGAATCTTTGGCGAGGATCCGCGCGGGTCTGACCACGACTTGGTGGAGTTGGCGAAGCGGGCGATGGCGGCGGGCACGTTGCCGGAGCTGCTGCTCGACTGCGGCACGGAGGATTTTTTGATCGAGGACAACCGGACGTTTGTCGCGCAGCTAAAGGCGGCGGCCTTGCCTCATGTGTATCGCGAGTTTCCGGGGGTTCACGATTGGGACTACTGGGATTTGCACGTGCGCGAGGCGCTGGCGTTTCACGCGAAGAATTTGGGAATCGGCGGCTGAGTTCACGGTAAAAACCCGGAACAGTCTGGTTCAACCGGGTGCTTGTTTGCCGGGGCGGAAGTTTAGGCGCTGAAACACAACGAAGAAGTTTTGATTTTTTGTGGCCGATCGCCCGGTGGTTTCATGGTGAAACTGAGCGGGGTGCGGTCGGCGGTTTATCCGTGAAGGGAAAGCGCGTGGCGGAGGGCGGGGCTGTGAATGGTGGGGACCACGATTTGCAGGGCGGTGGTGAGGCCGCCGGTGTCGGGGAGCAGGACGGGGAGCGCGAGGACGGGGAGACTGCCCATGCTGGCGGGGACGGTGAGGCCGAGGATGCGGCCGCGCATCTCGAAGGTGCATTCGGCCTTGGTGATGGCGGGGCAGGGGGAGGCGGGGAGCACGATGTAGTCGTATTCAGAAAACAAGGACGCCCAGGCGGCGGTGATGGCGTCGCGGTTGGCCTGGGCGCGGTCTATCTCGGCGGCGGTGAGGGTGCGGGCGCGGTCGATGCGGGCGCGGACGTTGGGATCGTAGCGGTCGCGGTAGCGGTCGTAGAAGGGCGCGTGGATGCGCCAGGTCTCGGCGCCGCCGAGGATGGCGTAGAGTTCGGCGGCGGGGGCGAAGAGGGCGCGGAGGTCGGCGGCGGTGGAGGCGGCAAGCGGTTCGGCGAGGCGCGAGGCGGCGGCGAGGAAGGCGGTTTCGACGGCGGGGTCGAGGCCGGGAAGGGTGAGCCACGCCCCGCGTGGCTCACCCCTCCCGGAGTTGAAGTTGGAAGATGAAGTTGATGGGGCGGAGCCGGAAAGCATGGGCGGGACGCCCATGCCACGCTCGGGGACCAGGGCGTCGAGGGTGGCGCGCATGTCGGATACGTTGCTCGTGAACCAACCCGGGGTGTCGAGGGACTCGGAGAGGGGGTAGCCGTCGGCAATCCACGGGTGACGGGGCGTCATGCGGAAGCCGTAGAGGCCGCAGAAGGCGGAGGGCACGCGAATGCTGCCGCCGGTGTCGGTGCCGAGGGCGAGGGGCACGACGCCGGCCTTTACGAGCAGGGCGGAGCCGGAGGAGGAGCCGCCGGTGGTGCGGCCGGGGTGGCCGGGGATCTCGCAATCGCCATAGTGCGGGTTTTCGCCGGTGATGCCGTAGGCGAATTCGTGCATGTGGGCCTTGGCGGCGAGAGTCGCGCCGGCGGCGCGGAGGGCGGCGATGAAGGCGCCGTCGGCGGGGGAGACAGGCGTGGTGTCGCGGGATGAACTTGAACTCACGTTCAAGCCTACCCCGGAAGCGGAGCCGGCGGGGAGGTGCCCTTGGCGGACTTCGGGGAGAAAGGTGGAGCCGGCGTAGGTGGGCAGGCCGGCGGCGTCGAAGAGGTCTTTGGCGGCGAAGGGGACGCCGCGGAGCGGGGAAGTGGCGTCGGAGACGGACATGGGCGGGACGCCCATGCCACGGGGCGAACCCACGGGCGGGACGCCCGTGCCACTCGAACCCATGGGCGGGACGCCCATGCCACTTAGCTCGGCGGCGAGGCGGGGCTCGGGGGCGAGCCAGGCGAGGGCGGCTCGTTGTTGGGCTGCGGGCAGGGCGGCGACGCGCTCGTGGACGAGGCGCGCGGCGGCGGCGGGTGCGAGGGTCTGCCAGTCGGCGAAGGTCATTTTGTTTAACCGCAGATCACGCAGATGGGCGCAGATAAAGGCAGGGATCGGGTCATCTGTGTTTATCTGTGTAATCTGTGGTCAAACTTCGGGTTTGATGGCGACGGTGACCTGGATCTCGGTGGTGGAGTTTTTGGGGAGGCCGGCGACGGTGACGGCGGCGCGGGCGTGGCGGCCGGCGTCGCCGAAGACTTCGACGAAGAGTTCGCTGGCGCCGTTGATCACTGCGGGGGCGTCGGCGAAGCCGGACACGCCGTTGACGTAGCCGCCGACGTAGAGAATCGCCTCGACGCGATCATAGGAACCGAGGGCGAGTTTGATGTTGGTGAGGACGTTGAGCGCGCAGATGCGGGCGGACTCGCGGGCGGTCTCGATGGTGTGCTCTTTGCCGACCTGGCCGACGTGGGTCATCTCGCCGTTGAAGGAGGAGATGACGCCGGCGAGGATTAGGGTGTTGCTGTGGATGCGGTAGGGCAGGTAGCTGCCACCGGGGGCGGCGGGCGCGGGGAGGGTGAGACCGAGGGAGGCGAGTTTGGATTCGACGGAGAGGGAGGACATGGAGGGAGGATGAGTCGGAGTTATTAAACCACGGAGGACACGAAGGGCACGGAGAGGAGGGAAGGCAGAAGTTTTTGGCGGGGCGGCGAAAACGGCGGGGACGGAGCCCCGCCCTCCCTGGAAAGAGCGGTTTAATCGAAAATGGCTTCGGGGAGGTAGGCGGTGATGGTGGTGGTGGGGACGTTGACGAGCTGGCTGACCTTCAGGTCGAGCACGACGCTGCAGAGGGTGTAGGCCATCTGGGGTGTCACGTGGAGGCGGTCCTGGATAAACTCCATGGCGCGGCGGACGGCGCGTTTGCAGGCTTCGCG
>DAIPIP010000159.1:0-6167 GCA_036770725.1 Opitutaceae bacterium
TTACCTCATCACTTTTCACGATGAATTTTTTGCCACAGAGAACACATAACTCTGTGTCTGGGCTCCGGCTCGGCGCTGTGGCTATTCCGAAAAAATCCGAGATTTGGGATACTAGGGCGAAAAGCGAAACCTCTTCGCAAATTCATGGAGCCTTTCAGTAATCCGGCAAATGTCCGAATATTTGCTCAAAAATTCGCTCATTACAACGGCCGTGCTATACTACGAATAATTGAGAAAGGATTGTCACGGAGAGGCGAAGTCCTTGTCGCCGCTCTGTTGGTCGTTCATTCCAGATCTAAAAACTTTCTAATCGATTGATATGATCCGGGACCCCCACGGGTGCGAATTCGGCAAAATGGAAATACGCATAAGATTAACAAAACGACATCCAGCCAATTCCGCTGTCGCGATATCCCCTCTGAAAGCGCACTAGCGGCCCCGATGCCGATTGGCAGATAACATGCAGCTTGTGCAAAACGAACCGCATCGGGAGCCTCCACGAATCGATACGGCCGAGATAAACAAAAACCCCGCCGAGAATATCGGCGGGGTGCATTCTCTAAAATCAATTTAATCGTGCTAGAATCAGTAAGAAGCAGCCTGATCAACAACCAGAGCGGGCACCGCTTGGGCAGGTGCCGCAGCTTTAGGAGCGGGAGCGGCGGAAGCGCGGGCTTTGACCATGCCGAGCGCTTTCTTAACATTCTGGACGCTAGGCTGTGAGATTCCCAAAATCTTCGCGATCTCGGCACCGGTTTTACCAGACTCCGCGAGCGCTTTCACCTGTGCTTTGACCTCGTCGGTGATTTTAGCGCGCTTGCCTTTGCCCGCCTTGGGGGCCTTGGCAACCTTGGGGGCGTTCCCCGTCTTGCTGTTTTTGGCGCGCTTGCCCTTGCCCTTGGGCGCCTTGCTGGCGGCATCCTTCAACGCCTTGATAAAGGCATTGAGTTCGGAATATCCGTAGTCCGACGGAAGCTTGGCAAGCGCAGCAACGCGGTCTGCGGCGAGTTTGGCCTCGGCTTGAGCAATCTTGGCTTTGGCTTTTTCGAGTTCGGCAATTTGATCGATGAATGACATATCGAATCAATAGACAACGACCGCGCCGTCGTGTATCAAGACTATAATAAAATAAAATATCTCAAGGCACGCGGAAAACGCCCGGGGAATTCACCGAGCGCTGTCTATATGGTCATGGCATGGTAACCGCCATCCACCACGATTTCCGCGCCGGTGATGAACGAGCCCGCCGCGCCCGCTAGCAATAGGGTTGCCCCCACCAATTCCTTGGCTTCGCCAAAACGCTTCATCGGCGTATGGCCAATGATGGAACTCACCCGGTCCGGCGTCAGAACCTTGCGATTTTGCTCGGCCGGAAAAAATCCGGGAACCACCAGATTCACTCGCACATTCTTCGGCGCCCACTCGCGGGCGAGATTTTTGGATAGATTATGAACCGCCGCCTTGCTCGCCGAATAAGTAAACACCCGTGACAACGGAACCAATCCGGACATGGAGCCGAGATTGATTATAGAGCCTCCCTCGGCCCTTTCGCAAAGATAGCGGCCAAATACTTGGCATCCCAGAAACACACTCTTGTAGTTCACTCGCAAAATGCGATCCACCTCTTCCTCCGTGATATCAAGGAATGGCGTGGCCGAGTTTATACCCGCTCCGTTTATTACAATATCCAGCTTGCCCGAGCGCGCGAGCACCGCCGACAACAGACCTTCCAACGCGGCTTTGTCACTCGCTTCCGCCGCATAAAACCACGCCTTGCCGCCCGTCTCCTCGATTCGCCCGATGCGCACGCGAGCCTTCTCCGCGTCACGTCCCACCAACACCACTTCGGCGCCCGCCGCCGCCAAACCTTCGGCCATCGCCCCGCAAAGTTCACCCGTGCCTCCGATCACGACGGCCACCTGGCCGGCCAAAGAAAACATCGAATTCAAGTAGTTTGTAGGGTTGCTCATGTTAATTGATAAATTGCTCCGCTTATCACGCGACCGATGGACGCTCCGGTCAGCCATCCAGTCTCTGAACTAAGTTTCAGCGCGAATTCCTGCCGCGTCCTTGCACCCGGAGATGCACCAAGCGCAAGATGGACGTTTGCCTATACCAGTAACGGCCATGTCCACCACCACCCCAGATCAGTTTCCCCTTCGTTTCGCCCTAGTCGGCTGCGGAGCCATAGCCCCCACCCAGGCCCAGGCGCTGAAAGAATTGCCCGACCTCGCAAAACTCACCCACTGCGCGGACCTAGACACAAAACGCGCCTCCGAGTTCGCGACCAAACACAGCCTCACCGTTGCCACGTGGACCGAACTGCTGGCCGATCCCGCCATCGACGCCATCACGCTCTGCACTCCGAGCGGCCTACACGGCGCTCTAGCCGCCGAAGCCCTCCGCGCCGGCAAACATGTGGTAATCGAAAAACCCATGGAAGTCTCCGTGGCCGCATGCGACGAACTCATCGCCGCGCAACAATGCTCCGGCCGTAAACTCGCCGTCATTTCCCAACACCGCTTCGACCCCGCCAGCATCACCGTGCGCGCCTTGCTTGATAAAGGTGGGCTCGGCCGCCTCTTCGGCGCCGAAATTCGCATCCCTTGGTATCGCACCCAAGAATACTACGACTCCGGCGACTGGCGCGGCACCTGGTCTCTTGATGGCGGCGGCTGCCTCATGAACCAAGGCATCCACACCATCGACCTCATGCTCTGGTTTTGCGGCCCCGTTCGCGAGGTCTTCGCCCGCACCGTCACCGCCGCGCACGAAAGAATCGAGGTCGAAGACATGGTCTGCGCCACGCTTACCTTCGCCAACGGCATCATCGCCACCCTCTTCGCCTCCACCGCCGCCTACCCCGGCTTCCCCGCCGGCCTCTCGCTCTACGGCACCCTGGGCACCGCCGTCCTCTGCGGCGACGAGCTCCAGACCCTCGCCATCCAAGGCCAGGAAACCATCACCGGTTCCGCCGCCTCCGCCCACGCCCTCCAAATCGCCACCGGCGGCACCCGCTCCGCCGTGCATCACGCCGCCGCAGCCACCTCGGCGCCAATATCCACGTCCACACTCTCCGACGAAAAATCTCCCGCCCCATGGAAATGGGGCGACGCCCACCGCGCCCAATTTGCCGACTTCGTCGCCGCCGTGCGCGCCGACCGCCAACCCCTCGTCAACGGCCACTCCGGTCGCGCCGCCGTTGCACTCATCCACGCCGTTTACGAATCATCCCTCACCGGCCAGCCCGTGCGACTCGACAGCTGACCTCCGGGACCACGGCCGATAGCCTTAACCAAAACCATTTCCCCCCACCCATGCCGCTCATCCCCATCGAGGACCATTTCAACGACGTCATCGCCAAAGCCCAGCGCGGCTACCGCATCTCCGACGCCGAACTTGCCGAACGCTCGGCCATCACCGTGGACGAACTTGCCGCCCTGAAGTCCGGCGAACCCCGACTCGGTGCCCTGCGCCGCGTCGCCCGCCACCTAAAACTCTCGCCCGACGCCCTCGAAACCCTCGCCAAAAAAGAAGCCTACCCCAAGGCCCCCATCTTCCCGCGCGGCTTCGCCATGTTCAACACCGTCCACGAAGACATGACGGTTAACAACTACGTCGTCTGGGACTCCAAATCGCGCGAAGCCGCCGTAATCGACACCGGAGCCGACGCCGAGGACCTGCTCGATTTTGTCGCCTCCGAACGCCTCCGCGTGAAGTGCATTCTCCTCACCCACACCCACGACGATCACATCGCCGCCCTCCCCCGCCTCGCCCAAGCCACCGGCGCCGAAGTCTGGTCCAGCGAAAGCGAACCCGTCGATTACCCGGGAGCCCGCACCTTCGCCGCCAACGCCTATTTCCACCTCGGCGTCGTCGCCATCAAAGCCCTCTCCACCTGGGGCCACTCCCCCGGCCAGACCACCTTCTACGTGCAAGGCCTCAGCTGGCCCCTCGCCCTCTGCGGCGACTCCCTGTTCTCCGCCTCCGTCGGCGGCAGCCCCACCCACCTCGTCGATCAAATCAAAAACACCCGCGCCCGCATTTTCAGCCTTCCGAAGGATACCGTCATCGGCCCCGGCCACGGCCCGCTCACCACCCTCGCCCACGAACGCAAATACAACCCCTTCTTCGCCCCCGACCGCTTCCAAATCCCCGCCGGCTCCGCCCCCGCCGCGACTAACAACTCCACGCCCGCCTCCGCCGACTCGGCCGCCTCCGACGCGCCCGCCCCCGCCTCCGGCCGCCCCGCCAAAGCCGTCGCCCTACCCAAAAAACCCAAGGCGGGCAAAGCCGGCCGCACAGACATCCACCAAGCCAAACCCGCCAAGCCCGCCAAATCCGCCAAACCCGGTCGCGACGGACGCGCCGCCTTCAAAAACCGCCGTAATCGCTCCGGCTGATCCCCCTCGCCTTCTCGGTTCGTCCAGCCTGAACTCGCCCCCTGTCTCATTCGCCCCGCCCCCCGCATCACCGCCCCACACCGAAGCCGCCGATTTACCAAGTCCTCATCTCAACCGACGGCAATTCATTAGACTCCCCCCCTCGCCATACCTACCTTACGGAACATGAACGGCCACTTCCGACGTCAGACGCTCATGATCCTCGGTCTGGCGGCCAGCCTTGCCATCTCGATCATAGTCATGGCGCTGGACACCGATCTCCACGACCGCCTGGGCACCACCTATTGGATCATCGGCCTCGCGCTCATCGGCTCCATCCTGCTCGTGCTCGCCGGCTACGTCTTCGACCGCACCCTCCTCACCAAAATCAAGGAAATCAAACACCACGCCACCTCCGAGAAGACCGACCACGACGAAGGCTTCGACGACCCCGACGAGATCATGGGCCTCGCCCGAAAAATCGAGCAAATGGCCCGCAGCCTCCAACGCACCGAGGCCAGCTACCGCGCCATCGTCGAAGACCAGGCCGACCTCATCTGCCGTTACAAATCCGACGGCCGCCTCACCTTCGTAAACGGAGCCTACGCCCAATTCCTCGGCCAGAAACGCCCCGAACTCAATGGACAACCCTGGCATGTCCTTGCCGATAATCTCGCCCCTTGGCGGCTTCTCGAAACCTGGCCCGAAGCCTCTAGCTTTGAAACCACCCTAACCGGCATCGACGGTCAAACCTGCGTCATCCAATGGTCCCACCGCGCCATAAAAGACCGCGACGGCCAGCTCATCGAATACCAGGCCGTCGGCCACGACGTCTCCGTCCGCAAACAAGCCGAACTCGCCCTTCGCGACGCCAAGGAAGCAGCCGAATCCGCCGACCGCGCCAAAAGCGAATTTCTCGCCATCGTCAGTCACGAGATTCGCACCCCCATCAACGGCGTGCTCGGCTTCACCCGCCTCTTGCGCGGCACCCTTCTCACCCCCGAGCAGATAAGCTACGCCGAAACCATCCACCGCTGCGGCCAAAACCTCGAAACCCTCGTTTCCGACATCCTTGACCTCTCCAAGATTGAGGCCGGCCGCATGGAAATCGTCCCCGGCCCCTTCTCCCTTCGCGACTTTCTCGACGAGGTTTTGCGCCTCTTCAAAGAACCCGCCGAGATCGCCGGCCTCACTCTCCTTTCCGACATCGCGCCCGGCGTCCCGCCCATCCTTGAAGGCGACCAAAATCGACTTCGCCAGATCCTCATCAACCTCGTCGGCAACGCCATCAAGTTCACCGAAAAAGGCGGCGTCACCGTCCGACTATCCGGCGAATTCCCCCCCGAAGAGACGAGCGACTACGACGGCGCCCGGCCCTATAAGCTGCGCGGCGATGTGATTGATACGGGCATCGGCATGGCCCCCGAGGAAATCCCGCGCCTCTTCCGCGCCTTCAGCCAGCTCGACACCTCGTCCACCCGCCGTCATGGCGGCACAGGCCTCGGCCTCATCATTTCCAAACGCCTCTGCCAACTCATGCGCGGAGACATCGAAGTGGAGAGCACACCGGGCCGTGGATCGACCTTTCGCTTCTGCATCGAAATGGCCACCGCCAAAGGCGATTCGCAAAACCCCTTCACCGCCCCCGCCGACCCCGTCCGCCACGCCCCCGCCGGCGGACTGCGCACGGCCTGAGCGGGCGAAGCGAACACACGCCGCGCAAGATCAACTCCCGGGAGGTCCAGATAGATCCTGACCCAGGAGAGGGTCGAGGAAGACGGGCGG
>DAIPIP010000160.1:0-6165 GCA_036770725.1 Opitutaceae bacterium
TCGTCGGCGGCGGAGGCGGTTTCCCAAATTTCGGAGGAGCGGAAATGCGAGCGGTTAGGGTTGGGGTAGCCCACGTTTTGCACGATGCCGAGGCGGCCTTCGCCGAGCAGGGCGTGCAGGGGCGCGCAGGCGGGGTGGAAGCCGAGGTGGTCGTCGATGCGCAGCACGTCGGCCGCCTTCAGGGCGAGGGTGGGGCGCAGGGCGTGGTAGGCGTCGTCGGCGTAGGGCACGACGGTGTTGAGGCCGTCGTTGCCCCCCGCGAGCTGCACGAGCACGAGGATGCGGCGGTCTTTCTCCGGGAGGGGTGCGGCGGCTGCGCTTTGCACGAGGAATTGCGGGGCAAAGCGGCTGAAGGCGAGCAGGCCTATGCCCTGGGAGGAGAGGCGGAGAAACTCGCGGCGGGTGGAGGGGAGGAGTGGTTTCATGGGAGCGGGCAGGGCGCGGGCGAACGGGAAGGGTAGGCGGGCAGGGCGGGGTAGGGCAGACAGTGTATCAACAAAGTTGATACTCGGGGGATTGCAGCACGGCGATGGTGGCGCGGCGGGCGTGTTCCTCGAAGTCGGCGGTCTCGCCGGAGGCGAGGTAGTCCACCAGGGCGGCGCGGTAGGCGGCGCTCACGCGCACGGGCAAGAAGTAGTCGCAGAGGCGGTCGGCGATGCCCTGGGGGCCGAGGGCGGTGAAGGCGCGGATGCGCTCCTCGTCGACGGTGAAGCGGCCGAGACCGGCATCGCGCGCGGCGAGCAGTTCGAGGCGTTCGTCGGCGTTGAGCCGCTCCTCATCCAGAGGGGTGCAGAGCGCTTGCGCGAGCTGGCGGCGGGCGGCGAGGGTAGAGGAGTTTATCCAGAGGCGGCCGCCGACCCAGCCGCGCACGTTGGGCGGTTGCAGGATGTTTTGGCCCATCTGGCGCACGGGTTGCAGGGTGGTGCGTTGCAGGAGGAGCACGTCGAGGCCGAGGTCCTGCACCAGGCCGAGGTAGAACTGCACGGGGCTCTTGATGAAGTTGGCCCGAAACTCTGGGTGGTAGAAGGCGGTGGAGCCGAAGAAGCGCAGGCAAAGCTCGCGCAGGTCGTGCCCGGAGCCGCGCCAGGCGTCGGCCAGCGGGGAGAGGAACTCGGGCGCGAGGCCGCGCTCGGTGAGGTAGAAACGCGCCATCTCGGCGGGCAGGAAGGCGGAGGCGGCGGGTTGGGCGAAAGCGAGGTCGATGACCTCGTCGCCCGAGAAATTTCCGGTGCGGCCGAAGAGGGTCTTGGGGCCGGTGTCGCGCTCACGTTCGCGCAGGACGAAGCCTTTGTCGGTGTAGCGATAGCCGGTGAAGGCGCGCGCGGCCTGCTGGATGTCGGCCTCGGTGTAGTGGCCTTCGCCGAGGGTGAAGAGCTCGAAGAGTTCGCGGGCGAAGTTCTCGTTGGGCGCGCGCTTCGAGCTGCGGTCCAAGTCGAGGTAGCGGATCATGGCGGGCGAGCGCGACACGGCCTTGGCGAGGGCGGGCGCGAGGCCGAGGGCGTGGCGGCGTAGGATGTCGTGATGGGCGAACATCCAGTCGGCGCGGGCGACTTTTTCCATGCTCACGACGTAAACGTCGGCGAGGAAGAGCAGCCATTTCTCGAAGGCGGAGCGGGCGGGGTCGGCGGCGGCCTGGAACCACTTGAGGTTGAACTCGACGCCGGCGGCGCGCTCGAGCTCGCGCATCTCGCGGTCGATGAGCATGCGCGCGGCCTGGTCGGGGGCGTTTTTCCGTTCGCCGCGCAGCTCCTCGATGCGGTCGGCGGCGTGCTGCATGAACACCGGCCGGTCGAAGGAAGGCGGCAGGGCGGGGAAGAGCCGTTGCAGGGTGGCGGGCAGGCCCTCGCGCACGGCGCGGGCGACGTCGTCGGGGCGGGCGGCCCAGCCGGTGCGGCGCAGCAGGTGGCCGGCGAGTTCGGGGTTCCAGGCCGAGGCGGGCAGGGGTTTCCAGGCCTCGCGGGGGTCGAGCGGGGGTGTCATGACGCAGAGCAGAGCTAGCCGGCGGAGGCGCGAAGGCAAAGCTTCGTCGCGTGGGGGGCCACGCAGTCCATGCGACTTTTTACATGGCAGCTGGCCAGCAACGACCGCGTGCTCGGGAGGTGCGCTATACTTGCGTGTGATTTCAATACATTCAAAACCAGCGAAATCGTATCATTCAGCGCCCCGCTCAAGGGCGGCAAACTATCCAAGTCTGGACGGCGCCTCGCCCGGCTGTCGGCGCCCGGGAATGATAGAGAGGACCACCCCGGTAAACTGTAACGATGTCGCGGCCCGGACCTTTTTTTGAACCGAGTTTGTTTTCCCTTTTAAGGTTAGAATGCTGCGCGCCGATGACAAACGGCCGCCGCTCCGATCCCGATTTCTCTCCCGCCGCACCGTTGGCCGGGCTCTTCGCGCCTAGGCTGGACCCGGTGTCGTTTCAGACCCGCGCGGCGGAGCTGCTGCGCGGGGCGGTGGGCTGCCCGGTGGTGACGTTTGCGCGACTTGATTTAAAGTCACGCAAACTGGACATCGACTTTGATTCGCTGATCCCAGGCTTGGCGGCGGGGCTGCCAGGTTTCGGACGGCACATGGCGGCGTATCCCTGTTTCAACTTTGATCCGGCGGTGGGCGGCGGTCGGCCGTTTTTGCGCGGGGATTTTTTATCGGACGAGGCGTTCTATGCCTCGCCTATTTATCGCGAGGGGTTCGCGCTGGCGGGCATCACCGACCATGCTGCGGTGCTGGTGCAGGCAGACGCGGAGCGGGTGTTTTTCATCGGTTTGGAGCTCTTGGGCGGAGTATTTCGGCCGGCGCAGCGGGAGGTTTTGGCTGCCCTGCAGCCGCATCTGGTGAACGCGTATCTGCTGGCGCGCTCGCTGGCTTCGCTCGAGGAGGCGGTAGCGGATCCGGGGGTGTTCGTGCGGGCAGGGCTGGCGGAGCGGCAGGCCGAGGTGCTGTCGCTGCTTGCGCAGGGAAAGAGCAACGCGGAGATCGCGGCGGTGCTGGGGCTGCGGCTGAGCACGGTGAAGTCGTATGTGGAGGGGGTATTCGACAAGCTGGGGGTGGACAACCGGCACGCGGCGCTGCTGCGGGCGCACCAGCTGGCGAGGTCACGCTCACGCCCGGCGGAGTCGGGCGGACGGCTAAGCACGCGGGCGGGCGTGGGCCTCGGGTGAGGACTACCGGCTAAAGTAGGTAGCCGGGGCGCGTTTGTCGATTGGCGAAGTGGTCGCGCATGAATTTGGATTCGGTTCTATGATGTTACGCGATGTGCATGTGGGTCTCATTCGAATTGTGCGGGTATTGGTCTGCCTGAGCGCGGGGACGCTAGCTGCATCCGCGCAGGTGCTGCTGGATGCGGACGGATTCGAGGCACCCGGCTACGCTACGGGCGCGCTGAACGGCCAGTCGGGCTGGGGCACAAGCCAGGGTGTGGAAGTGGTGGATGGCGCGGGAAGCGCGGGGGGGGCGCGGGGTGGTGTTTCAACCTGTGGCCAACTCAAGTTTGGCGCTGCGCAGCTTCACCGACGCGGGGTTCGACGGGGAAGCGTCGCTTTACGCCCTGTCCTTTGACGTATCACTGGGGATTAATCACTTCGATGCCGTGGCGTTTACCGGTGGCTTGGACGGGTTGTTCCAGGATGAGTTTGGATTGGGGATAGCCACCCTTACGCAGGCTGGCCTGCTTAAAAATGCCGGTGGATTGTTCGTGACCGCGTTTACGCGCATCAACGCAGAAGGTCAGCCCGATGCGGCGGGGCAGAGTTTCGGTTGGGTGGCGGCGGCTCCGGCCGTGGAACTGGCTTTTGATACGTTGCATCGCTTCGAGATACTCAACGATTTCAGCACGCGGACTTTCGACGTGAGCGTGGGTGGTTCGCTGGTGCTGGACGATGTGCCGATGCCTTTCGCGGGCGACTATTTGGCGATGAACAGCGTTACTTTCGAGGTGCGTGATTTGTTTGGCGTGCAACAGGTGCTCGGAGATGAGTCGCGCCTGGATAACGTGGTTCTGACCTCGCTGGAGCCTATCCCGGAACCGGCGACAACAGCGGGTATCCTGGGCTTGGCGGTATTGGGGTGGGCCGCGTTGCGGCGGCGGCGGCGGGCGGATGGGCGTGGGTAAGGGGATCTGGCTTTAGAGAGGTCGGGCTCAAGGACCTCCGAGCTGCTCATCGCTTCATTCGGGACGCCACCGATACCTCGGGGCTTGCCCCGAGGAGGGGCCATTCGCAGCGATCCCTCACGCCCCGAGCGGCGTGCGGTAGAGGCGGGGCACGCGTTTGGTCACGGAGCAGAGCGTCTCCCAGGGGATGGTGTCGGCGAGGCGGCTGAACTCGGTGAGCGAGATCTCGGCCTCGCCTTGCGGGCCGACGAGCACGGCCTCGTCGCCCGGGGCGATCGCGGGCAGGTCGGTGGCATCGACGATGGTCTGGTCCATCGTCACCCGGCCGAGGATGGGGCAGGGGCGGCCGCGCACCAGCACGCGGCCGCGGTTGCTCAGGGCGCGGGGGATGCCGTCGCCGTAGCCGGCGGCGAGCACGGCCACGCGCGAATCGCGCGCGAGCACGTGGGTGCGGCCGTAGCTGATGCCGGTGCCGGCGGGCAGGTTTTTGACCAGGGCCACGCGAGTGCGGAAGCTGAAGACGGGCTCGGCCCGCACCTCGGCGAGCAGCGCCGTAGTGCTCGGCTGGATACCAAATTGCAGCAGGCCCACGCGCACGGCGTTGAAGGGGCCGGCCTGCTCGATGGTCTCCAGGCCGGAGCTGTTGTCGGCGTGGATGAAGAGCCGCTCGCGATTCAGGCCGGGGCAGTGCAGGTCGAGGGCGCGCAGGAACCGGCGGCGTTGCTCGGCGGTGAAGGCGGGGTCGTCGTCCGAGCTGGCGAAGTGGGTGAACACCCCGGCAAGGCGCAGGTAGGCGGCGTGGCGGATGGCGAGGCAGACCGGCGCGGTCTCCTCGTGCCAGACCCCGAGGCGGCCCATGCCGGTGTCGATTTTCAGGTGCACGTCGAGGTGGCGGCGGGCGGCGGCGGCGGCGCGGTCGAGCCGCTCCGCCTCGTCCACCGACGACACGGTGACGGCGACATCATAATCGGGCGCGAAGCGGGCCTCTTCGGGCAAGAGGGCACCGAGCACGAGGATGGGCCAGTCGGGCGTGATCTCGCGCAGGGCGGCGGCCTCGGCGAGGTTGGCCACGGCCAGAAGATCCGCACCCGCGTGCATGAGCCGGGCGGCGACCTGGTGCAGGCCGTGGCCGTAGGCATCGGCCTTGACCACGGCGACGTAGCGCATGTGGGCGGGCAGGGCGGCGCGGATGAGGCGCAGGTTGCGCTCCAGCGCGGCGAGGTCGATCTCGGCCCAGCAACGGTGCGGCAGGCTGGAGGGCGTGCTCATGCGCTCGGGGCCTGGTGGACGCGCGGCGTCCAGGTGGCGTAGGCGGGCGTCTCGTGCATGAACGCGTCGGGTTCGGGCGCGGCCTCGAAAAGCTCCGCGTCAGGCGCGGCGGCGAAAAGCGCCGAGGGGGTGTAATCAAGCGGGCGAATGGCGACGTCTGCGGGTGGTTTTGACCAGCTGCGGAAAGTCGCGGGGGTGCCAAGCGGGGCCTCGGCGGCGAGGGCGGCGAGTTCGGCGGAGGGCACGCGTTCGAGCGCGGTGGCGGAGTGGACGCGGACGGCGTGCCAAGTTTCGCGGCGGGCATCGGCGATGATGGTCATGCCGGGATGCGCGGTGGCGAGCAGGGGCAGGCTGGCGTAGCCGTAGAGGGCGAGGTCGGGCTTGATCGCGCGCCAGGTGCGCAAGGTCGCGGCGGCAAGGCGGATGCCAAGCACGGAGCCAGGGCCCGAGCAGAAGGCCACGGCGTCGAGCGCGCGGACGTTCATCGCGGCGGCGGCGAGCACGCGTTGCACGGCTTCGGGCAGGCCGGAGGTGGCCTCGGCGTCGATGGCGGCGACGGCGACCGGACGGAGTTCGCCGCCGCGCCAGAGCGCGACCTCGACCCGGGTGGAGCAGGTGTCGGCCAACAGCAGGGTGGGGTGGCGGGCGAGAAGTTGGCGAAGGCTAGGCACGGGGCGGTAAAAACGAATTCGCAGCAAGCGCGGTCGCGCCGGGGCGGGCAAGCGCGAGAATCCCGGGAGGTCCAGATAGATCCTGACCCAGGAGAGGGTCGAGGAAGACGGGCGGAA
>DAIPIP010000018.1:0-25788 GCA_036770725.1 Opitutaceae bacterium
CGCTGTCGGCGAGATAGAGGTAATCATATTCGGGCAGGTCGCGCAGCAGCGCGGCAAGCACCGTGAGTCCCCCGAATCCCGAATCAAATACGCCGATCATGCGCGTGCCGACCTAGAGAACGCCCCGCGCAACGCAAGCCGCCCCGCCAAAGTGGTATGGGCATCCCGCCTATGATTCGCCTCGTCCGCGCCGCAAGTCTCGCGGCACCGTTTGCGTTTCCCGTTGTCCCCACCCCTTCGACCTCGCACACTTTCTGCGGCTGTGAATCCCGACTCCTCATTCATGCGACTCCCTTTTCTTCGTTACCTAGGTTTCGCCTCCCTCTGCCTTCTTTTCGCCGCCTGCAGCCGCCCGCCCGCCCCGCCCGCCGAGGCCAATGTCGTGCCCCTCTCCGCCGACGCCGAGACCGTCCCCTTCCCGCCCGGCCACCACGGAGCGCTCTTCGTCACCACCCAGCCGGGCGACATCGCCACGCTCAATCCCCTCATCTCCGAGGACAACGCCTCTTCCTCCGCGATCAGCCGCTTCCTCGAAGGCCTCACCACGCTCGATACCGAAACCGGCGAAATCATCCCCAACCTCGCCAAGTCCTGGGAGATCGCCGCCGACGGCCTGCACTACACGTTTCACCTCCGCCAAGGCCTCGTCTGGAGCGACGGACAACCCTTCACCGCCGACGACGTGCGCTTCACTTGGGAATCCCTCTACGTCAAAGAAACCGACCCCGCCACCGGCGCGCCCGTGATCGACGAACGCACCGGCCGCCCGCGCCTGCGCTTCCCCTCCCGTCCCGCCTTCGGCCAGTTGATCGAGGGCGAAGAGGTCAAGGTCGAGGCCCTCGACCGCTACACGGTGCGCTTCACCCTGCCGCAGCTCTATTCGCCGTTTCTCCTCTTCGGCGGCGGCCTTAATATCCTGCCCCGCCACATCCTCGAACCTTACGTCAAGAACGGCACCCTGCTCGACGCCTGGAGCATCAACACCGCCATCAACAATCCCCGCGAACTCGTCGGCATGGGTCCCTTCCTGCTCGAATCCTACCGCCCCGGCGAACGCATCGTTTTCTACCGCAACCCCAACTACTGGAAACGCGACTCCGACGGCCAGCGCCTGCCCTACATCGAGCGCATCGTCACCCGCATCGTGGGCGACGCCAACGCCAGCAACGTCGCCTTCGCCCGCGGCATCACCGACGCCGAAGGCATCCAGGCCGACAACGTCACCTGGATCTCGAGCGCCACGGAAACCTTCGACTTCACCATCCACGACCTCGGCCCCTCCTCCAGCACCAGCTTCGTCTGGTTCAACCTCCAGCAAGGCGCCGACCCCGACGGCAAACCTTTCGTCGCCCCGCATAAGCAAAAATGGTTCAACGACGTCCGCTTCCGCCAGGCCCTCTCCTACGCGGTCAACCGCCAAGGCATCGTGGACGGCGTCTTCGCCGGTCGCGCCACGCCGCTGCACGGCTACGTCTCGCCCAAAAACCGCAACTGGTTCAACCCCGACATCCGCCGCTTCGACTACGACCCCGCCCGCGCCCGCGCCCTGCTCGCCGAGGCCGGTTTTGTCCTGCGCGGCAATCGTCTTCACGACGCCGACGGCAATCCGGTCGAATTTTCGTTGATGACGAACAACAACAACAACCTCCGCACCGAGATGGCCACCGTCTTCGCCGAAAACATGGCCGCCCTCGGCATCCGCGTCGAACTCCAGTTCATCGACTTCAACACCATCGTCCGTCGCACCTCCGAGTCTTTCAACTACGAGGGCGCCCTCCTCGGCCTCGGCGGCGGCGCGCCCGATCCCTACGCGTCGAAGGACATCCTCATGAGCGACGGACGCCTGCATTTCTGGCAACCCCAGCAAGCCTCGCCCGCCACGCCCTGGGAGGCGCGCATCGACGACCTCATGCGCGAGATCGGCCGCGAATTTGACCCCGAAAAACGCCGCGCCGCCTTCTTTGAGGTGCAAGAGATCATGGCCGAACAACAGCCCCTCATCTTTCTCGTCACCTCCAACGAATACGTCGGCCTGCGCAACCGCTGGCAAAACGTGCAACCCACGCCTCTCGGCGGCGTGCTCTGGAACCTCGACGCCCTCTGGGCCGAACGAAACTAAACCCTTCGCTCCCAGCTCTACCCGCTAACCCGCTTACCAGCTCTACTAGCTTTACCAGCTTACCAGCTTTACCAGCTCTCCCAGCATGTTCGCCTTCATTCTCCGCCGCCTCTTCACCCTGTTCCCGATGCTCCTCGGGGTGACCTTTCTCGTCTTCCTCCTGCTTTCGCTCGCGCCCGGCGATTTCCTCACCCCGATCAAGATGCAGCGCGACGTGCCCGAGCAACTCATCGCCGAGCTCGAACGCGAGTTCGGCCTGGATCGCCCCTGGTATGTGCAATACGGCAAGTGGCTCGCCAACGTCGCCCAGCTCAACTTCGGCTACTCGTGGTCATTTAAAGTCCCAGTCATCGACCTGATCGGCTCGCGCCTTTTTTCCACCTTCCTGCTCTCGCTCACCTCGCTGCTCTTCGCCTGGTGCATCGCCATTCCCCTCGGCGTGCTCGCCGCCATCTACAAGGACTCGATCTTCGACCGCGTGAGTTCCTTCCTCGCCTACGCCGCGCTCTCCATCCCCGAGTTTTTCCTCGCCCTGCTCGCGGTCTGGTTCGCCGCCGTCGCCGGCCTCTTCCCCATCGGCGGAGCCACCTCCATCGAATACGAATTTCTCTCCCCCGGCGGCCAATTCCTCGACCGTCTCCATCACCTCGTGCTGCCCACCATCGTGCTCGGCATCGGCGGCATCGCCGGGCTCATGCGCATCATGCGCGCCAACTTCCTCGACACCATCCGCGCCGAATATGTGCAGACCGCCCGCGCCAAGGGCGTGCCCGAGGGCTTGGTCATGTTCAAACACGTCCTGCGCAACGCCATCAACCCGCTCGTCAGCGCCTTCGGCTTCTCGTTTTCCAGCCTGCTCAGCGGCGCGCTCATCGTGGAAATCGTGATGAACTACCCCGGACTCGGAAACCTCATCTACCACTCGCTCCTCCGGGAGGACCAGTTCGTCGTCCTCGCCGCCATCATGCTCTCCTGCACCATGCTCGTGATCGGCAACCTCGTGGCCGACATCTGCCTCGCCTGGTCCGATCCCCGCATCCGCCTCGAAAGCAAAGACTGATCTCCCGCGACCATGAAATCCCTCTTTCGCGAAATCCTCCGTCGCCGCCTGGGCTGCATCTCCCTGTTCACTCTGCTCGCCCTCTACCTTGGCGCGCTCTTCGCCGGCTTCCTCGCCACCCAGCCGGTCAACACCCAGGACCTCGACGCCACCTATCACCCGCCCACCCGCCTTACCTGGCACGACGGCGGACTCGCCGTGCGCGCCTACCGCCTCGTCGATCGCTCCGGCCCCTCCTACGAACCCATTCCCGGCGAAGCCCATCGACTCCGGCTCTTCGCACCAGGCTTCGAATACAAACTTCTCGGC
The DNA here is from genome assembly GCA_036770725.1 of Opitutaceae bacterium. GTDB lineage: Bacteria > Verrucomicrobiota > Verrucomicrobiia > Opitutales > Opitutaceae > IMCC26134_A. Next base: position 3,489 of record DAIPIP010000018.1, read on the forward strand.
CTCGTGCCGATGAAACGCCACCTCATCCAACCCGCCGATCCCGCCGCCAAGCTCTACCTGCTCGGCAGCGACTCCACCGGTCGCTGCGTGTTTTCCCGCCTCGTCTATGGCTCGCGCGTCTCGCTGCTCATCGGCCTCGTCGGCATCTCCATCACCATGTTCCTCGGCCTGCTCGTCGGCGGCCTGAGCGGCTACTTCGGCGGGCGCATCGACTTCTTCGCCATGCGCGGGGTCGAGTTCCTCATGGCCATCCCGTCGCTCTACCTGCTGCTCGCGCTGCGCTCGGTGTTGGCGCCGCGCTTCAGCTCCGACCAGATGTTTTTTGTCATCGTCATCATCCTCTCGCTCATCGGCTGGACCGGCGCCGCCCGCGTGTTGCGCGGCATGTCGCTCTCCCTGCGTCGCCGCCAATTCGTGCTCGCCGCCGAGAGCATGGGCCAATCCCCGCTTCGCATCCTGCGCCTGCACATCTTGCCCAACCTAGCCTCCTACCTGCTCGTCGCCGCCACGCTCAGCATCCCCGGCTACATCCTCGGCGAGGCCGCTCTGAGCTTTCTTGGCCTCGGCATCGCCGAGCCCGCTTCGTCGTGGGGCCTGATGCTTTCGCAGGCGCAGAACATCAAAATCTTCATGCTCAACTTCTGGTGGCTGCTCACCCCCGGCGCGGCGATTTTCGTGACCGTCATCGCCTTCAATCTCCTCGGCGACGTCCTCCGCGACATCGTCGACCCCCGCCTCAAAACCCAGTGACCCGCCGGTCCGAGCCTCTAACACCATGCCGCTCCTCTCCGTCGAGAATCTCAAAATCTCCTTCCACCAACGCGACCGCGTGGTCGAGGCGGTCAAGGGCGTGTCCTTCTCCCTCGAAGCCGGTCGCACCCTTGCCATCGTCGGCGAGAGCGGTTCGGGCAAATCCGTCACCGCCCTCTCCCTCACCCGCCTGCTCCCCGAGCCGCACGCCTGCCGTGTCACAGGCTCCATTCGCTACGGCGACAATGATATCCTCTCCCTCGACCGTCGCGGTCTGCAAGCCGTCCGCGGCAAGGAGATCGCCTACGTCTTCCAGGAGCCGTCCTCCTCGCTCAACCCCGTCTTCACCGTCGGCGACCAGATCGCCGAAGCCATCAAGCTCCATCTGCCCGCCGCGACCGACGTCCGCGCCCGCGTCATCAAAGCCCTTGAACAAGTCGGCATCGCCGACGCCGCCCGCCGCCACGGCGCTTATCCGCACGAACTCTCCGGCGGCATGCAACAGCGCATCATGATTGCCATGGCCCTCGCCTGCAACCCCCGCATCCTCGTCGCCGACGAGCCCACCACCGCGCTCGATGTCACGATCCAAAAACAGATCATCGACCTTCTCCGCGAACTGCGCGTCTCCGCCGGGCTGTCCGTCATTCTGATAACCCACAACTTCGGCATCGTGCACGGCTTCGCCGACGACGTCGCCGTCATGTATCGCGGCGAGATCGTGGAGCACGGCCCCGTCTCCGAGGTCCTGAAAAACCCGAGCCATCCTTACACCCGGGCCCTCATCGCCTGCATCCCGCGCCTCGGCGAACGCCGCCCGCGCCTCGCTACCATCGACCACGGCGAAATCTCGCGCGCCGTCGCCGCGAATTCCTAAATCCTAAATCTTAAAATCCTAAAAAATGGATCAACCGGACGCTCCGCTCCTCGAGGTCAAAAACCTCAAAGTCCACTTCCCCCTGCGCAGCGGATTGCTCCGCACCGTGGTCGATCAGGTGCGCGCGGTGGACGACGTCTCGTTCACCGTCGCGCGAGGGAAGACCACCGGTCTCGTCGGCGAGAGCGGCTCGGGCAAGACCACCATCGGCCGCGCCCTCATAAAACTCGCGCCGATCACCGCCGGCAGTATCCGGTTTGCCGATACGGATATCACCCGGCTCGCGAAGCGGGGATTCCTGCCCTTCCGCAAACGCATCCAGATGATTTTTCAGGACCCGTTTAATTCGCTCAACCCTCGCATGAACATCGAGTCCGTCATCCGCGAGCCGCTCGACATCCATTTTCCCTCAAAATCCCGCGCCGAAAAACGCGACCGCATCGCCGACCTGCTTCGTCGCGTGGGCCTGGAGGCCGAGCACATGAGGCGCTATCCGCACGAGTTTTCCGGCGGACAACGCCAGCGCATCGGCATCGCCCGCGCGCTCGCGGTGGAGCCCGAGTTCATCATCTGCGACGAGGCCGTGAGCGCGCTCGACGTCTCGGTGCAGGCCCAGATCGTCAACCTCCTGCAGGACCTCCAGGTCGAGCTCGGCCTCACCTACCTTTTCATCGCGCACGACCTCGCCGTGGTGGAGCACATCAGCGACCACGTGCTCGTCATGCATCAGGGAAAGCTGGTCGAGTCCGCCCCCGCCGAGGCCATCTATCGCGACCCGCAAGACCCCTACACGCGAAGGCTTTTGGATGCGGTTCCGAAAATCTGAAGTCTGCCTTGGCAGGCGCCGGCGAGCCCGGCGCCTTTCCCTGCCTTATGCCGATGCGCGTTCAGAATGGCCGCTGTGGGTAGGGACGGACCGCCGGGCCGTCCGCTCCGGAATCTCCCGTAAAACGCGAATCAGAATCAGCCCACGTGCTTAGCGTAGGCGTCGGCTTCGAGCAGTTCCGCCGGCACAGGGCCGTCGAGCTTCACCTTCAGCATCCAGCCGCCCTCGTAGGGCGCGGAGTTGATCGTCTCGGGCGCGGAGTCGAGCGCCGGATTCGTCTCAAGCACAGTGCAGGCGACCGGCGCATAAAGATCCGACGCCGCCTTTACCGACTCGACCACACCAAAAGTCGCACCGGCGGCAAACGTCGCTCCCACCTTGGGCAACTGCACGTAGGTGATGTCGCCCAGACTGGATTGTGCGTAATCGGATATACCCACAAGCGCCGTGCCGTCGGCGGCGAGGCGAACCCATTCGTGGGACTTGGCGTAGCGGAGATCGGCGGGGATGTTGCTCATGGTCGAAAGATAAAACAGACAAGGATTGATGCGAGGGGACGGGAAAAAACGGGTGAAAATCACCCTTGTTTCAAGGACACGAAGGGCGGCTTGACCACGTGCAGCGGTATCGCCGCGCCGCGGATATCGGCATGCAGCGAGCCAAGCGTCGCGCCCGATTCGATCAAGGCCGAGCCGATGGCCTCGTTGAGAATCGGCGAAAGCGTGCCGGACAGCACCCGGCCGAGCGTCACGCCGCCATGGCCCAGCACCGGTGTATCCGCACGGACAATACGCCGGTCGCCGGTCTTAAAAAAGACGATCTTGCGCGGCGCGCCATCGTTCTTCTGCCGAAATAACGCGTCATGGCCACAACAGCGATGCGCCTTGTTGAGCTTCACCGTCCAGCCGAGCCCGGCGGTCAGCGGCGAGATGTCGGCGGAGAGTTCGTGGCCATAAAGCGGAAAACCCGCCTCAAGCCGCAGGCTGTCGCGCGCGCCGAGACCGGCGAGCTGAAGACCGTGCGGCTTGCCCGCCTCGAGCAAAGCCTCCGCCAGCGCGACCGCGTCGGAGGCGGCGTGATAAAGTTCGAAGCCGTCCTCGCCGGTGTAGCCGGTGCGGCTGATGAGGCAATGGACGCCCGCCACCGTGCCTTCGCAAAAATGATAGGTGCCGATGGCGGCGAGCTTCGCTCCGGTGAGCGATTGCACGATGGAGGCGGCGCGCGGTCCCTGCACCGCCAGCAACGCGTAGTCCGCGCTGCGATCCGTTATAGTCACGTCAAAGCCCTGCGCCTGCTGGCGAATCCACGCCAGATCACCGGCGATGTTGCCCGCGTTGATGCATAGAAAATAATCCTGCGGCGCGCGCATATAAACGAGCAGGTCGTCCACCGTGCCACCGGTCTCGTTGCACATCGGCGAATAAAGCACGCGACCGGGATAAAGCTTGGCGACCTCGTTGGTCACGAGCCGCTCCAGAAACTCCAGCGCCTGCGCCCCGCGCACATCGACCTCGCCCATGTGGCTCACGTCAAAAAGACCGGCCGCGCGACGCACCAGTTTGTGCTCCTCCAGGATGGAGCGATACTGCACGGGCATTTCCCAGCCGGCGAAATCCACCAGCCTGGCGCCGTGGGCGGCATGAAAATCGCGAAGCGGAGTGCGTTGAAGATCGCTCATGGATGCAGACTCCAACAGGTCGCAGAGGAACGTTTACCGGCAACAAAAAAGGCATCCGATTCGGATGCCTTGGCCAAACTTTCTCCGCGCGAGAAGGTCACTGCGCCGGATAGTAGCTGGCGGTGATTTGACTCACCAAATACCTGTGATCGGAAACGGTGAGTTGATTGGCCGCCAACATCGCGTCGGCGCGGTTGATCTGGGCGGTCATTTCTTCGAAACGATCTCCCAGGGAAACTTCGCCCAACTGCGGCTTCAATTCCACCGATAGTTCGCCCGGGAGAAGATCGCTCGCGGCGCCCAAGGCATAATCAACGCCCCAACGCAGAAACCGTTTGTCATACTCGGTGGAACTCGGCAGCAGGAGCGCCGATTGTGGGCTGAACCCGGGCTTGGAGAAATCCAGGCGGTAAACTTCGGCCCGGCCCAGATCGACTTGGAAGGGAGTGCGACCCACTTCGGTGCCGTTGATTTTGGTGACTGCTCCGGACGGCGAGGAACGCACGACCACGGTTTGGGTTTTGCCCTTCGAGAACACGGCACAGCCGGAAAGAGCGAGGGAGGTTGCTGCGACCATTAACGCAAAAACGAGGGGATATGTTTTCATAGGGGATGAAAGGGGAACCATTACTCTTTTACGCATTCAAATTCGGTCAAGGGCAATGCGGACAAAGGCTGGTAAAAGGCAGGTCCCGACGACGACTCCGCTTTTGAGTTGGTCTCGCGTATCCGTCGGTTTCAATTTCGCGTTTCCATGTTCTGGCTACTCACGGCGATTTTCCTCACCTGCGGCATCTCCTTCATTTGTTCCCTATGGGAAGCCATGATCCTCAGCACCACGGTGGGCGAGATCGAGGCCCTGAAAACCAGCCGCCCCAGGCGCGGCGTCGTCCTCGAGCGCTTAAAAACCCGCCTCGACGAAACCAGCTCCGCCATCCTCACACTTAACACCATCGCCAACACCCTTGGCTCCGTCGTGGTCGGCGGCCTCGCCACCAAGCTATACGGCAACGCCGCCATCGGCGTCGTCTCCGCCGGCATGACGATCGGCATCCTGGTGTTCTCCGAGGTCATCCCGAAAAACCTCGGCGTCGTGCATCGCCGTAAACTCCAACTTGTCGCCGTCTATCCCCTAGCCTTCGTCACCCGCCTGCTCGGGCCGGTCACCTACCTCTGCCGCATCATCGTTCGCCTCGTCGTCCCCCCCTCCGGCGAAGAATCCGCCGCCGAAGACGAAATCCGTCTGCTCGCCGAACGCGGCGCCCGCGAAGGCGACCTCACCCGCAGCGAGTCCAACATCATCGCCAACGCGCTCCGCCTCGACGAGGTCCGCGTCAGCGCCATCATGACCCCGCGCAACGTCATCGGAGCCCTCCGCCAGGCATCCACCATCACCGACGTCTTCAACGAACTCCCCAACCTGCCCTTTGGCCGCATGCCCGTCTATGGCCGCAACCTAGACGACATAGTCGGCATCGTGCGCCGACGCGACCTGCTCAAAGCAAAGGCCGCCGACGCCGACCATGATCTCGTTGGCAAATACATCCACGAAGCCCACTTCGTGCCAGAGACCGTGACCGCCGCCGAGGCGCTCCGCCTGTTTCTGGAAAATCACCAGCGCCTCCTCATCGTGGTGGACGAATTCGGCTCCACCGCCGGCGTCATCAGCATGGAAGACGTCATGGAAACCCTGCTCGGCAGCGAAATCTTCGAAAAAGACGACATGGCCATCGACATGCGCGAACTCGCCCGCGCCCGCGTCGCCGTTACTCCGGAAAAACTCCGCGCCGCCGCCGCCGCCAACCTCGCCGCCTCGTCCGCGACCAAGCCTCCCGTTTCGCCCAACGCATGAGCCTCCCCCTCGCCCATTGGGTTCACGACCTAAGCCCCTTTCTTGTCCGCTTCACCGACACCATCGGCATCCGCTACTACGGCGTGGCCTACCTCGTCGGTTTCTTCGCCGCCTGGTGGCTTCTGCGCCTGTATTCAAAACATGGATTCACCCGCCTGAACGGCGACCGGATCGGCGACCTCGTCACCGCCCTCATCGTCGGCGTCATGGTCGGCGGCCGCCTCGGCTACTTTTTTTTCTACCACCCGGAATGGCTCGCCGAAGACCCGCTCGTCCTGCTCCGCATCTGGGAAGGCGGCATGGCCAGCCACGGCGGCTTCCTCGGCGTCGCCGCCGCCCTTTGGTGGTCCGCCCGCCGGCTAAATCTGCCCATGCTGCACCTCGCCGACCTCGTCGTCAGCGTCGCGCCGATCGGCCTCTTCTTCGGCCGCGTCGCCAACTTCATCAACGGCGAACTCTGGGGCCGCCCAAGCAGCGTGGCTTGGGCGGTCATCTTTCCGGAAAGCGATCCCTCCAAGCCGGTCGAACTGATCGCGCCCCGTCACCCTTCCCAGCTCTACGCCGCCGTGCTCGAAGGCCTCATGCCGCTCGCCCTCACCCAGTGGCTCGTCTGGCGCACCCCGTGGCTGCGCGAAGCCCCCGGTCGCGTCGCGGGCGCATTCCTGGTCGCCTACGCGATCGGCCGCTCCGTCGGTGAACACTTTCGCGAACCCGATGCCGAACTCATCCTGGGCCTCACCCGCGGCACCTTTTACTCCATCTTCCTGCTCCTCGCCGGCATCGTCCTGCTGGCCATCTGCCGCCCCGCCCTCAAAAAACCGGTGCCGAAAGCGTAAACCCCTCCGCCGCCAAAGTCGCCCGCGCCGCCGCCAGCAACCTCGCCGCCGCCGCTCCGTCGCCGTGAACGCATAGCGTCCGCACCCGCCCCGCTCGCGCCAGGGCCAGCGCCTGCGCCAACGCCGCCGCCTCGTCCTGCAGCTCCGCGCCCGGCTCTCCCCGCGGGATAAGGGATCCGTCCGCCCGGTATCCGCGATCAATAAACCCCTCCGCCACAAAACCCGCGCCGGCGACCTCGCAAGCCGCGCGCAACTCCCCGATCGGTGGCCCAAAAACCACCGCGCCCGGTGCCAGCGCCTTCACCGAAGCCGCGAAAAGCAACGCGTGCTCCGCCTCGCGATTCAAATAGTGATACAGCGCGCCGTGCGGCTTCACGTGGCGAATCGCCACGCCGGCCCGCCGTGCATGCACTTGCAAAGCGCGCACTTGGTCGGCGAGCAACCTTCCCAGCTCGGCGAGTTCGAGCGGATGCTCCTTCCGCCCGAAATTCGCCCGGTCCGCGAAGCCCGGATGCGCGCCCAACGCCACTCCATGCCGCGCGGCGAGCGCGCAAGTCTCCGCCATCAGGGCATCGTCGCCCGCGTGCCCGCCGCACGCGACATTCGCCGACGTGATGCCGCTCGCAAACAACCACGCATCCTGCGCGCCGCCCTCTCCCACGTCGGCGTTCAGGTCGATGACCGATTTGTGCCCGTCGTTTTCCATGCGCCTATGCTTCCCGCCTCGATCACCCCTGCATCGCCAGGCCAACCCGTAGCCTCGCCAGGTCTCCCGCCGCGCGCATGCGCGCATGCTGCGCGGTCGTCAGATCGGTCACGCGAAACACGATCTCCGCCCCCGGCCGCGCCTGCGCGAGCTTCGCCAGATCAAGCGACGCCACCTGCCCGAGCTGCGCGTAGCCCCCGATGGTTTGCCCCTCGCCCATGAGCACGATGGGCATGCCGTCCGGCGGCAGTTGCACCGTGCCCGGCACCACCGGACGCGACCAGGTCTCCCCGCCCCCCGGCACCAGGAAGGGTTGCTCGCCCGTAAGCCGCAGCCCCATGCGATCCGACTTCGAACTCAGTTGAAACCGTCGCGCCTCCACCGCCCGCACCGCACCACCCGGTCCCATGCGCTTAAAAATCCGCGCCCAGTCCGGCCCGGGCACGAGACGCACTTCCACCGTCTCTCTTTTCGCGCGTGGCAAAACAGGCGGCGCCAGGTGCCACGTCTCCCCGGCCGGCGTCCGGCCGTCCGCCCGGCCCCCGCACGCGATCCGATCCCCCTCCCGCAACGCCCTCCCCTCGAAGCCGCCGAAGCCCGCGCCCACCAAGGTGCCCGCCCCGCCCAAAACCTTCTCCGCCCGCACCCCGCCCGCGACCGCTATATATAGCCGCGCGCCGCGCGCGAACGCCGAGAAATCCACCGTTTCCCCCGCCTTGACCAAGATCGGCCGCCCGCCCCGCACCGCGTTTACCTCCGCACCCGACACCGCGATCACCGTCGCCGCCGTGAAGCGCAGCACCGGCCCCACGTAGGTGCATTCGAGCACCGGCGCTTCCGGCGCGTTGCCCACCGCCAGATTCGCCACCACCGCCGCCCACGGATCGAGCGCGCCTCCCCTCCCCACCCCCTGGGCGCCGAGACCGGTTCGTCCCAAATCTTGAACCGTCGTTAATGTTCCCGGCTTGATCACTTCCATGCCCACGCCGCGTCGCGCGGGCGCGCTGCCCGTCCTGCCCGACGCCTTCGCCCCGACCGGTGCCTCCAGCTTTTCCACCGCTTTGAATTTCACCGTGTCGCCCGCCGCGAAAAGCGCCGGGGCCGCCGTGCGCAGCGGATTGAACAAATCCAATGTCGTGCGGCCTATCACATGCCATCCTCCCGGCGTCTCACGGGGGTAGATTCCCGTCTGCCCGCCACCGATGCCGACGCTGCCCGCCGGCACCCGCACGCGCGGCGTTCCCCGGCGCTCCACCGCCAACTTTTCCGGCATGCCCCACAAATACGGAAACCCGGGCGTAAACCCCACCGCCGCCACCTGATACGTCGCCCCCGCGTGCAACTTCACCACTTCCGCGGCGGACAACTTCGTCGCCTTCGCCACCGCCTCCAAATCCGGCCCCGACTCGCCTCCATAACAAACCGGCACCACATGGCTGCGTCCCCCCCTCACCGCCCAGCTCGCCTTCGGCGCCTTCCCCTCCAGATGCCGCTCGATCCATTCCCCGACCACTCGCCACGGCAGCTCGCCCTGCCGCGTAAGAATCTCTTCCGGCGTGTAAAACACCCCCACCGACGCATAAGCGGGCACGATATCAGTCACTCCCGGCAAGCGATCCGCCGTCAAATTAGCGGCCAGCGCACGCACTTTCGCCAGCAAAACGGCATTCATCGGACCTTCGAATGATATCAGGTAGGCGGTGTCGCCCATCGCATGGAGACTCATGGCGAAAGAGTCACGCCAGCCTTAAAGCCGCACAAGCACGCGCGCACTTATTCATGCTTATGTTCCCACTGATAACAGCCGGGAATGGGTTGCGCGAAAGTAACAAATATCGAAGGATCTGGTCTTTTACGCATGCGCCGCCGACTCATCCTTCCCCTAACCACCCTGTCCCTTTGCGTCCTGCTGTCCGCTTGCCGTCGCGAAGAAATTCGCACCTACGCCACGCCCAAGGAACAGCCCCCCGTGGTGGCGCCGTCCACCGCGCCCGCGCCGGATATGTCGAAGACCGCGCCCGGCACGGCCGACGCCGACGCCATGATGCGCAACACCGCCGTCACCACCGCCTCCGGCCCGGGCCTGACATGGACCGCGCCCGCCCACTGGCGGTCCGGCGACGAGCGCCCCATGCGCAAAGCCACTTTCCTTGTCGGCGCCGAGGATGGCGCCACCGCCGAACTCGCCGTCACCGCGTTTCCCGGCAACGTCGGCGGCAACCTCGCCAACGTGAACCGCTGGCTCCAGCAGCTCGGCTCCCCGCCCGTCAACGAGGCCACCATCGGCTCCTTGTTGCGGCACATCCACGTCGGCGATCTTCACATTGACGTCGCGGAGTTGACCAGCCCCGGCATCCCGCCCGCCAAGCGCGTGCTCGGTGCCATCGTGCCCTACCAAGGCTCGACCTGGTTCTTTAAGCTCGACGGTCCCGACCCCCTTGTTTCGCGCGAAAAAGAGGCCTTCTACGCCTTCCTGCAAACGCTCCGTCCGCAATCCTGAGGCACTCCCATGCGCGAAATCTACCGCGAATTCGTTAAGTTTTTCGTCTCGCTAAAGCTCACCGTCGCGCTCCTCGCGCTGTCATCGCTGCTCGTTTTTCTGGCCACCCTCGACCAGGTGAATCTGGGCATCTGGGCGGTGCAGGAAAAGTGGTTCAAGAGCTTCATCGTCCTGCAAAACATCAAGGGCATCCCCGTCCCCGTTTTCCCCGGCGGCTACTTCATCGGCGGCCTCCTGTTGATCAATCTCGTCGCGGCGCACGCCAAACGCTTCGCGTTCAGTTGGAAAAAAGCCGGCATCCAGCTCGTCCACGGCGGCCTCATTCTCCTCTTGTTGGGCGAGCTTTTCACCGGCCTTTTCCAACAAGAATATCAACTCCGCCTCGATGAGGGGCAGACCAAGAATTACTCCGAAAGCTGGCGCGAAAACGAACTCGCGATCATCGACATAACTTCGCCTGCCGAGGACGTCGTCACCGTGATTCCGGAAAGTCGCCTCGCTCGCGTAGGCGATACGCTCCAGAGCCCCGCCCTGCCCTTCCAGGTGGTCGTGCGCGATTATTTCCCGAACGCCACGCTCGCCATGCGCGACGCCGCTCCCGCCGCCGGCGGCGGCACGCCCAACATCGCCACCGCAGGCATAGGTCCGCGAGTCGCCGTCACCCCGCTGCCCGTCACCTACCGCCACGACCAGCGCAACCTGCCCGCCGCTTACGTCGAGCTCATCGGCTCCGAAGGCAGCCTCGGCACTTTTCTGTTTTCCACCATGCTGATCGAGCCCGAGCGCATCAGCTATGCGGGACGCGAGTGGTCGCTCAGCCTCCGCTTCACCCGCGCCTACAAGCCCTACTCGCTCACCCTTCTGGAGTTCACGCACGACCGCTACGCCGGCACCGAAATCCCCAAAAATTTCTCCAGCCGCATCCGCCTGCGTTCGCAAGATGGGGTCGTTGACCGCGAGTCGCTCATTTTCATGAACAACCCGCTGCGCTACGACGGCATGACCTTCTTCCAAGCCGGCTTCGACAACAACGACCGCACCACCATCCTCCAAGTCGTGCGCAACCCGTCCTGGGTTATTCCCTACCTGAGCTGCCTGCTCATGTCCGTCGGCCTCTTTTGGCAATTCGGCTGGCACCTCGTGCGCTACAGCGCGGCCCGCGGAGGAGTGGCCAAACCCGCCTCGATTTCGGACCACTCCATCGCGCTGGGCCTCGTGCTGGGCATGCGCCTCATGGCGGGCCTTGTCGCGCTCTGGGCGGCAAGCTCCGGGCAAGACACCATCGCGCAAATCGCGCTCGGCGTCGTCGCGGTGGAGTTTGTCGTCTGCGCCACCCTGCTCGGCGGCTTGATGGCCGGACGATCCTGGGTGCGCACCCTGCACACCGCTTACGCGTGGGGCGCATTACTCCTCCTCGGCGCGGTCACCGCCTACGGTTTCCTCGGCGCCGACATCTACGACGCCATCCTCCGCTGGGTCGTGATCGGTGTCCACGCCCTCACCGCCGCCGCCCTCCTGGCCCTCCTCCGCCGCCCGACTCCCGCTCCCGTCCTCGCCGCGTCATGAAGAAAATCATCCCCCTTATCGTTCTCGCCCTCGGCCTGCTCTACGTCGGCTCCACCCTGCGCGAGCCCCGGCCAACGCCCACCAAGCCCGACTACGTCGCCTTCGGCAAACTGCCGGTGCTCGTCGGAGGACGTATCAAGCCATTGGATACAGTCGGCCGCGCCACCCTTCTGCAATTCCAGGGCCGCCAGACCGTCCGCGTGGCCTACACCGACGCCGAGATGGACGCGGTCGACGGCGCGGGCAACTGGCGGGAAGACGACCGCAAAACCCACCGCTACAGCCCATCCCGCTGGATCGCCGACGTGCTTCTCGACAGCGAAAAAGCCGACACCTACCAGGTCTTCGAAATCGTCCATCCCGACCTGCTCACCCTCATGAAAGTCAGCGAGTCCGAAGGCGCGGGAAAAAAGCGTTTCTCGTATCTTCAACTCGAATCGCAACTCACCGAATTGGAGCGCCAAGCCGAGCTCGCCCGCCCCATCGCCGCGCAACAACGCACCCCCTTCCAACGCGCCGCCATCTCCCTGCGTGATCGCATCGGACTCTACATCCGCCTCAAAATTTCCTTCGTGCCGCCCGACCTCGACGAACCGCTGGCCGAGTTGCAGGCCTTTCAGGACAACCTCGCCAGCGGCGTCTCCGCCGTGCGCCTGCGCCAGCAAGGCCAGCCCCATAACCAGGAGGCCGCAAACCGCATCATGGAGCTCGCCTCGCGCTTCGACTACATGGCGCAAAACGCCTACCTCATTCCCATTCCCCCCGCCGCCGACGATCCCGACGACACCGCGTGGCGTCGCACCGGCGAAGCCCTGCTCGACACCTTCCAAACCGGGTCCATCGAACCCCACGCCTTCAGCTACGCAGGCCTCGCCTACGGCTGGCGCGGCCAAAAAGCCCAGGAGTTCAACACCATCACGCGCCTCCTTCGCGGAGAAATCGAAAAGCGCTTCGACGACCAGATGACCAAGGTCGCGGCCGAGTCGCGCTTCAAAGCAGCGGCGCCCTTCTACTCCGGCATGGTGCTCTTCGTCGCGACCCTCCTGCTCGCCGTGGTCTCCTGGCTCAAATGGCCCGAGGTGCTCGGTCGTTCCGCCTACTACCTGCTCATGCTCGGCTTCGTCGTGATGAGCGCCGGCATCCTCACTCGCATGTGGCTGGAGGGACGCCCGCCCGTCACCAACCTCTACTCCTCCGCGCTCTTCGTGGCCTGGGGATCGGTGGGACTATGTCTGATCCTGGAAAAAATTCATCCACGTGGACTCGCGAGCGCGGTCGGCGGCATCATCGGCTTCGCCGGACTTATTATCGCGCACCATCTGTCGCTCACCGGCGACACGCTGGAAATGATGCAGGCCGTGCTCGACTCCAACTTCTGGTTGGCGACCCACGTGGTCATTATCACGATGGGATACAGCGCCACATACTTGGCCGGGTTTCTCGCGATATTGTATGTCATCCTCGGTCTTTTCACGCCTTGGCTGGATCAATCGCCAAAATCTGAAACCCTTATCGTAGCCGCAGCGATTTCCCCTGTAACCGCAATCGCTGGAGCCGTGGCGCGAATGGGAGCTGAAACAAACGCAAAAATGCTCGAGCGCATGGTGTATGGCATCATTTGTTTCGGTGCGCTGTTCAGCCTGGTCGGCACCATCCTGGGCGGCATCTGGGCCGATCAATCCTGGGGCCGCTTCTGGGGCTGGGATCCCAAGGAAAACGGCGCGCTCATCATCGTGCTTTGGAACGCGCTCATCCTGCACGTGCGCTGGGGCAAACTCGCCTCCGCCCGCGGCATCATGGCGCTGGCGATTTTCGGCAACGTCGTCACGAGCTGGAGCTGGTTTGGCACCAACATGCTCGGCGTCGGCCTGCACAGCTACGGCTTCATGGACCGCGCCTTCGTGTGGCTGGTCGGCTTCGCCCTTAGCCAACTTCTCTTGATAGCCATCGCGGTCATGCCCGGCCTGCCTTGGCGAAGCCGAGCTGCCGCCGAGCTGCCGGTAAAAGCTTAAAATCTGGGCCAAAACTGCGCCAAGTTTTCCGTTCTCGGCAACGGCGCCACGGTTCAAGCCCCAGAGCCGAAACCGGTGTAAAGTGCTCCCCAACCATGTTTCACTTTTTGCGAATAGAAAATTGGTGCCCCGGCCAAGCACTATTTCTGGTGCCGACACAAGAACCGACAAGTTAGCACGACTTCGATAAGCCCAACTCCGGCTCCGCGCTTCCCGTCGCCTTCGCCCTACCCAACGGCTCTGCCTGGTTCGCCGCCTTCCTCGGCCTACTCCGCGCCGGCGTCACGCCCGTGCCGCTTGATCCCTCCGAGCCCACCGCCAGCCAACTCGCCCGCGCCACCGCCGCCCGCGCCGCCTTCGCTTGGATCGACGGCCAACTGGTCTCCGCGGCCCCCGTCGTTCGCCGCCGCGCCAACACTCCCGCTCTCGTAAAACTCACCTCCGGCAGCACCGCCACGCCCCGCGCCCTGCCCTTCACCGACGCCCAGATGCTCGCCGACGAACGCCAGGTCTTCGCGACCACGGACATCCGTGCCACCGACCTGAACCTCGCCGTCATCCCCCTCGGCCACTCCTCCGGCCTCGGCAACCTCGTCGTCCCGCTCCTCGCCCACCTCGCACCCTGGAAAATCCCCCGCCACCTCCTCGCCGTCGCCACCTTCCCGCCCTCCGCCCGCGGCAAGCCCGACTCCACCGCCCTCCGCGCGCTCCTCGCCCGATGAACTCGGCCCCGGCTTCTTCCCCGCCCGCTTCCACCCCGCGTGATCTCCACCGCCGGTTCACGACCGTCGCCTCGCGCAAAGCCCGCGGCATCTCCGCCGGCATGACGGTCTTTTTCGTCCTCTACTTCCTCGTCCAAAACCACCCGCTCTTCCCCGTCACCATCCTCGCCGAAAGCCGGCTCGACCACCTCATCAGCTTCCAACCCTCTACCTCTCCTTCTGGTTCTACATTTCGCTCCTGCCCGTCCTCCTCGTCGAGCGCCGCCAACTCCGCGGCGCGTGGGTCGGATCACTAAATCTTCACGCCTGCCCGCCCGAACCCGGCGCGCCGTCGCTGCGCCGCCCGCTCTTCATCTCGGTCCCGATCATCAAACTCTCCGCCGTCCTGCTATGGAGCATCGCCCGGCCCGCACTCGCGCGACACCAGCCTCAAATTGTCCACGGTGCACGCGATCTGCCCAGCCAGATCGCCCGCCGCCTGCTTCTCGTGTCCCTTGATCGCCGCCGTGCCCGACACGAAGGTCCACCGCCGACCGTCCGCCGTCACCTGCATCGCGCGCGAAAAATTCGGCGACTTCGGTCCGTAGTCCGCCGGGTATTCGTAGGCCGGCACCTGCTCCGGATTTTCCCGCGCGATCAGCTCCGCGCGCGCCGCCGCGAACATCACCGCCAGCACACCCGAAGCGCCGCCCACCGCCGACGCCGACGGCATAGGCCCGCTCCAATCCGCCCGCTCAAACCCCGGCGCCCGCCCGCGGCAAAACACCCGATACGTCTCCAACCCCTCCTCCGCCTCCGCGTTGATCTCCGGCACGTAATTCCAAATCCTCGCGATCTCGCGCCCGTGCCCACCCGCCAACGCCAGCATCTCCCGATAAATCGCCTCCGTGCGCGCGCCGATATTCCCCGCCACCCGCTCCACCCGCACCCCGACCAACAAATCCCCCGCACCGCCAAAAAGCTCAAACCCGCTCTCCTTTCCGCACCTCGCCAACCCCGCGAACAAACTCTCCCCCGCCTGACCCGCCAGCACCGGCACCGCCAGCCGCGCCGCGCCAGCACCAAACTTGAAGGAAAAGTAATCCGCGCAAAGCGGCGATGCGTTCATGGCCGCCCATGACAGAATCCCATCGGCCCCACCGCAAGAGCGAGAAACCGTCCACACGCCCCCGGCGGAAACGCCGCCAAACAAAAACCCGACACCCCACCCCCGCACGGCAGCCAATCCGCCATTATCTCGCACGAATCATGCTATCTCCCCTCTTGACGTCTTTGCTACAGTCAACGCAAGTCGCAGCCACCATGTCCGCATCCCGCCACAAAACCCGTCTCCCCGCGCCCTGGATGCGCGTGCTCGCGGCCTTGTGTGCGGGATTGGTTTTCACCCTTTGCTCCGCCGCGTGGAGCCCCGCCCTGCACGCCAGGTTGCACGGCCACATCGATAACGAGGTTAAGACCCATCACGATCACGCAGTCTGCTCGCACGTCCACGCCTCTACACCGGCTCCGGCCTCCGATTGCGGCACGGATGGCGAGTCAACACATTCCTGCGCCGTGGTTCTATTGGCCGGCGGCGTCACAACCGCTCTCGCCTGCCTCGATCTTCGGCAAAATCTCGCGCAAGCGTCCACCATGGAGATCAGCTCCCACGACAGCGTCGCGCCAGCCCGCTCCCACCATCTGCGGCATCCGCCGCACGCCCCGCCAGTCGGATAAAATCAGCTCGTCGAGCCGCCCCCGGAGGTCGGCCGTATTTACGCGCCTTCGCGAGACGAAGCGCGGTCTTTGCTCAATTTATCCGCCTTACCACGTCCATTTTTCGCCGAAGCCACGCTTCGGCCCTCGCCCATTTCTCCCGCTCCCGCCGCGGCTTCACCCTTCTCGAACTCCTCGTCGTGATTGTCGTCATCGGAATACTGGCGGCCATCATGGTTCCCGTTTTCGGATCGGTGCGCAGCTCGGCCAAGCAATCCCTTTCCGTCTCCAACCTAAGACAGGTCGGCCTCGCCATGCTCGCCTACGCCGGCGAGCACCAGGGCCGCCTCCCCCGCTCCTCCCACGGCTACCAACAGGAGGCGAATTCTTGGATCAACACCCTGCGCCCCTACCTCGGCGAAAACGACGAGGTCCGCGCCTGCCCGCTCGACCCGCGCCGCGATTTCATCATCCGCGAAAAGCTGAGCAGCTACACCCTTAACGAATGGCTTCTCCCCGCCACCTCCAGCTTCGCCCCCGCCAACTCCCGCTTCACCCGCCTCAACTCGATTCCGCGCCCCAGCCAAACCTTCCTCGCCTTCGTCAACCGCGAGGACAAAGCCGACCCCGACATCTCCGACGACCACACCCACAGCACGTCCTGGCGCACGTGGGGTGCCGTCACCACCGACATCGACCCCGACCGCTTTCGCTCCGGCGATAAGCGCCACTCCGCCCGCCTCGCCGGAGCATCCCCCTACCTCTTCGCCGACGCCCACGTGGAGGTCATCAAGGCCCGGCAACTCTCCGCCATGCTCCAGGAAGCCGTCTCCTCCGGCCGCGCCCTCTCCCAACCCTATTGACGCCCACCCACCTTGAAAAAAACCCTCTCCTTTTTTCCCGCCGTCGCCCTCGCCGCCGCGATCACCGCTTCGACCGCCTCCACCGCCGCCGCTCGCACCGAAATCATCAGCTACCACACCGACATTTTCCTCGGCTGGGACTCCTCCGACGAAAACCTTCGCCTCGGCTGGCGCGTAAGCGACTTCGAGTTCAACGGCGGCTCGCCCGTCTTCCTCTCCACCGACGACGCCTACGCCCGTATCCTCGAAAACCACACCCAGCCCACTCCCCCCGGCTGGGATTTCACCGGCGCCTCCCAAGGCGACCTCCTCTGGTGGGGCCCCGCCGACTCCTACGAAGGCTTCCTCTACCTCGGCCTCGCCACCGGTTTCTCGGGCGCGACCGGTTTCAGCGGACCGGTCACGTTCACCTTGGAATCCGTCACCGGCCCCGGCCACGTCAGCCTGGTCGCCGACAGCACTCCCATCTGGGCCAGCTCCGTGGTCGGCTCCGACGACGAAGTCGCCGTCGCCATCGGAGGGCACAACCACTTCGACTGGCTCTTCTCCGCCCAAGGCATCTACAGCCTCCTCATCCGCGCCTCCGTTTTCAAAGACGGGGAAGAGCTAAGCGCCCTCGAAAGCTTTGAGTTTCAGGTCGGCGCCATCCCCGAGCCCGCCTCCGCCGCCGCCCTCGTCGGCATCTTGACCCTCGGCTTGGCCGCCACCCGCCGCCGCTCCCTTCGCCGACGCTCCGCGACATGAGCGGCTCCCGCCCAAAATCCCTCCTCCCGGCGTGGTGGATCCTCACCCAAGCCTCGCTCTGCACCGGCCTCGTCCTGCTCCTCGGCGCAAGCTCCGCCTCGCTCCATATCCACACCTGGCTGCATCACGCAGCCCCCCCCGCTTCGACCTGCGCCCACGCCCAAGGAAGCTGCCCGTCCCAACAACCCGACTCCTCCGACAACTCCTCCGACGACCACCGCTGCGCCGTCGTGCTCTTCGCCGCCGGCATCACCACCGCCGCTCTCGTGGACGCCCCGCCTTTCCGCGCCGTGGTCTTCCCCACGCCGCCCCAGCCCGCCGTCCGCGATCCAAACCTGCCTCCCATCGCGCATCTCCTGCCGCCCACCCACGCCCCGCCCCGCCCGTTTCCCGCCCGTTCCGTTCACCCCTCGCCCCGACTTCATTCCGTCTCTTTTTCTTCATCCCTTATCTAAATTTTTAAAATGACCTCTCTTTCAAAACTCGGGCGCACGCTCGCCCTCCTCGTTGGAATCGCCTCCGCCTCCTCCGCCTTTGCCGCCCCCCAATTCCACCTCGCCTACGCGGTGGACTCATGGGAATTCGTCGGCAACAACCCGCTCAACGCACCCAACCCCACCTATAACCAAATTCGCATCCGCGACCTCCACGAAGACCACTACCACAACTTCACCATCAATAACAGCACCGATCCCGACGACCACGTGCCGATGCCCCTGTCCGTCACCATCGGCTCCGGCTTCGACTCCTCGATCACCCTCGGCGCGTGGAACTACTCTCCCGATGCCAGCGTCGGCCGCTACACCATCCCTGACGACGGTGCCGGCGCTCACTTCCACCTCGAGTTGATCAGCGTCAGCAACGCCGCCCTCAACGTCGGCATCCGCGAAGTCGGCGACCTCACCTACACCGGACTCGGCGTCGGCTCCGACGCCCATCTCGATTGGGGCTCCGTCTTCAACGAGATCGGCTTCAGCCTCGACACTGGCGCATCCCTCGGCACCTACACCGCCGTGTTCCAAGTAATTGACGAAGAGGGACTCTACACCACCAGCCCCACCTTCAGCATCCAAGTCACCGCCATCCCCGAGCCGTCCTCCGCCGCCGCGCTCGTGGGCGCCATCGCCCTCGGCCTGGTCGCCAGCCGCCGCCGCCAACGCACGTAAAATCCGCAGACGTTTCACCCCACCACCATCCGGAAGCCGGCGGCTCACCCCGCCGGCTTCTTTTTTTACCCCGCCTCCAGATAAAGAAGCAGCTTTCTCCCACCGCTTGACGACTTTGCTACGCTGCTGACTTCCCCCCGAAACTCCCTCTCCACTCTCGACCTCTCGCCCGACCTCCCGCGCAATCCGCCCCCTCCGCACCATCCCTTGTCCACCCCCGCCCACCACATCATCCGCCTGCGCGGCGTCACCGTGCGCCACCAACGCGTCACCGCCCTCCGCGCGGTCACGGCGGATCTTCCCTGCGGCGGCTCCATCGCGATCTGCGGCCCCAACGGCGCGGGCAAAAGCACCCTCCTCCGCGCCCTCCTCGGCTGGCATGCCCTCGACTCCGGCGAGATTCACATCGGCGACACCCACCCCCGCCACGCCCTCCCCCGCATGGCCTACCTCCCCCAACGCCAGGACATCGACTGGGAATTCCCCCTTTCCGTCCGCGACATCGTCGCCCAAGGCCGCTCCGCCTCCATCGGCTGGTTCCGCCGCGCCGGCGCCGTGGACCAAGCCCGCATCCACGCCGCCCTTGCCGAACTCGAACTTGCCGACCTCGCCGACCGCCCCCTCCGCAAACTCTCCGGCGGCCAACAACAACGCGTCTTTCTCGCCCGCGCCGTCGCCCAGGGCGCCGACATCTTCCTCCTCGACGAACCCCTCGCCTCCCTCGACCTCCGCGCCACCCACGAACTCCTCCGCATCATCCGCGCCTGGACCATGCTCGGCCGCACCGTCGTCGCCGTCGTCCACGACCTCGCCCTCGCCCGCGCCCACTTCGACCACGCCCTGCTTTTGGACACCGACCTCGTCTCGGCCGGCGAAGCCCCCCTCGCCTTGTCCGACTCCGCCATCCGCCGCGCCTACCACCTGACCGACGAAGGCCCGCCCCTCGGCCAAACCGCCCCCCTCAGCACCGGAGTCTTCCCCCGATGAACGCCCTCGACTTTTTGCTGGAGCCCTTCGACCAGGATTTCATGCGCCGCGCCTGGGTCGCCGCCGCCCTCGCCGCCCTCGGCGGCGGCCTTATCGGTCCCTTTCTCATCCTCCGCCGCATGGCCCTCATGGGCGACGCCCTCTCCCACTCCCTCCTCCCCGGCGTCGCGCTCGCCTGGCTCGTCGCCGGCCCCAGCCCCGCCGCCCTCTTCCTCGGCGCCCTGCTCGCCGGCCTGTTCACCGCCCTCGGCGGCGCTCTCGTCAGCCGTCTCACCCTCGTCAAAGAGGACGCCGCCTTCGGCGCGCTCTACTTGGTGCTATTCGCCCTCGGCATCGTCATCGCCGCCCAGCTCCCCACTCGCGTCCACCTCACCCACTTCCTTCTCGGCAACATCCTCGGCGTCGCCACCACCGATCTTTGGCTCATCGCGGGCACCGTCCTCGCCACCCTCGCCGGTCTCTTCGTCCTGCGCCGCCCCCTCGTGCTGGAAAGTTTCGACCCCCTCTTCCACCGCGCCATCGGCGGCCCCGGTCGCCTCGTCCAGGCCGTCTTCCTCACCCTCGTCGTTCTCAACCTCGTCGCCGGCCTTCAAATCATGGGCGTCATCCTCTCCCTCGGCCTCTTCATCCTGCCCGCCGTCATCGCCCGCCAATGGTGCGAAAACCTCGCCCCCCTCCTCGCCCTCTCCGCCACCATCGGCGTCTCCGCCTCCTTCCTGGGCATCCTGCTCAGTTACTACGCCGCCCTCCCCAGCGGCCCCGCCGTCGCCCTCGTCCTCGGCGGCGCCCTCGTCCTCACCTTCCTCTTCGCCCCCGAAAAAGGCCTCCTCGCCCGCCTCCTCTCCACCTTCCGCGCCCGCGGCAGCCGCCGCCACTCCCTCAACTGATCCAGCGCCCCGCCTTCCCTCCTCCCTTTCCGCGCCCGCGCCCTCCTGTAACATGAAATTGAATACAACTTTCCCCCGCCCTTTCCTCGCCGCGCTCTTCGCCTTCGTCCTCCCCGTCCTCGCCCGCGCCGCCGATGCCCCCCTGCGCGTCGTCGCCCTCCACCCCGTGCTCGCCGAGTTCGCCGCCGAGATCGCCGGACCCGCCGCCCGGGTCGAAAATTTCGTCCCCGGCGGCGCCGACCCCCACACCTTCGAACCCACTCCCCGCCAGGTCGCCTCCGCCCGCCGCGCGGACC
The DNA here is from genome assembly GCA_036770725.1 of Opitutaceae bacterium. Lineage (GTDB taxonomy): Bacteria > Verrucomicrobiota > Verrucomicrobiia > Opitutales > Opitutaceae > IMCC26134_A. Next base: position 24,452 of record DAIPIP010000018.1, read on the forward strand.
TTGTATTCGCCAACGGACTACACCTCGAGCGCTACCTCGAACGCGTCGCCGATCCCGAAAATCGCGGCGACCGCCTCGTCCGCGTAGGCGAACGCCTGCCCAACCCCCTCGCCGCCTCCCACCACCACCACGACCACCAACACGCCCCCGGCGAACCCTGCGGCGACGGCATCAACGACCCCCACTGGTGGCACGGCCTCGACAACGCCCTCGCCGCCGCCGACATCATCCGCGCCGAACTCACCCGCGTCCGCCCCGCCCACGCCGCCGACTTCGCCGCCCGCGCCGAAACCCTCCGCGCCCGGCTGACCGCCCTCCAAACCTGGGCCGCCGCCGCCGTCGCCCCGCTCCCCCCCGCGCGCCGCCACCTCGTCACCACCCACGACGCCTTCGGCCACCTCGCGCGCGAACACGGTTTCACCGTCCACCCCCTCGGCGGCCTCAGCACCGAAAACGAGGTCTCCGCCCGCCGCCTCGCCGAACTCTCCGCCCTCGTCCGCGAACTTCGCCTCCCCGCCATTTTCATGGAATCCGCCGGGACCGACCGCGTCCTCCGCAATCTCGCCAAAGACCTCGACGTCATCATCCCCGCCCCCCTCCTCGCCGACGGCCCGGACGCCCCCGGCACCGGCCGCGATACCTACGAAACCATGTATCGCCACAACCTCACCACCATCGTCGAGGCCCTTCGCTAAAACATAAACTCCCCGGCAAACATCCCGGACCTTACCCCCGTCACCCTCTCTTGTTAAAACATAGTTTGACATCGCACTAAATAATTATTTCAACATCGAACCATAAACCACCCCTCGTCCATGCCCACCGCCCACCAAGGTTCCTCCGCCGAGATCGCCGCGCTCGACGCCTACATCAAGCTCATGCGGGCCTCCGAGACCGTCACCGCCCGCGTCCACACCCCGCTCGTCGGCCATCTCACCCTCACCCAGTTTGGCGTCCTCGAGGCCCTTTTCCACCGCGGCCCCCTCGCCGCCTGCGAAATCGCCGAAAAAATCCTCAAAAGCGCCGGCAATCTCACCCTCGTCCTCGCCAATTTGGAGCGCGACGGTCTCATCACCCGCACCCGCGACAAACACGACGCCCGCCGCTGGGTCGTCGCTCTCACCGCCGCCGGCCGCAAACGCGTGGCCACCCTTTTTCCCCTCGTCGCCACCGCCATCACCGAAGAGTTCTCCCGCCTCACCTCCGCGGAACAAGCCATGCTCGGCGAACTCTGCAAAAAACTCGGCCGCGCTCGTTCCACCCACCTTCCCTCCAATTAAAAAAGGTTCCTCGCTGTTTTCAGTGGATAGCCGGGATATCGAGACGACCGGCGGTGA
>DAIPIP010000161.1:0-6147 GCA_036770725.1 Opitutaceae bacterium
CACGGGCCTCTGGCCCGCCTCCGCCTCGGTCGCCTTGGCCGAACGCCTTTTCTCGCTCACGCTGGCCCGGTTTATTTACAAGACACGGCCTATTGTGCAGGTGGGTTTTCCTTCAAGGGGGCATGAGTCCGTGCGCGGGTATCCCGATTCTTAGGAATCGGGGCCACGGGGAGCGGATGGGGCGGACGGCATCCCGATTCTCACGAATCGGGCCACAGGGCCATGGGGCACGGGCAGGCGGCCTAGCGGCGGCGGCGGCCGGGGTTTTTGGCGCGTTTTTCTTCGGCGGGTTTTTCGGCGCGGGCGGGGGCTTTTTCGATGACGGGGCGGAAATCCATGAGGCGTTTAACGCGGTCCACCTTGTGGATGTTGACGTGGATTTTAGAGGCCATGACGAAGCTGCGCTTGGTCTTTTGGCCGACCATGGCGGAGCCGTCGTTGCTGATCTGGTAGTAGTCGTCGTGCAGGGCGGCGGCGGGCACGAAGCCGAAGGTCATCGATTCGGTGAGCTCGATAAAGAAGCCGTTGGGGCGGATGTCGGTGATGACGGCCTCGAATTTGGTGGGGACTTTTTTCTCCAGCTCGCGCTCGAAGAATTCGAGCAGCTTGATCTTCACGCTCTCGCGCTCGGCCTCGGAGGAGTTGATCTCGGTGAGGCTGAGGTGTTCACCCATTTCCTGCGCCTTGGCGGCGGTGTAGGGGAGTTTGATTTTCTCTGAGGAGGCGGGTTTGGCGGCCTTGGTGGGGCCGGCGCGGGTGACCTCGACGACGAGCGAACCCTGACGGGCGAGGAAGGCGGCGAGCACGCGGTGGACGACGAGATCGCTGTAGCGGCGGATGGGCGAGGTGAAGTGGGTGTAGTCTCGTTTGTGCAGGCCAAAGTGGCCGTCGGGAGTGGAGCGGTAGGCGGCCTTGCGCAGGCTGCGGAGGAGCTGGGTGCGCAGGGTGTAGCCTTGGGGGTGGTCGGAGAGAATCTTGAGCAGGCGCACGAGTTCCTTGCGCTCGGCGAGGTTGGAAACGCGGATGTCGTGGACGGCGAGTTGTTGGCGGAGTGCTTCCAGTTTTTCGGGATCGGGTTCGTCGTGAACGCGGTAAAGGGAGGGGAGTTTTTCGCGTTTGGTGAGGCGGGCGAGGGCCTCGTTGGCGGCGAGCATGAACTCCTCGATGAGCTGGTGGCTTTCGTCGTGTTCGATGCGTTCGAGGCGGTCGGCGTAACCCTCGGCGTCCACGAAGACTTTGGTTTCGGGCATGTCGAGATCGAGGGAGCCGTGGGCCATGCGGTCGCGGCGCAGGCGGGAGGCGAGGTCCCAGAGCTGGCGCACCCAGCCCTGGAGGGCGAGGAGCTCCTTGTAGGAGAGAGAGGAGAGGGCGCGGCCGGTGGAGCCGGTCTGGTGTTTGGGCGGGAGCGGGAGGGCTCGGATGGCGTCGAGCGAGTCGAGTTTGAGGAGGGCGTAGGCCTGTTTGTAGGTGAGGCGCTTGTAGCTCTTGATTACGGTGTCGGCGTAAACGGTGTGGTCGGTGAGGAGCTGCCCTTTGGTATCGAAGTCGAGGAAGACGGCTTTGCAGAGGCGATCCTGGGCCTCGACGAGGGAGCAGAGACCGTTGGACAACTTTTCCGGGAGCATGGGCACGACGGTGCCGACGAGGTAGGTGGAGTTGCCGCGTTTCAGGGCCTCCTTGTCGAGGGCGGTGCCGGGCTTCACGTAGGTGGAAACGTCGGCGATGTGGATGCCGATGCGCAGGCCGCCGGAGGGGAGGGGCTCGATGGAGAGGGCGTCGTCGAAGTCCTTGGCGTCGTCGGGGTCGATGGTGAAGACGGGGCTCTGGCGGTAGTCGAGGCGGCCCTTGCACTGCTCGGGCTGGACGGTGTCGGGGATGGCGGCGACCTCGCGTTCGACCTCGGGCGGGAAGGTGGGGTCGAGTTTGTATTTGCGGTAAACGCCGAGGAGTTCGGCGCGGGGCTCGAAGGTTTTGCCGAGGACCTCGGTGATGACGCCGCGAAGGGGTTTGCGCGGGTCTTCCCATGGTTCGAGGGCGGCGACGACTTTGTCGTCGAGTTTTGGCGCGGGTTTTAGGCGGGTGAGGGAGGGATCGGCGACGAAGACCTCGAGCGGGAAGCGCGGGTCGTCGGCGAGGACGACGTATTGGGTGCGGACGCGGGCGAGGCGGCCGACGATCTCGGTGCGGGCGCGCTCGACGATGCGGGCAACGCGGCCACGCGGCTCGGAGTTGCGCGAATCGCCGGAGGCGAAGCGGCGGCCGCGTAGGGAGGAGTCGATTTCGACCGCGACGGTGTCGCCGGGGAGGGCGGTGAGGGCGTCGCCGGCGTTGATCTGGATGCCGTCGGGGCGGGGGGAGTCGGCATCGGCGTCGGGATCGAGCGACGGGATGACGAAGGCGGAGCCGCCGGCGCGGAACATGATGCGACCGATGACCTCGGCGCCGTCGTCGGGAGTGGCGGCGGATTTTTTGCCGGAGGAAGACGCGGAGGCTGCGGGGCGTGTGGCCTCGGGGAGGGCGTAGCGGTCGCCCTGGGTTTGCACGACCTCGCCCTTGGAGAGCATGAGCCGGAGTTCGTGGAGAAAACGGGAGCGGAGCTTGGGCGGGAGTTTGAGCGCGCGGAAGAGCGCGGAGTCGTTGACGGGGCGGTAGTCGGGGGCGCGGAGGATATCGAGCAGCGGGGCGCGGAAGGTCATGCGGAAGGTGGGTGAGATGTAGCCGAGGGCGGACCAAAAGGCCGCCGCGTTTTTAACGTGTAAAGCATGGCGCGGGCCTCAAAGTTGCCGCGATGAAAATCGTCCATGCGGCGAGTGAGCTGTTTCCTTATGTGAAGACCGGCGGCCTGGCCGACGCGGTGGGCTCGCTTGCGGGCGCGCTGGCGGATCGCGGCCATGAATTGGCGGTGTTCGTGCCTGGCTACCGGTGCGTGGTCGAACATCCCGACGCGGCGGAGGCCGAGACGCTGTTGCGGCCGAAGATCGAGATGGGCGACGTGTATATGAGCGGCGAGGTGCGGATGTTTTCGCCGCGCGAAGGCGTGACGGTTTATATGATCTGCCGCGACGAGTTTTTCGACCGTCGCAATCCTTACGGGACGGGGGAGCGGGATTATGAGGACAACCACCACCGTTTCATTTTTTTCTGCAAGGGGGTGGTCGAGACGATGCGGCTGCTGAGGCTGAACGCGGACGCGATTCACTGCCATGACTGGCAGACGGGGTTGCTGCCGTTGTTGCTGCGGCACGCGGAGCAACGGCATGGCGACGTGCTGGCGATGCGCACGGTGTTCACGATTCACAATCTGGCGTTTCAGGGCGTGTTTCCGCTGCGGAGTTTTTATCGCACGAATTTGCCGGACGAGTTGATGGGCATCGATGGCGTGGAATTTTACGGCCAGATGAGCATGATGAAGGCGGGGATTTTGTTCGCGGATCGCGTGACGACGGTGAGTCCGACTTACGCGAAGGAAATCCAGACGCCGAAATTTGGTTGCGGGCTGGACGGGGTGGTGGCGACGCGGGTCGAGGATTTGCACGGGCTGCTCAACGGCCTCGACTCGAAGGTGTGGAATCCGGCGACGGACAAGCTGCTGCCGGCGCGCTACACGGCGGGCAACCTGAAGGGGAAGTGGACCTGCCGGGAAGAGTTGCTGCGACGAAGCGGCTTCGACCCGGATTACGACGATCCGGTTTTCGGCATGGTGTGCCGCCTGACCTCGCAAAAAGGCGTCGATCTGGTGCTGGCCAACCGCGAGTTTTTCAAGCGCGAGAACTGCCGTTTTATCGTCCTCGGAACCGGCGAGCCGAAGCTCATGGAAGGCTTGCGCGAGCTGGCGGGATCGCTGCCCAAGAAAGTCGCGATCTCGGCGCGGCTGGACGAGGCGATGAGCCACCTGGTGACGGCGGGCAGCGATTTTTTCCTGATGCCCTCGCGCTTCGAGCCCTGCGGGTTGAACCAGATGTATGCGCAGGTTTACGGCACGATTCCGCTGACCACGAAAGTGGGCGGGCTGGCGGACAGCGTGGTGGATATGGACGAGGATCCGGCGAACGGGACCGGTATCCAGTTTCCGGTTACGCCGGAAGGCGTGTTGTCGGGGCTGGAGCGGGCGCTGGCGCTGCATCGCAACACGAAACGGCTGGTCGAGGTGCAGTTGCGCGGCATGCGCCGGGATTTTTCCTGGACGGAGACGGCGACGGCGCTCGAGGGGATTTACGAGGATGCTTGAGGCTGAGCCGGCGGGAGCGACGACATGACCCTGATAGACCGACACATTCTGCGCGAGTGGCTGGGGATACTGGGGCTCGTGCTGGCGTTGATGGTGGGCTTGCTGGTCATGCACGCGCTATACGACGAGTTGGAGGATTTGCTCCGGCTGGGCGCGACGGCGAGGGAGGTGGCCGAGTATTGTTTGATTCGCGTGCCGGGTTTTTTCGCGACGCTGCTGCCGATTTGTCTGCTGGTTTCGTTGCTCTATTCGCTGGGGCGGCTGCATCACGCGAGCGAGATAACGGCCATGCGGGCGGCGGGGCTGGGGTTGGCGCGCATCACGCGGGCGGTGTGGGTGGGCGGCTTGTTTTTTTGCGGGTTGATCTGGTGGTTGAACACCTCGGTGGTGCCGTGGTCGGTGGAGCGGGCGAGGGATGCGCGCGAGCGGTTGCAGGTGAGGCAGGAGCTGTCGGGACGTTCGGCGGACCAGGTCGGGGCGCGGAAGGCGGTGACCTTCGACAACGCGGAGGCGGGGCGGCTGTGGTTTATCAATCGCTACAGCCAGTTCACGGAGCGGGCCTACGGGGTGACGGTGAGCGAGCTGGACACGCAGGGGCGCGAGATGCGCCGATTGCTGGCGCGAGAGGCGTGGCGGCTGCCGGACGGCGAAGGCTGGATGCTGCGCGACGGGCGAATAATCACCTTCGACGCGGTGACGGGCGAGCAGCTAAACCCGAGCGTGTTTCGGGAGTTGGTGCGGGGGGATTTTGATGAAGATCCGGAGTTGATGCAGGTCTTTGACGCGAAGCCGGAGACGCTCTCGATCTTCGAGCTGCAACGGGTGATCGAGCTGCATCGGGCGTCGGAGAGTCCGAAGGGCAAGGCGTATGAGCTGCGCTATGCGAGCGTGATGACGGAGCCCTTGATGCCGCTGGTGATCATCGCGTTTGCGATTCCGTTCGCGGTGGCGGGGGTGCGGGTGAATCCGGCGGTGGGCGTGTCGAAGGCGATCGGTTTGTTCGTGCTTTATTTTATCGCGATCCGCGTGGGCATGGTGCTCGGCGGACGCGAGGTGGTGTCGCCGATGACGGCGGCGTTGCTGCCGCACGTGGCGCTGCTCGGCGCGGGCGTGTGGGCTTGGACGCGGGGGCGGTGAGGCGGCGGAGGATCTCGATTTTGGGATTTGGCCTTTTGGGATTTGGGATTTCTCTCGCGACGTGGCCGCCATCGACGAAGGCATCGTTCGGGAGTATTTTGAGCAAAACGGCTTTTTCGTGCGCCAGGTGCGAAAGCACGCGGTGCAGGCGCGGAAAAAGACGAGCGAGGAGGAAATCGATCTGGTGGTGTTTAACCCGACGTGGGTGCGGGATCAGCGCAGGCCGGATTTTTTTCTGTTCGCGACGGAGCTGCCGTATCTGCACCGCGCGATCGTGGCGGTGAAGCCGTGGCATACGGATGTGTTTACGCCGGGCATGCTGAAGAGTTCTCCGGAGATTTTTCGGTTTCTCGAGGCGGAGGTGCAGCGGGGGGCGGCGCGGTTTTTTCCGGCGGAGGAGGGAGTGGGCTCGGCGGCGCCGGAGGTGTTTTCAAAGGTTTTGGTGCTGCCGGCGCTGCCGACGCAGGAGCCGTTTCGGAGTCAGAGCGTGGAATTGCTGAAGGCGCGCGGGGTGGACGGGATCATCTCGTTTCGTGCGATCTTGCTGGATCTAATCGACAAGGTGGAGGTGAACCGGAGTTACCGGAAGAGCGACACGCTGCAGGTGCTGCGGATTTTGAAGAACTACGATTTGTTGCGCGATCCGCAGATGGATTTTTTGCCAGCGCGGCCGGCGCGGTGAGGGCGGGGCGGGGGTTCAAGGAAGGGCGACACTGTTGTCGCCGAACAAACGCACCGCACGGCGACAGGAGTGTCGCCGCTCCTTGAGTCGCTGCCCGTGC
>DAIPIP010000162.1:0-6106 GCA_036770725.1 Opitutaceae bacterium
TCAGCGTTTTCGAACCTGCTAGGGTCCACCATTTTGAGAAACCGTCAACCACCGGGTTGGCGGTTTTTTTCGCCTAAAAATCCGGCAACCGGCCAAAATCAGGTTTCCTTCATCCGGAAAGTCAGCTCATGCGTGCCCGGTTTGCCGTCCGGTCGAGGACCGATCGATCCCACCCGCACAAACGCGTCCAATACGGAGCGATCAAAATCCGCGTTCCCCGATGAACGCTTGATCCTCACACCCGTGAGTTTCCCGTTCGCCGCCACGGTGAACGACACCTCCGCGCTCAACAAATCGCTCAATCCGCCCGGCTTCTCGTGGTTCGCGCGCAAGCGCTCTCGCAGCATCGCGAAATAACGGTCCAATGCCGGACCGGCATCAGCTCGGGCCGCCGTGCCGCCCGAGCCTGCACTGCTCGATGTAGCGTCCAGCAAACCCCGCGTGGCCGCATTGGCATCGATGCGCGGAGCCGGCTTCGGCGCGGGCGTCGCGCGCGGAGCCGGAGTCGAGCGCACGCCGTGCTCTTTTTGAAATTGATCGAACGTCGCCCTCGGCTGCTCCGCCTGCCTCGTCGGCGTCGGCGGCGTGACCTTTGCCACCGGCTTGGGCTTCGGCGCGACCGGCTGCACGGGCGTCGGGGCCACGGGCGCGACCGGCGTCGGCGCAACTTCTTGAACCGGCGTGGGCGGAGGCGGCGTCCAGTCCGGCGCGCTGCGAATGCGCGGCATCGACATCTGCGGCACGGGCGTCTCCACGCCCTGCGTCGCGTCGGTGGCGGCATAGTTGTCGCCGGGGCCCGCCACCAACTCGAATATCTGCGGCGGCGGTTCGGCCTTTTCGCGCAGCGTCATCGCCATCAGCAGGGCCAGCACCACCGCCGCGCCGTGTAGTCCGACCGACACCCAAAACGCGCCGCCAAAACGCCGGTCCCCGGAGGGAACCGCGGCGCTGCTCGGACCGTGGGCAACTGGTCGGGCGATAGTGGACATCGTGGGGAAAGATTAAAGGACCGGCGCTTGGTCGGAAGGTTTCACGGTCTTACCTGGGTGTCAAAACTCACGCGGCCCAGCCGCGCCTTTTTCAACTCGTCCATTAGCGTAATGATATTCTGATACGGCACGGTGGCGTCCGCGCGAATGCGGATCACCGGCTGGTTGGCCGCGCCGGCCGAGGCGGCGATGGCCTGCAGGCGGCCGGGCAGGTCGCGAGCGGCGAGCGGGCGGTTGCCATCGGCGTCGATCAGGTAGGTGCCGTCGGCGCGCACCGTTATGGCCACGAATTTCGTGTCCGGATCGGCCGCCACCTGGTCGCTCACCGACTCGACGGGCAGGTTCACCGGCAGGGTCTGCTCCTGGTTGATGAGCGGCGTGGCGATCATGAAGATCACCAAAAGCACGAAGGCGAGGTCGAGCAGGTTGGTCACGTTCAGCTCGGAAAGCGCCTGCATGGGCCGGTGACGTCGAAAGGTGCGAGCCATGGTGTGTATCCGTTATTTGGTTACGCAGGGCGCGCGTTTACTTCGACTCGAGCTCGAGGCGGTCGGCCAGAGCGGAGGCATAGTTCTCCAGCTCGGTGGTGAGCTGGCGGGTGCGGGAGAGCAGGACGTTGTAGCCGAACATCGAGGGAATCGCGACCACGAGGCCGGCGACCGTGGTGAGCAACGCGGCCGAGACGCCGGGCGCCATGGTCTGCAGGTTGGCCGAGGCCTGGAGCGACACCGCGGAGAACACCTCCATCACGCCCCACACCGTGCCGAAGAGACCGAGGAAAGGCGCGCCCGCCACGATGGAGGCGAGGAAGATCAGGCTGCTCTCGTAGCGCAGAGTCTGCCTCGCGATGGCGCGCTGTATGCCGTTCTCCGCGTGCTCCAGGCGCGCGCGGCCGGAGTCGAGCCCCTTCTCCTTCAAGATCGACGCCGCGCGCCAGTAGGCCTCGACCGCGTCGGCGTAAACATCGGCGTAGGGGATGGAGCGGCGCGCGCGAAACGACTCCGGCAGATCAAGGAGCGTGCGCTCGTCGCGCAGACGTTGTTCGAAAAACAGGTTCAGCTCACGCAGACGTTTCAGCTCGGAAAATTTCCCGAACATCACCGTCCAGGCCACAATGCTGAAAACAGCGAGACCGATGGTGATCGCCTGGCCGACGAAGTCGGATGCGGAGAAAACCGTGATCAGGTTGATGGAAGCGAGGGTGGGCGCGGCGGAGAGCATAGGTCCTGGGAAAAGGCATTCGCGGCACCATCCCCTCCGCGTGGCGGGCCTTCAATGTAAAACCCGCCGCATCGCGCGCGTTTGGCGTTATCTCCGGTGTTTTGTTCTTAAAAAAGGAGCGGCGGCGTCCTCGCCACCGGAGGCCATCTCTCCACCCTCCTCGGCGCGCTGCGGCGCGTCCGGCGGCGAGGACGCCGCCGCTCCTCTGACATCACCCCTGCTCACCCCCGATAGCGCGCCCGGCGATTTGCCGATTGCGCCCGTTTCCGCCGGACTACTTTCTGCCCGCTTCCCCATGTCCATGTCGTCCTTCAAGACCCGCGCCCTTGACGCCCTTCGTTCGCACCGCGCCGCCGCGCCGACCAAAAACGCCCTCGTGGGCCTCGACGGCTTTGTGGACACCATCGTCACTCCCGTGGCCCAACGCACCGCCCAAGGCGAAGCCTTCACGCCCATCTCGGGCATCCCGGAATTCGCCGCGCGCATCGCCGGCGCGGCCGGCAAGAGCACCAATATCGAGTTCTACCCGCGCATGGACAAACTCGGCGGCAACGGTCCCATCATGGCAGCCGCCCTGCTCGCGGGCGGCACCCGCATCACCTACATCGGCAACCTCGGCCTGCCCCACGTCCACCCGGTTTTCGCGGACTTCGCTGCCCGAGCCCGCGTCATCTCGCTCGCCCAGCCCTCGACCACCATCGCGGTCGAGTTCGAGGACGGCAAACTGATGCTCGGCCAGCTCAAGCCGCTTGACGCCATTACCTTGCCCGCCATCGAAGCCGCCATGGGCGCCGATGAGTTTCGCGCCACGCTCGCCGCCGCCGATCTCGTGTCGTTGGTCAACTGGACCATGATCCCCAACATGTCCTCAATCTTCACCGCGTTGCTGGAAGAGGTTCTCCCCACCCTGCCCGCGCGCCCCGCCGGTGCCGCCCCGCGCACCTTTTTCTTCGATCTCGCCGACCCGGAAAAGCGCACCCGTGGCGACTTGCTCGCGGTGCTCCGCCTCATCGCGCGTTTCGGCACCTTCGGCAACGTCACCCTCGGCCTCAACCTCAAGGAGGCCCAGCAGGTCGCCGCCGTGCTCGATTTGCCCGCGCCCGACAAAGACGAATCCAGCCTGCGCCACGCCGCCGCCGCCATCCGCCAGAGCCTCGGCGTCGCCACCGTCGTCGTGCATCCGCGCGAATCCGCCGCCTGCGCCACCACCGCCGGCACCGCCTGGGTGCCCGGCCCCTACACCGACAAACCCCTCATCACCACCGGCGCGGGAGACCATTTTAACGGCGGCTTCAGCCAGGGCCAGCTCCTCGGCCTCGATCCCGAATCCTGTCTCGCCCTCGGCGTCTGCACCAGCGGCCACTACGTGCGCACCGGCGTCAGCCCCACGCTCGACGATCTCGAAACCTTCCTCGCCAACTGGGCCTAACCCAACCACTCTCCTCCCATGCCTCTTAAGCACAAACCGACCGGCAAACTCATCTCGTTCGAGGGCCCCGAGGGCAGTGGAAAATCCACCCAGATCGCCCTCCTCGCCAAGCACCTCAACCTGCTTGGCCGCGACGTCCTCACCACCCGCGAACCGGGCGGCACCGAGATTGGCGAACAGATCCGCAACATCATCGTTCACAACTCGCGCGGCGACGAGATGTGCCCCGAGACCGAGCTTTTCCTCTTCGCCGCCGCCCGCGCCCAGCTCGTGCGCCAGACCATCGCGCCCGCGCTCATCGCCGGCACCATCGTGCTCTCTGATCGCTTCCTCGACAGCTCCACCGTTTACCAAGGCATCGCGCGCAACCTCGCCTCCGATCCGGTGCAGCAGATCAACCACTTCGCCGTGGGCAACGTCATGCCCGATCTCACCATCGTGCTCGACGTGCCCACCGAGGTGAGCCTGCAACGCATCCGCCTGCGCGCCTCCGACATCCCCGACCGCATGGAGCGCGAAAACGCCGAGTTCTTCGGCAAGGTCCGCGAGGGCTATCTCCTGCTCGCGAAGAGCATGCCGGAGCGCCTCCACGTCGTGGACGGCACCAAATCCGAGGCCGAGATCGAGAGGGATGTCTGGAAGGCCGTGCAGAAGCTTATCGCGTGACGCGAGGCTGCGCCGCGCATAAATCCTAAATCCCAAGCGGTCAAATCCTAAGCAGGAAATCCAAATCCTGACCGCGACAGCCAGGCAGCCGAATGACCGACATCCCATCCGCTCCCGCCCCTGATCCGGTCATCACTGCCTTTATCCATCGCTGGTCCAAAGCCGAGGCCGCCGAGCGCGCCAACTACGTCCTCTTCCTCTCCGAACTCTGCGACCTCCTCGCTGTCCCGCGCCCCGACCCCGCCGGCCCCGACACCGAGAGCAACGCCTACGTCTTCGAGCGCGCCGTCACCTTCCACCATCGCGGCTCCACCAAGACCAGCACCGGTCGCATCGACCTCTACCGCCGCGATTGCTTCGTCCTCGAAGCCAAACAATACGCCGCCGCCAAACCCGCCGCCCCCGCCGAGTTTTCCTTCGATCTCGCCGACGACGCCCCCAAATCCCAAAAGATCGCCCGCGGCACCGCCGCCTGGGATCGCGCCATGCTCGAAGCCCTCTCCCAGGCCGACCGCTACGCCCGCTCCCTCCCCGACGGCGAAAACCCTCCGCCCTTCCTCCTCGTCGTCGACGTCGGCCACGTCATCGAGCTCTACGCCGACTTCACCCAAAAGGGCAAAAACTACCTCCCCTTCCCCGACGCCCGCTCCCACCGGATAAAACTCGCCGACCTCGCCCGCCCCGAGACCCGCGAACTCCTCCGCCAAGTCTGGCTCGCCCCGCTCGCCCTCGATCCCTCCAAACGCGCCGCCGCCGTCACCCGCGAGGTCGCCACCTACCTCGCCGAACTCGCCAAATCCTTCGAAAAACGCCACGAGCCTCAGCTCGTCGCCGAGTTCCTCTCCCGCTGCCTCTTCTGCATGTTCGCCGAGGACGTCGGCCTCCTCCCCAAGAACGGTTTTCACGACCTCCTCGAATCCGTTAAAAACGACACCGGCGCCTTTGTGCCCATGCTCGAACTCCTCTTCGAGGACATGAACCAGGGCCGCTACTCCGGCCTCCTCCGCAAAAAGCTCCTCTACTTCAACGGCGGCCTCTTCGCCTCCGCCAAGGCCCTCCCCGTCACCGGCACCCAGCTCGGCCTCCTCCGCAAAGCCGCCTCCCTCGAATGGCGACACGTCGAGCCCGCCATCTTCGGCACCCTCCTCGAACGCGCCCTCTCGCCCGACGAACGCCACAAGCTCGGCGCCCACTACACCCCGCGCGCCTACGTCGAACGCCTCGTCCTCCCCACCGTCATCGAGCCGCTCCGCGACGAGTGGTCCGCCGTCCGCATCGCCGCCGTCACCCTCGCCCAGCGCGGCGACCTCAAGGCCGCCAAGGCCGAGGTCACCAAATTCCACGCCCAGCTCTGCGCCGTCCGCGTCCTCGACCCCGCCTGCGGCTCCGGCAACTTCCTCTACGTCGCCCTCGAACAGATGAAGCGCCTCGAAGGCGAGGTCATCAACCTCCTCCGCGACTTCGGCGACGACACCGATTTCCTTCAACTCCAGGGAGCCACCGTCGATCCCCACCAATTCCTCGGCCTCGAGCTCAACTCCCGCGCCGCCGCCCTCGCCGAACTCGTTCTCTGGATCGGCTACCTCCAGTGGCACTTCCGCGTCCACGGCGAGACGTCCCCCGCCGAACCCGTGCTGCGCAAATTCAACAACATCGAATGCCGCGACGCCGTCCTCGCCTACGACAACAAGGACTTCGCCAAAGACGCCACCGGCAAAACCAAGTTCGTCTGGGACCGTCGCACGTTCAAAGTCGATCCCGTCACCGGCCGCGAAATCCCCAACGAACAAGCCGTCCGCCC
>DAIPIP010000163.1:0-6101 GCA_036770725.1 Opitutaceae bacterium
GTCACATGCCCGCGACCGCCCCCCAGCCAGAACAGCTCGTGCCGCACCCCCGCCGCCGCCAAGGCCACCGCCATCGCCTCCGCATGCTCCGGCGGCACCACCTTGTCCCATCGCGCATGGTAGAGAAATACCGGCGGATCGCCCGCGCTCGCATGCGTCACCGGCGAAGCCTGGGCATACTCCGCAGCCCGCTCCGCCTGCTTCCCGCCGAGATAATCGGTCAACAGCCGACCATCGCCATACAGTCTCAAATCCGCCGGCGCACCTCCCGCCACCACCGCAGCCACCCGTGCCTCCGGCGGTCCGTCCATCAAGCCAACCAACAGCGCCAGATGCCCGCCGGCCGAATACCCGAAAACCGCCACCCGCTCCGCATCCACGCCCTTTCCCTCCGCGTCCTCGCGCAGCCACGCCACCGCCGCGCGCAGATCCTCCACCGCCGCCGGATGCCGCCACTCCGGCGCCATGCGATACGTCACGTTCAACACCCCATACCCGCGCCGCGCCAAATCCTCCGCGATCCCGCGCATATGCCACCGCCGATCCGGACCCTGCCAACCGCCCCCGTGCACCAACACCACCGCCGGGCTCAACCCCTCCACCTCCGGCCGATAAAAATCCCCGCGCAATTCCACCGGCCAACCCGCCGGCGAATACACCACTTCCCGCTCCACCGAAAACGCCGTCCGCAACCGCGCCGGTGCTTCCCCCTCCGGTTTCCCCAGATGCGTCGCACAACCGGTCAAAGCCAAGCCCGTCAACACCGCCCCGACTATTTTCACCATGCGCAACAGCCCCGATTTCATGCCGCGCACGCAATCCAACCCGCCCCCACGCGCAACTCTCCCCCCGACCGCGCCGCCCCATTTGACCACCCCCGCGCATAATCTAAGATCGCCACCATGTCTGCCTCGCGCCCGCCTTCCCGCCCCCGTCGCCGCCGCCTGCTCTTCGCAGCCGTCGCCGCCCTCTTCCTCGGCTGCGCCGCCGCTTGGATGCTGCGCACGCCCTCCGGCCCCATAATCCCCGTCGGCTCCGTCCCCACCGCCCCCGGCTGGATCGCCACGCCCGTTCTCACCGGCCTCGAACACCCCTGGTCCGTCGCCTGGCTTCCGCCCGGCGACCCCGCCGGCGAACTTCTCATCACCGAGCGCCCCGGCCGCCTGCGCCTCGTGCGCGATGGCACCCTAATCCCGTCTCCCATCTCCGGCCTCGATGAGGTCGTCGCCACCGGCCACGCCGGCCTCATGGATGTGAGCCTGCATCCGCGCTTCGCCGAAAATCGCCTCATCTATTTCACCTACGCCGCCGGCACGCCCGAGGCCAACGGCACCCGGCTCGCGCGCGGCCGCCTCTCCGCCGACGGCTCCGCCCTCACCGAGTTCGCCGTCTTGCACACCGTCACGCCGCTCAAACCGCGCTTCCAACACTTCGGCTCCCGCCTGCTCTGGCTGCCCGACGGCACCCTCCTCCTAGCCCTCGGCGATGGCGGCAATCCCCCCACTCGCATCGACGGCCAACTCGCCCGCGAACAGGCCCAGCTCCCCGCCAGCCAACTGGGCAAAATCCTCCGCCTGCGCGACGACGGCACCGCCCCGCCCGACAATCCCTTCATCAATCGCCCCGGCTTCGATCCCTTCATCTGGAGCCTAGGCCATCGCAACATCCAGGGCCTCGCGCGCGACCCCGTCAGCGGACGCCTCTGGGCCAACGAACACGGCTCGCGGGGCGGCGACGAACTCAACCTCCTCGTCCCCGGCGGCAACTACGGCTGGCCGCGCGTCACCTACAGCATCGAATACACTTTCGGCACCATCAGCCGCGAAACCACCCACCCCGAGTTCATCGACCCCGTCGCGGTCTGGACGCCCGCGCAGGCCCCGAGCGGACTCGCCCTCTATATCGGCGACGTCTTCCCGCACTGGCGCGGCGACCTCTTTTCCGGCGCGCTCAAACAAAAAGAAATCCGCCGTATCGACCTCGACGCCGAAGGCCGCGTGCTCGCCCAAGAATCCCTCCCCATCGGCCAACGCGTGCGCGACGTCCGCCAAGGCCCCGACGGCCTGCTCTACGTCCTCACCGACGAACCCGGCGGTCGCCTACTCCGCATCGACCCCGCGCCGTGAACCATTGTCCCGTTCGACCAAAAAATCGGCCAAACTTAACCATCGCGACGCCAACTAATTTGGCCCGAGGTGAACGCGCCACGCGGATTCCAACGCTCCGCCTCGCGACCATGCTTCCCTTCACCACGATCCTCACCCACCCCGGCTCCGCCCATAAAGACGAGTTCATCGCCTGCTGCCTTCTCCTCTCCGAGACCCCGGCCCCCATCCTGCGCCAAGAACCCGTCGAGGCCGACCTCGCCGATCCCGCCACCCTCGTGCTCGACGTCGGCCATCGCCACGAACCCGCGCTCAACAACTTCGACCACCATCAGCTCCCGCGCGATCACGCGCCCACCTGCTCCATCTCGCTCGTGCTCCAGGCCCTCGGCCTCTACGCCGACGCCCGCGAATTCTGCGACTGGCTGGAACCCGCCGAGTGGTTCGATTGCCGCGGCCCCAACGACACCGCCCGCTGGCTCGGCGTCGAACGCGACATCGTCAACAAACTCAACTCCCCCATCGACGGCACGCTCCTGCGCCGCTTCGCCGCCGCCACCCGCCACGCGCCCGGCGAGCCGCTCTGGGAAATCATGCGCCTCGTCGGCGAAGACATCCTCGGCTACCTGCGCGGCCTGCGCCACCGCCTCGACTCCATCGCCCGCCAGGCCGAACGCTGGCCGCTCCCCGGCGCGGCCGACGGCCTGGAAATCCTCTACATCCCCCGCACCGATCCCCTGCCCGACGATCCCTCCGCCGGCGTGGATCGCTACCTCGCCAGCGCGGGCCTGCTCGGCAAGGTCATCGCCACCGTGTGCCCGGATCGCCGCAGCAGCGGCTACGGCCTCACCCGCGTGCGCGACGACTCCCGCCTCAACTTCACCCGCATCGACGCCGAGCCCGACGTTCATTTCACCCACTCCGGCGGCTTCGTCGCCAAGACCACCGCCACCGACCCCGCCCGCCTCCGAGAACTAGTCCACCGCGCGTTGATCCCTCAAGCGCTGTCTTCAAAACAGGCCGATGCTCCGTGAGAGGGAAACCAAGCTCGGCCAAGGCGACTGAGGTGGAGGCGACCCGGCGGGTCGTGCCGCCGAAGGCAACACCGGCCCGGCTTGGTTTCCCTCTCACCCATAGGGCGTAAGCAGAGCGTCGGTTCATTTTGAAGACAGCGCCTAAACCCACCTACCTACAA
Organism: Opitutaceae bacterium; assembly: GCA_036770725.1. Lineage (GTDB taxonomy): Bacteria > Verrucomicrobiota > Verrucomicrobiia > Opitutales > Opitutaceae > IMCC26134_A. The sequence continues at coordinate 3,301 of DAIPIP010000163.1, forward strand.
GTTCACCCAAACGTAACCCCACCTCCTCACCCCCGACACATAGGGATAACATAGTTTTCAAGTTCCAAACAACCATCATGAAACCTAACACGCTCAAACTACTCACCACCGGCGCTTTCTTCGCCGCTTCCGCCTTCTCTGCCAGCGCCCAGATCATCATCACCGAGGCGATGTCGAATTCGACTCACCCCGGCGGCCCCGGTAACGGCGATTGGTTCGAAATTTATAACAGCTCAGCTGGCTCCGTTAGCTTGGGCGGCTGGTCTTGGGATGATGAGTCAAATCTAGCCGGGACACTTCTCTTCCCAGACGTGACCTTGGCCGCAGGCGAATTCGCGCTAGTTGTGGACGAAAACGACGCGAATATTTCTGACTGGGCGGTTGATACTTGGGGCTTCACTTTGGACGCTGCTTATGTGGGAGCGGGTGTTCGAACCACCACCGGTGTTTACATTTTCAGCTCCACCGTCATGGGCGGCTTTGCGGGTCTCGGAGCAGGAGGAGAAGTTTTCTATATTTTCGATGACACCAATTCCGCAGTCGCCAGCGTAAATTCAGGTAGTCAATCTTCCCCGAATGCTGGCCGATCCTTTGCATGGTCCATCACTGGTGATGCCCTAGGCAGAAGTGCCGCCGGTCTTTTCGGTGCCGTCACGGCGCCCGGTGACGGCATTGGCGGGGTCGGCACAGACATCGCCTCCCCCGGCTTTGCCGCGATCCCCGAGCCCTCCTCCACCGTCGCGCTTGCCGGTCTCGCGATCCTTGGCTTCGCCGCCGCCCGCCGCCGCGCCCGCTCGGCCTGAGCCCAAGACTTGCGCACCCACCCGTGCGCACCCCCTTCCAAGCCCCGCCTAGGCGGGGCTTTTTCGTGCGCCTCCACGCCCCCCCGATCCGCGTATCCATCCTGCCGATACACCTCGGAGCGGCCCGCCCTATCGCCCTCAACCACCGGTCCTTAATTATCTTCATATAGTCCCTCGCCGTTTTCCGCGGATAGGTGGAGCGGATTGTCCCAATACGCTGACGCGGTCCGTCGCGCCCTGATCGCAATGCCTAAAACAGCGAGAACCCTTGGTCCGTTCCTTCGCGCCTTCGCCTCCTCGCGTCAAAATCCGAATCCCTCGGTTCACTCGGACATCGCTCCATAAAGACCGACCGCCTCTTCGCGCCTCTAAGCCAAAAACCCTCCGCGCGACCTCGCGCCCCCCCGTCCGGCATTTGACCAGCTTTCGCCCCGGATAGGCCGACTAATATGAGCCCGCCCCGTTTGGCAGCTCACGCGGGTCTTCTTTACAATAACACACCTCTCTTGATAGGACTCACGTGACCACGCGCTAACCACGCGCTCTTTGCCGTTACACGACACCACTTCCAGCACCCACACGCGATGAGCCTCCTAGCAAACCTGTTCCGTTCCTCCATCGGACGAAAATTCCTGATGGCCATCACCGGCCTCATTCTAACCGGCTTCGCCTTCGGGCACCTGCTGGGCAACTTCCAGATTTTCGGCCACCCCGATCAGATCAACGGCTACGCCCATTTCCTCCAAAGCCTCGGCCCCGCCCTCTGGCTCGTCCGCCTCGTTCTGCTCGTCGCCCTCGTCGTTCACGTCTGGGCCGCCGTAGCGCTCACCCTCGAAAGCAAGTCCGCCCGCGGCCCCGAGAAATACGGCGTCCACAAGTGGCTGGCCGCCTCCGTCGCCTCGCGCACCATGCGCCTCACCGGCTTGGTCGTCTTCGCCTTCGTCATCTACCACATCCTCCACTTCACCGTCGGCCTCGCCGGCTCCGATTACTACAAGGGCAACATCACCGAAGTCGTCCTCTCCAAAGACGTGAGCGAATTCGGCATCCCCCTCGCCAAGGCCGGCACCGTCGTCCAGGACGTGTATTCCATGATCTTCATCGGCTTCGCCAGCCCGCTGGTCGCCGGTTTCTACATCCTGGCCACCGGCCTGCTCGCCGTTCACCTCTGGCACGGCGTGGACTCCCTCTTTCAAACGCTCGGCCTGCGCAACGGCACCTGGTCCGCCTCCCTGCGCAAAATCGTCGGACTCCTCGCCCTCGCCTACTTCCTGGGCAACTTGGCCATTCCCGGAGCCATCTACGCCGGCATCGCCAAACCCGCCGAGGGCACCTACGCCGCCCGGTTCCTCGCCTCCCGCTAACCCACCACTTCACCCGTCATGGCCACTCTAAACTCCAACGTCCCCCCCGGCCCGCTTTCCGAAAAATGGCGCACCTACAAATCCAACCTCAAGTTGGTCAACCCCGCCAACAAACGTAAATACGAGGTCGTCATCGTCGGCGCCGGACTCGCCGGCGCGTCCGCCGCCGCCACCCTCTCCGAGCTCGGCTACAAGGTGAAGTGCATCGTCTTCCACGACTCGCCCCGCCGCGCCCACTCCATCGCCGCCCAAGGCGGCATCAACGCCGCCAAAAACTACCAAAACGACGGCGACAGCGTTCACCGCCTTTTCTACGATACCCTAAAAGGCGGCGACTACCGCGCCCGCGAAGCCAACGTCCACCGCCTCGCCGAGGTCTCCGTCAGCATCATCGACCAATGCGTCGCCCAAGGCGTCCCCTTCGCCCGCGAATACGGCGGTCTCCTCGCCAACCGCTCCTTCGGCGGCGCCCAGGTCTCCCGCACCTTCTACGCCCGCGGCCAGACCGGCCAACAGCTCCTCCTCGGAGCCTATTCCGCCCTCTCCAAACAAGTCGGGGCCGGCGCGATCGAACTCGTTACCCAACACGAAATGGTGGACCTCGTCGTCGTGGACGGCCACGCCCGCGGCGTCA
>DAIPIP010000164.1:0-6098 GCA_036770725.1 Opitutaceae bacterium
CCGTCGGAGGAGACAAGGATGGTGCCGTCGGTGAGGATGCCATCGACGTCCATGGAAAAGAGCTTGATGTCGGCCCAGCGGGCGGGGGTGATGTGGTGCATTTTTGTAAGCTGGTAGAGCTGGTAAGCTAGTAAGCTGGTAGAGCGGGAGCGGCGGGGTGCGGCGACCCCGCCCTACATGGATCAGCCGAGCCAGGCGGCGAGTTTGGCGATGATGGAGTCGCGGGTGGGGCGGTAGGCGTGCTCGAGCTCGGGGGCGAAGGGGACGGGGAGGTCGAGCGAGGTGATGCGGAGGGGCGGGGCCTCGAGGTCGAAGAAGTTTTCCTCGGTGAGGCGGCTGACGAGTTCGGCGCCGAAGCCGTGGGTGCGGCGACCTTCGTGCAGGACGCAGAGGCGGTGGGTGCGGGAAACGGATTCGCGGATGGCGTCGAGTTTGAGCGGGGAGAGGGCGCGGAGGTCCCAGATCTCGACGGATTTTTCGTATTCGTTTTCCAGATACGCGGCGGCCTCGGAGGCGAGGTGGGTCATCTCGCCGTAGGTGACGAGGGTGGCGTGCGCGCCGGGGCGGACGAGGCGGGGTTGCCAGACCTCGCGGTAGGCGGGGTTCCAGCGGATGGAGTGTTTGCCGCGACGGTAGAGGCCCTTGTGTTCGAGGAGGAGGACGGGGTTGTCGTCCTCGTAGGCGGCGAGGAGGGCGTCGAAGGCGTCTTGCGCGGTGCTGGGGTAGAGGGCCTTGATGCCGGGCATGCCGAGGAAGAGGACCTCGAGTTCCTGGGAGTGAAAGGAGCCGAAGGTGAGGCCGCCGCCGCAGGGGAGACGGAAGACCAGGGGGACCTTGGCGCCGGAGCGGAATTGGTAGGTGGCGGCGTTGAGGGTGATCTGGGTGACGGCCTCGGTGGAGAAGTCGGCGAACTGGAATTCCTCGATGGGGCGGTAGCCGCCTAGGGCGAGGCCGATGGCGTAGCCGGTGCAGGCGGACTCGGCGAGGGGGGTGTTGAAGACGCGGGCGCGGCCGTGGGCGGCGAGCAGGCCTTCGGTGATCTTGAAGGCGCCGCCGTAAACGCCGATGTCCTGGCCCATGAGGACGGCTTCGGGGCGTTCGCGGAGGATCTTGGCGTGGGCGTGGGTGAGGGCCTGGGCGAAGGTGATGTTGTCGGCGTGGTCGGCGTCGGCGGTGACGGTGGGTTGCCAAGCGATGGGGGCGGATTCGGGGGCGTAGGCGTCGGCGGGGAGGCTGGCGGGGGAGGGGCGGGCGACTTGTAGGGAAACTTGGATACAGGCCTCGATCCAGGGGTGGAGTTCGGCGTCGATGGCGTCGAGGGCGGCGGCGTGGCCGGCGTCGGCGAGCTGGGCGCGGAACTTGGGGAAAGGGTCGGAGGCCTGGATGGCGGCGTTTTGCTCGGGGGTGAGGTAGTCGCAGGTGTCGTAGGCGGCGTGGCCTCGGAGGCGGGCGACCATGGCCTCGACGAGGATGGGACGTTTCTCGGCGCGGGCGCGTTGGAGGGCGGCGGCGAGGGTTTGGGCGGAGCCGACGGGGTCGGCGAGGGTGTCGATGCGGAGGCCTTCGATGCCGTAGGCGGCGGCGCGTTTCCAGAGTTGGACCTCGGGGGCGTATTGTTCGGAGACGGGGGTGGAGTAGGCGTGTCCGTTGTTTTCGATAATGAAGACGACGGGCAGGGAGAGGAGGGCGGCGAGGTTGAGGGTCTCGTGGATATCGCCGGTGGAGGAGCCGCCGTCGCCGAAGAGGGCGAAGCCGACGGCGGGGAGGCCGGAGCGGCGTTGGGCGTCGGTGCGGCCGGCGACGTTGGAGATCATGGCGCCGAGATGGGAGATCATCGGCAGGGAGCGGTTCGCAGGGTCGCCGTGGTGGACGTTGCCTTCGCGGGCGAGGGTGGGGCTGTCGGCGTTGGCGAAGTATTGGTTGAGGTGTTCGCAGAGGTGTCCGCTCCAGATGAGGTGTCCGCCGAGGTCGCGGTGGGTGAAGGAGACGACGTCGATGGATTTGTCGGCGAGAAGGGCGAGGGGGATGATGAGGGATTCGTTGCCCTGGCCGCCGGTGACGGTGCCCTTCATGAGGCCCTGGCGGAAGAGTTCGAGGATGCGATTATCGACGCGGCGGGAGAGGGCGGCCCAGGCATAGATGCGGAGCAGGGCGGCGGGCGTGGGAGTGGGGCTGAGCTCGTCGGCGCGGAGATCGCGATTGGCGAGGCAGGGGGGCGCGGGAGGGAAGGATTTCGACATTGGCCTGCCTGAAACGGTGGGGGTGGAGTGGGGCAGGGCAAGCCCGCGAGTGGGGGCGCGGGGACGGGATGGAAACGGGGAGCGCTTAAGGGATCATGGGCGGGACGCCCGTGCCACGATGCTGAACATGGGCAGGATGCCCATGCCACTTTGGGTCAGCGCGGGTCGAGGACGTGGAACATGATCCAATAAATGACGGCCAGCGCGGAGAGCACGATGCCGGCGGTGGCGGTGATGACGCCTTGGGTGCCCGGCAGGAGAAGGAAGCAGATGGCGGCGGCAGGGAGGACGACCAAGGCGGCGGTGACGGCGAAGAGGCGGCGGCGGCGGGCGTAGGGGTCGGGGGTGGGGGTGGCGTTGGTTTCCCGGAGTTCGGATGTTTTTTGAGCGGCCGCGTTGCCGCGCAGAATGTCTTGGACGTCGATGGGGTCGGAGTCGGCGTCGGTCTGGGCGTTGGTGGAGTGGAAGCGGGCGTCGCGAAGGTGAACGGAGGTTTTGGCGGCGAAGAGCAGGGCGTGGAGTTCGGGCCAGTCGCGGATGGGGCGCCAGGGTTCGGGAGGGTGGGCGACGGGGCGGGCGGGCGTGTCGGGAGTGATGACGTGGATGTCGGCTTTTTGGCGGAGGACCGCGAGGCTGTGGGGGCCAGTGACCTGGTCGCCTTCGACGAGTTGAAACGTGGGGTGCATACCGGTCAGGAGGCGAGCGGGCGGGAGATCGCTTCGAGCCGGGAAAGGATTTCGGGCGAGAGGGCGGGGAGAAGGTCGGCGGCGGCGAGGTTTTCCTGGAGTTGGGCGGGGCGGGAAGCGCCAAGGATGACGGTGCTGACGCGGGGGTTGGCCAGGCACCACGCGATGGCGAGGCGGGGGAGGGTGGTGTCGAGTTCGCGGGCGACGGCGGCGAGGGCGGGAACGGCGGCGAGTTTGGTGGTCTGGTCGCGGGCGACGATGTCGCGAAGCCATTCCATGCCTTTGGCGGCGAGACGGGAATCGGCGGGAATGCCGTCGTTGTATTTGCCGGTTATGAGACCGGAGGCGAGGGGGGACCAGATGGTGGTTCCGAGGCCCTCGCCGGAGTCGTAAAGCGAGGCATACTCTTCTTCGACGCGGCGGCGGTGGAAGAGGTTATATTGGGGTTGCTCGACCACGGGGGCATGGAGGCCGCGCTCGGCGCAGAGGCGGCGTGCTTCGGTGATTTCGGCGGCGCTCCATTCGCTGGTGCCCCAGTAGAGAACTTTGCCCTGGGTGACGAGGTCGTGCATCGCGCGGCAGGTTTCGAGGATGGGCGTGTCGGGGTCGGGGCGGTGACAGAAGTAGAGATCGAGGTGCTCGACTTGGAGGCGGCGGAGGGCGTCGTGGCAGGCTTCGACGACGTGTTTGCGGGAGAGACCGCGGCCGTTGGCGCCTTTGTAGGCGGTGCCGAAAAAGACTTTGCTGGAGACGATGAACGAGGCGCGCGGCCAGGCGGCGGTTTTGAGGATGCGGCCCATGACGACCTCGGCCTGGCCGTCGGCGTAGCCTTCGGCGTTGTCGAAGAAATTCACCCCGCCATCGTAGGCGGTGTGGAGCAGTTCGCGGGCGGTGTCGTCGGTGATTTGATTGCCGAAAGTGACCCATGCGCCGAAAGACAGCGCGCTGACTTGAAGACCGGTTTTACCGAGGCGGCGGCAGGGGAGCGACATGATGTGGAGAGGTAAACCCAAGGGGCGGTTAAAGTCCAATCCGGGGAGCGCGGATCACGGGTGGGATGCCCTTGTCAGGAAGGCGGATGCGGAGGCGACGTCATCGGGGACCAGGCCGTGCGCGGCGGGCAGGAGGCGTGTCTCGACTTGAGCGCCGCCGGTTTGGAGGTGGGCGGCGAGGCGGGGCGGGTGGTCGAGCGGGACGAGGGGATCGTGGTCGCCGTTGAGCAGGAGCACGCGGCGACCGACGAGGGAGGCGGGCGCGGCGGGTTGATCGAGCACGACCATGGGGCGGAGCAGGATGGCGGAGGCGAGAGGGGCTTCGGGCGTGAGCTGGAGGAGGGTGGCGGCGACGTTGGCTCCGTTGGAGAAGCCGACGGCGGTGAGGGCGGGCAGGCGGTAGTGCGCGGCGGCGGCGGACACGAAGGCGGCGAGTTCGCGGGTGCGGGCGGAGACCGCGGCGGGATCGAATACTCCCTCGGCGAGGCGGGCGAAGAAGCGATCAGCACCATTTTCGGAGACGCGACCGCGCGGGGCGAGGAGAGCGGCGCCGGGAGCGATGCGGTCGGCGAGGCCGAGGAGGTCGCGCTCGGCGCCGCCGGTGCCGTGGAGGAGGATGAGAGCGGGGGAGCCGGCGCGGGTGGCGGGGCGGTGAAGGTGGGGCCAGGACTGGATAAGGGAGGTGTTCATGGTGTGTCGGGGAGGGGTTGGAGGTGGGCTTCGATTTCGGCGCGGTGGGGTTCGTATTGGGCGGGGAGTTTGAGGGTGGTGCCGAGGGAGGCGACGGGCTCGTCGATGGCGAAACCCGGGGTGTCGGTGGCGATCTCGAAGAGGACGCCGCCGGGTTCGCGGGCGTAGATGGAGTGGAAATAATTGCGGTCGATCTGCGGGCTGACGTTGAGGCCGGCGGCGCGCCATTCGTTTTGGGCGTCGAGCTCGGCCTGGTCGTCGGCGACGCGGAAGGCGACGTGGTGGACAGTGCCGGCACCGAGCTGGCCGCGAGGTGCGTCGGGGGCGGCGACAAGATCGACGTAGGCTCCGGGGCCGCCGACGCCGAGGGCGTAGCGCACGCGGTCGGCTTCGCGGGCGACCTCGCGCAGGCCCATGTGAGTGGTGAAGAGGCGCGCGGTGCGAGCGGAGTCGGCGTGGGTGAGGGTGGTGGAGTGGAAGCCGCGCAGGCTGTGGGCCAAGGGAATTTCGGGGTGCGGGTGGGGCGGGCGGGTATCGGGCTCGGAGGTGGCGATGATTTCGAGGCGAAGGCCATCGGGATCGGCAAAGGCGAGCACGGGTTCGCCGAAGCGGGTGGTCTCGGTGGCGGCGACGTTTTGGGCGGCGAGACGGGCGCGCCAGAAGTCGAGCGAGGCGGCGGGGACGGACCAGGTGGTGGCGGTGGCCTGGCCGGGGCCGACGCGGCCGCGGGGTTGACCGGCCCAGTAGAAAAACGTGAGCACGGAGCCGGGGGTGCCGAGGTGGTCGGCGAAATAGAGATGGTAGGCGGAAGGGTCGTCGAAATTGACGGTGCGCTTGATGAGGCGAAGGCCGAGGACGCGGGTGTAGAAGGCTACGTTGGGCGCGGGGTCGCCGGCCATGGCGGTGATGTGGTGAATGCCGAGGAGGTTCATGTTGTTTATTCGATGTCGAACGATTAGTTTTAAGAAAGCGCCCCGAAGGGCGCGGGAGGTCGGGGTCACTTGTGCGGGTTTATCTTGGAGGGTTTGGAGAGGTGGGCGTCGATGGAGAGGGCTCCGCCGCCGGTGAGGACGAGGGAGACGGCGACGAGGAGGAGAACGAGGGCGAATTCCATGCCGTTGTTGGAGAGGAAAAAGGCGGAGCGGTGGGCGGTCCAGATGGCGACGGCCATGATGACGGCGAGTTGTGCGGCGGCGAGGCGGGTGGCGAGGCCGAGGAGGAGAAGGATGCCGCCGAGGAACTGGCCGCCGCCGGCGAGGGAGGCGTGGAGCCAGCCGGGGGAGAGGCCGAGATTGGACTGGAAGTAGTTGGCGGTGGCTTGGAAGCCGCCGCCGCCCCACCAGCCGAAGAGTTTTTGGGCGCCGTGGCCGATGAAGACGGCGGCGAGGGCGATGCGAAGGACGAGAGGCGCGGCGGAGGCGGCGTCGGTGCGGAGGGTGCGAGTTAGGATGTGCATGTTGGGAGGAAGTTTAGGTTCTTTTTTAAGGTTC
>DAIPIP010000019.1:0-25550 GCA_036770725.1 Opitutaceae bacterium
TCCGCCCGTCTTCCTCGACCCTCTCCTGGGTCAGGATCTATCTGGACCTCCCGGGGTTTGATGAGGGGCCGGTCTTTGGTGTGCGGTTGAGTTTTGGAGTGTGGCGTCAAGCCGCCGCTTTTTTTGGCGCGGCTTGACGCGCCGGCTGCGTAGACGGACGGGGGCGGCGAGTCGAGCCTCGCCGTCTAGAGCGGCGTCAAGCCGCCGCAGTCCAAAGACGGAGCCGCTCTCCAAATCAGAAGTCGTCGGGCACGGTGACTTGGTCGGTTTTGAAGGAGGCCAAGGTGGCTTGAAAGGACGGCTCGGCATGGCGGGCAAACCACGCGGCGGAACACCAGGGGTAGGCGGTGGGGTCGTTGGCGACACCGTGGTGCGATGGGTTGGTGTGCACGTAATGCAGCCGCGCGAAGAGCGAAGTTTCGAAGGTGATGCGCGTGTCCCAATACTGGAACCACACCTTGCGTCCCGGAGTGTTGTCCAGTTGGTTTAGCGCCTTGGCGCTTAGGGTGTGCAGTTTGGAAACGAGGCGGGCGAGGGTCGAGGCTTCTGTCGGCGAATGCGCGATGAAGTGATAATGATTGCTTAGGATGGCCCAAGCTTGGAGCCGCCAGCCGTATTCCTCGGCGATGGCGAACAGGTGGTCGCGCACGATGTCGAGATGTGCGGGAGTCGAGAGTAGCGGGGTTTTGTGAAGCGTGCCGGCCGTGACCATGTAGGTGCCTGTTTCGGACAGGCGATGGATCGGGGAGTGCGGCCAGTCTCTGGAGTGCGGCGGCTTGACGCCGCTTTGGTCGGGCGCGGCTTGACGCGCTTGCGGCGGAGACGGGGGCGGCGAGTCGAGCCTCGCCGTCGAAAGCGGCGTCAAGCCGCCGCACTCCAAAGATAAGCCGCCGCACTCCAAAGGTTCGGCGGAGGAGACGCGTTTGCCGTCGTGTTGCAGGCGGTAGAGGGGCACGGGCGGATCGCGGTCGAGGCGTTTGACCAGGGCCGGGTCCACGCGTTTGGGGAGTTCGAGCCAGTGCAGGTCGTCGCTCTCGCAGGCGAGGAAGCGGGCGTAGGGTTTAAAAACTTCCGGGCGGCCGAGCAGGCGGGCGGAGCCGGCGGGCACGGCGGGTTCGGGGACGCGGTCGAGCACGAGGCAGCTGTAGGCCTGGCTGCGCAGATCGACGCCGGCGCGTTGGGCGAAGCGGACCCAGGACGGATCGTTTTGCACGCCGGGCGGGGGCTCGGCGAAAAAGTGGCACCAATCGCGGGTGTTGGTTTCGCGGAAGAGCGGGCAGTTTTCGCGGTGGGTGCAGGGGGCGACGATGCGGTGGCCGGCGGAGCGGAGGTCATCGCGCGCGGCGGCGAGGGCGCGGCTGTCGGCGTGGGTGCCGGGCTCGACCCAGATCACGCAGGCGGCGCGGGCGGCGAGGGCGAGCAACTCGGCGCGGGCTTCTGCGGTGAGTTCGTTTAGCACGTGGCTGACCACGAGGGTGTAGGGTTCGGGCGGGATGGGCGTGGTCTGGATTTTTAAGCCGGGGAAGGCGGCGCGCGCGCGCTCGGCGGCGAAGGCGACGGCCTCGGGGCTGTGGTCGGCGAGGGCGAGGGCGGCGAAGCGGTTTGCGCCGAATTCGGCGAGCACGCGGCGACCGGCGACACCGGATCCGCAGCCGAAATCGAGGAGGGTGGTGGCGGGGGACGGGGCCCAAGCGCGCAGGCGGAGTTCGCGGAGAAGGGTGTCCCATTTCCAGCCGATGCGTTCGGCGTAGGTGGCGTCGTAGGCGGCGAGGGTGTCGTGGTTTTTCCAATACGGGCCGGTGGTGGCGGCGTCGCGGGCGAGAAAGCGGCCGCGAAGGCGGTCGAGGGAGGGCCAGTCGAGGCGGTCGGTGTCGGGCATGGGGGCGGGGGGAGCGAGGCGAGTGGTTTTGGAAAAGAGGGAGGGGCTGCTTATGGCATTTACCGCCGGGCGAGTTTTTGTGTGTTTGGGGGCATGTCGATGTTTCGTCGTTGGTGTTTGGCTGGGGCGGGCTTGGTCCTGGGCGTGGGGCCGGGTTTGTTTGCGCAGATGGACGGGGAGGCGGAGGCGTTGCTGGCGCGGGCGCATGTGTTGTGCGCGGACGTGGCGGGTTTGGAGGCGACGGCTCATGTTCGGGAGCTGCGAATCGCGCCCGACGGGAACGATCCCTCGGCGGCCGGGCGAATGGTCGCTTCGGTTTATCAACGGGTGGTGCTCACGCGCGGGCTGCCGGACGACTGGCGCATCATTAGCCAGCGGGAACGCGATCTCGGCGGGCGGCTGGTGCAGGAACGGACGCTGGCGTTTGGCAAGAGGGGTGCGGGGGACGGGGTGATGTGGGTGCTGAATCCGCAGACCAAGGCGCCGGAGAGTTCGCCGTTGCCGCTGGTTCTCTTCCGCCAGGAAGTCACCGAGAGGCTGGGGGCTTTCGCGCGGGAAGACGCGTTGTTCGCGGCGATGTTCGTGAATCGGGGCGAGACGGGGGCGGATGCTTTCGGGTTGGAGAACGCGGTGGTGGCGGGACGCGAGAATACCGGGGGCCTGGCTTTGGTGCGCATCCAGGCGACGCGCGGGTCGCGCGCGGTCGTGCTCTGGCTGGACGAGGACTTGGGTTGGATGATGCGGGCGCTGGAAACGGCGGCGGCGGCGAACGGGGCACGGCAGATTCGCGAAACAGTTTACAGCTACGACTTCGCGCGAGGGCGGGGAGCGGAGGATTTTGATTTGGAGGCGGGGTGGGCGTTGGCGCGGCCCGGCATCGCGGCGGCGGCGAAGTTTGGCGATGCGGCGGGTTTGATCGCATCGACGGCGGCGGGCGGGGATGCGGCGGGGCAGGGCGGGGCGGCGGCGGAGCCGGAGTTGCCCGTGTTCGGTCCTTCGTTGCGATCAAGTCCGGGCGCGGGTGAAGCGGCGGCCGTGCCCGCGGCGGCGGCGGAAGCGCAGTTGCTCAGTTCCGAGCAGATGGAATCAATCGTGATGGTCGAGGGCGACGGCGGGGTGGGCACGGGGTTTGTGGCGCGGCTGCGCGGGGTGGATTTCGTGGTGACGAATCTGCATGTGATCGGGGGCAACGAGAAGATCACCGTGACCACGGTGCGCGGTGTGAGCGTTCCGGTTTCGGGAATGTTTGGCGCGATGGGGCGGGATATCGCGATCTTGCGGATCGAGGGGGAGAACACGGTGCCGGCGTTAAAGCTGACGGAGGACCCGATCCGCTCGGTGAAATTGGGAGACAAGGTCGCGGTGGTGGGCAACCGGCGCGGCGGCGGAGTGGCGACGCAGGTCTCGGGCACGGTGCGCGGCATGGGGCCCAACCGGGTGGAGGTGGACGCGCCTTTCCAGCCGGGGAACAGCGGGAGCCCGATCTTGCATGTGGAAACGGGCGAGGTGGTGGGGGTGGCGAGTTATTCGCAGAGGCGCGAGTTGGACGAGTTGGACGGACCGGCGGCCGCGCAGGAGGCTGATTCGAAGGAGAAAAAGACGGAGCAGCGCTGGTTTGGTTTTCGCATCGACGGAGTCGAGGGATGGGAGACGATCAATTTGGAGCGCTGGCGTGATCAGGCGAAACGGATCGCGGAGTTCGAGGAGGATTCGGAGGCGATTTATTACGCGATGTATGGGCGTTTTCGGGAGGCTTCGCGCAATCCGCGCATACGGCCGTTGGTCGAGCGTTTCGAGGAGCGCTACAACCGCATGGGCACCTCGCCGATCGCGACCGGACAAGTGGTGCAGGAGTTTTTCCACGGTCTGCGGTCGGTCGCGGCTTCGGGGGTTAAGGAACTCAACAGCGGCGACTACTATAATTTTTTCCGCACCAGCGAGTATTGGGAGACAAGCATCCCGGAGCAGTTGCGGGCGCGGGCCGATCTGACGCGGCGGTTGGAGCGTGCGACGGACAACACCGCCGCGTTTTTGGCACGCGTCCGGCGGTAGGCGCGGCGAAAGCCGGGAGCAGCACTCAGGCTGAGAGTTCGAAGCCGAGGTGACGAGCCAGGCGTTGTTCGCGGATGCCGTAGAAGGCGGCGAAATCGCGCGTGCGGGCGAGCGCGGCGGGCGCGACCGTCTCGCGGTGGCGGGTGGCGGCGATCATGAGGTTTTTGGCGGTGTGCTCGGTGGAGATGAACTCGAAAACCTTGGAGCGGTAGCCGGCGGCTTCGAGGAGTTGGGCTCGGAGCGCGTCGGTGACGAACTCGGCCTGGCGCTCCTGGAAAATCCCGTGGCGTAGTGCGTCGGCCAATACAGCGGGCGCGGTGAGCTGGGCGCGCAGTTCCTTCTGGCAGCAGGGGGAGACGACGAGCAGGCGCGCGCCGGCGGCGTGGCCGGCGGCGAGGGCGTCGTCGGTCGCGGTGTCGCAGGCGTGCAGGGCGATGAGGACGTCGAGCTGGCCGAGCGAGGCGCGCGCGGCCTCGGGCGAGGCTGGGATGTCGCCCTGGCGGAAATTTAGATGGGCGGCGAAGCCGCATTCGGCGGCGACGCGGTTGCAGGTGGCGACGAGGTCGGCGCGGCGCTCGATGCCGGTGATGCGGGCGCGCGGGCCGAGCAAGGCGGCGAGGGCGAAGGTGAGGTAGCCTTTGCCCGCGCCCATGTCGGCGATTCGCAGGGCGGGGGGGGTGGGCGTTTCGGTAGAGTTGCCCGCATCGAGGCCGGCCTCGGCGAGCAGGGATTGCAGGAGTTCGGCGAACTTTTCTATCTGGCGGAATTTATGCGCCATGCCCTCGCGCGGCTGGCCGCGGTCGTTGGTGACGCCGAGGGCGCGCAGCCAGGGGGAGTCGGGGGCGAGGACGCGGTTCTTGGCGCGGTCGTGGGTGGCGGGCGGGATGGACGGCGCGGAGTCGGCGGTCTTGACGCGCAGGCGGGCGGGGCGTGCGGAGTCGGCGGATTGCTCGAGCTGCGCGGTCTGGAGGGGGGTGAAAAGGTGGGCGTCGAGGAAGTCGGCGCTGAGCAGTTGCGCGATGGCGGCGACGGCCTCGGCGGGCGGGAGGTTTTTGGTGACGTCGCGGGTGGCGTGCCGGAAGACGAAGGTGAGGTGCGGGCCGGTTTTGAGCGCGACGGGGCGCACGAAGACGTTGCGCAGGGCGGGGTCGGCCGCGCCGGGGCGGGGTTTGCCGAGCGTGAGCTTCACGAGCGTGCCATGAGTGGCGGAGTCGGCGAGCAGGGCTTGGAAACGGACGAGTGCGTCGGCGGACATGGGAGGACGGAGGATGCGGGAAAACGGGCGGCGGGGACGGAGCCCCGCCCTCCGGGCGGAGACGGTGAAGCGGCTGGTCAGGCCGTCTCGATTTTTTGGATACGCGGGAGGTGACGGCCGCCTTCGAAGGGGGTGGAGAGCCAGGTGCGCACGATTTGGAGCGCTTCTTCGACGGTGACTGTGCGCTCGCCGAGGGAGAGCACGTTGGCGTCGTTGTGGGAGCGATTCCAGATGGCGACCTGTTCGTTCCAGCAGAGGCCGCAGCGGATGCCTTTGACCTTGTTTGCGACGATGGCCTCGCCATTGCCGGAGCCACCGAGCACTATGCCGAATTGGAATTCGCCGCGGGCGACGGCCTCGGCGGTGGGGCGGATCCAGTCGGGGTAGTCGCAGGAGGCGTCGGAGTATGTGCCAAAGTCTTTCACGGTGTGGCCCTCGGCGAGGAGCATGGCCTTGATGGCCTCCTTGTATTTAAAGCCGGCGTGGTCGGAGCCGATGGCGATCGTGGTAGGTGAGACGGACATGTTGGGTGGGAAAGAAGACGTTTATTGCCTGTGAATTTGGCGGATGGACACGAAAAAGAAGGGAACCGAGGTGCGCCAAAGGGATTCAAAGATAAGCTGGTTACTTTATGAAAACACACGCACGACTCGGGGTGGTAGCATTGCTCGGATTAACGACGGTTTTCGCGCTGGGAGGGTGCGCTTCCAGTCCGGATTCGCGGATCAAGAAGGAGCAGGCGGCCTTCGAGGCGATGCCGACGGAGGTGCAGGAGCAGATCAGGGCGGGCGATGTCGCGGTGGGGTTTACGCAATTGCAGGTGACCTTGGCGCGCGGGAAACCGGATCGGGTGGGCAAGCGCACGAGCGCTTCGGGGCTGGAAAAGGTGTGGACCTATGAGCGGCGCGCGTCCGGGCTTGGCGTCGGTCTCGGCATAGGCGGCGGCAGCGGCGGTCTCGGCGGCGGCGTGGGCGTGAGCTCGGGCGGTCGCGCGCCGGAGATCGAGTTGCGCGTGATTTTCGCCGGCGGGGTGGTGACGGCGGTGGAAGATTACAGGCGCGGATAGGCGGTGTGAAAGGGGACGCGTTCGAGGCGAGTATCGCGTGATACGGAGCGGATGGCCCGGCGGTCCGTCCCTACCTGAAGAGGTTTCTCTCACTCGCCGATGGGGCGGGTGAGGAGAGAAGTGTTGAGACCGGGGAGACGTTCGGAGAATTCGGTGGCGGCGTCGGCTTGGCGGAGGGCGCGCTGGACCATGCCCATCTTGGCGTCGAGGTTGTCGATCATGCTCACGAACACGGCCTCTGGCGTGGCGGCGTAGATGGCGGCGCCCCACTCGGGTTCGCCTTGGTGGCTGAGGATGATGTGCTCGAGGCGTTCGAGGCGGTCGGCGTCGAGGCGGGCCTTCATGCCGTGCTTGCGGGCGATCTGGTAGCCGAGGACGACGTGGCCTTGGAGGATGCCGCGGCGGCTGCGTTTGGTGGCGAGCGTGCCCTGGTATTCTATGGTCTTGCCGGTGTCGTGCAGGAGGATGCCGGCCATGGCGAGGTCGGCGTCCACCTCGGGGTAGAGCGGGAGGAGGGCGCGGCAGGCGCGGGCCATGTGGATGGTGTGTTCCAGGAGGCCGTGGCGGTAGGCGTGATGCATGGCGACGGCGGCGGGGGCGTAGCGGAAGTTTTCGCCGATTTCCTCGAAGGCGCCGCGCAAGGTCATGCGGAGTTCGTCGTGTTTGATGGAGTCGATGAAGGTCTGGAATTCAGCCCACAGCTCGTCGCCGTTTTCGGGCGGGAGCTCGACGAGGGAGTCGATGAGGGCGGGTTCGGCGGCGAGTTCTTCCTCGGTGAGGGCGACGGCCTTGAAGAGCTTGGGGGAGAAGCGGCCCTGGAAGGAATCGGAGCGGCCTTCGATGCGGAGCACTGCGCCTTCGCCGGCGGTTTTGACCGGGTCGCAGAGGGGGCTGTCGCCGAAGATGGTGCAGGAAAAACTGCCGCCGCGGTCGCCGAGTTCGAGGGAGAGGAAAGGGTTTCCGTTTGAGGCGGTTTTTACCTGGAGCTTTTTCACCACGAGCACGGCGGCGAAGGGCGCGCCGGAGTTGAGGTCGGGCGACTTGAGTTCGCGAACGGTGAGGAGCGGAGGCGTGTCGGACATTTTGATGAAGCTAATAGAGCTGGTAAGCTGGTAGAGCTAGTAGAGTTGGTGAGAGGCGGAGCTTAGGCGTGGGTTTTGACTAGGCTCGTGATGGTTTTGAAGAGCGGGTGGCCGGCGTCGTGGAGGAGGGCGTAGAGGACGGTTTCGATGGGTAGGACGTGGACGCCGGCGTGGCGGAGGGCGGCGAGGGTGGCGGCGTGGTCGTCGGCGCGGCGGGAGGAGACGGCGTCGCTGAGGACGGTGACCTGGAAGCCTTCGGCGAGCGCGCCGAGGGCGGTTTGGTAAATGCAGATGGGGGTTTCGAGCCCGATGAGGAGGAGGTGCTCGATGTGTTGATCGCGGAGGGCGGCGAGCAGGGGTTCGTCGGCGAGAGCGGAGAACGTGGTCTTGGCGAAAACGGGGGCGGCGGGCGCGAGTTTGCGCAAGGTGGGCGCGGTGGGGCCGAGTTTGGCGGGGGCTTGTTCGGAGAAGAGGACCGGGATGTGGAGGGCCTTGGCGGCGGCGAGGGCGAGGGCGGCGCGGGAGAGCAGGGCGCGGCGGGCGGGCGCGGGGAGGGCGGCGAGGAGCGAGCCTTGCAGATCGACGGCGAGGAGGGCGGCGCCAGGGGCGGCGGATTCGGGGGCGGCGGCGGAGACGGATTTCTTGGAGCGAGACATGGAGAGCGAGAAGGTGGCGTATCAGTCGCCGTAGTAGCGGCGGCGGGCTTTTACCTGCACGTAGCGGCGTTCGGGGAGGATGTAGGCGGTGAGGTGGCCGCCCATGACGCAGGCGGTGTCGATGCCGACGGACCACTTGAGTTTAAAGATGTCGGGTCGCGGGGTGTGGCCGTAAACGACGAAGGGCGGACCGGACCAGCGTTCGGCCCACAGGATGCCACCGGGGCACTCGGCGCGTTTGCGGGCGCGTCCATCAGTATCGATTACTTGGATACGGGTGACGATGTTGGCGGGTTGTTTTTGCCAGGGTTCCGAGGGCAGGAAGCCGCCGTGGACGAAGACGATGTTTAGCTCGGGGATTTCGTGGGTGAGGGGCATGGCCTCCAGGTAGGCCCAGTGATGGGGCTGGAGGGCGGCGCAGGTTTTTTCGTCGTCGTCCTTGAGCGGGGCGCGTTCACCGGTGCGGCGGTAGGCGAGGAGGCGGGCCTCGTGGTTGCCGAGAAGCGAGAGGGCGCGGTGCTGGATGGCGAGGTCGATGACGCGGGCGCTGTCGGGGCCGCGGTTGACAAGGTCGCCGAGCAGGATGAGGCGGTCTTCGGGAACGAGGGCGAGGCGGTCGAGAAGTTCGGCGAATTCGAGGTGACACCCGTGGATGTCGCCGATGGCGATGATGCGACCGTTCATGCGTGCTGTGTGGAAAAGTGCTAGCGTCGCCGGGAGGCGGGGGTAAACAAGAAAGCCCGTCGTTTATGGAACTTACCCTGCAATCTCTTTCGCCGCGTTGTCATGTGTCCGGTCGGGACTTCGTGGAGGGCGACCGGGTGGTGAGTTTTTTGGTGCGCGGAGCGGTGCCGGAGGGATTGACGGGCAAGGAGGCGGCGCTGGCGGCGGAGGCGATCACGCGCGCGGATGTGCTGGAGTCTGAACTCGCGGGTTTCACGACCAACGGCACGGTGGCGTGCCGTTGGGCCCAGGTGTTCAAGGTGCGGAAGACGGCGGACAATCCCGAACGCAATTTGAAGCTGACGGCGGAGAGTTTGTTTTTGGCGCTGAGCGATCCGGCGAACGAGCGCTCGGTGGAGAACGAGCGGCTGTTGCAGGTGCTGGCGATCATGCTGGAGCGGAAGCGCGTGCTGAGGCCGAAGGGCCGCTCGGGCGGCGGGGTGAACGCGAAGCAGATTTACGAGCACGCGAAGTTGAAGACGCTGCACGAGGTGCAGGCGGCGGAGCTGAGCCCGGAGTTTTTTCTGTCGATCCAGGAGCAGCTGGCGGCGTTGGTGGGCCGGGGCGGCGGCGCGACCGCAGCGGGGTCTGCGGATGGAGTGGCGGTGGGCGAAGGCGAGGCGAAGGGGTGAGGTGTCAAGCGAGCGCGGCGGCGGTGAGGGCGGCGCGGCGGGCGGGGAGGACGTCGTGGACGCGGTGGAGCTGAATGCCTTGGCGGACGGCTAGGGCGGTGGCGGCCAGGGTGGCTTCGAGGCGGTCGGCGGGGGTCGCGAGTTCGGGGACGAGGTGGCCGAAAACGGATTTGCGGGAGACGCCGAGGAGGATGGGGCGGCCGAGCGCGTGGAGGGCGTCGAGATGGCGGAGGAGGGCGACGTTTTGCGTCTGGGTTTTGCCGAAGCCGATGCCGGGATCGAGGACGATGCGGTCGGCGGGCACGTCGTCGGCGGCGGCGATGGCGAGCGAGCGGCGGAGGAAGGCGAGGACGGCGGGGAGGGGGTCGGAGTCGGCGGGCGCTTCGCGCAGGACGGAATCGTTGTGCATGACGACGAGGGCTGCGCCGGACTCGGCGGCGAGGCGGGCGAGGGCGGGGCCGCCGGGGCCTTGCAGTCCGTGGATGTCGTTCAGGATGTGCGCGCCGGCTTCGAGGGCGGCGGCGGCGACGGCGGGTTTGTAGGTGTCGATCGAGAGCGGGAGGGTGGGAAATTCGGCGGCGAGGGCGCGGAGGAGGGGCGCGGTGCGGGCGATTTCTTCGGCATCGGGGATCTCGGCGTAGCCGGGGCGGGTGGATTGGCCGCCGATGTCGAGGAGGTCTGCGCCTTCGGCGACGAGACGGCGGGCGTGGGCGAGGGCGGAGTCGAGGGTGGGTTGGCGGGTGTCGGCGTGGAAGGAGTCGGGCGTGGTGTTGACTATGCCGATGATCCGCGGCGCGGAGAGATCGAGGGCGAGGCCGCGGCAGGGGAGGACGGTAGAGAGTTTAACCACGGAGGGCACGGAGAGGGAGCGGAGAACGATTTTTATTCGGGCAGGTATTCGGTGGTCATGACGTCGGGGACGGTGAGGGCGCCGGGGGGGAGGAGTTTTAGGTCTTCGACGATTTTGAGTTGGGTGGCGTAGCGGGCGGGGTCGAGGCGGCCGATGCGGGAGGAGTCGGTGGCGTCGCGGCCGACGACGAGTTTTTCGTCGATGATCATCTGGCGGGAGAAGGCGAGGAAGGCGTCGGTGTTTTTGTCGTTGGCGGCCTTCATGGCTTCGTGGGCGGGGGTGGGGTCGCCGTGGAGGTAGTCGTCCCAGCCGCGGATGTAGATTTCGAGGAAGGCGCGGAGGGCGTCGGGGTTTTTTTGCGCCCAGGTTTTGTTGGCGATGAGCACGGCGTAGGAGTCGTAGCCGGCGTCCCAGGCGTAGAGGTAGCGAGGGGCGGGTGCGCCGCCTTGGGTGATGAAGAAGGGCTCGGCGATGTAGTAGCCCTGCTGGATGAATTCCTTGTCGGCGATGAAGTTGGCGACGGAAAAATTGAAGGGGATGACGGTAAAATCGATGGCGTATTTTTGGCGAAGGAAATCGAGGAAGATCCATGCCGGGCGGGCCATGATTTTGCGGCCGTTCAGGTCTCTGAAATCACGCACAGGGTTTTCGGCGTGGAGGAGGAAGACGGAGGGGTCGTTTTGGAAGACGGCGGCGACTTGGAGGAGTGGCAGGCCTTTGTGGACGTCGAGCAGGGTGGTGACGCTTTCGCCCTGGCCGATGTCGGCCTGACCGGTGCCGACGCGCTGGTTGACGAGGGCGTTGGGGCCGCCGGGGACGAGGACAACATCGAGGCCAGCCTCGCGGAACCAGCCTTTGGCCTGGGCTTGGAAGAGTCCGCCGTGTTCGGGCTCGGGGACCCAGTCGAGCTGGACGGTGATTTTAGTGAGGGCGGGTGAGCCGTCGGCGGAGGGCGCAGTGGAGTCGGACGAGGCCGGTTTGGAACAGCCGGCGAGAGCCAGCGCGGTCAAAAGAGCGATGGCGAGGGGAGGGATGCGAGGGGAGGTGACGAAGACATGTTGGACCATAATTTGATCGAAACTCCATCTGAGTTGAGTTGCAAAGCGGCGGATAAAGAAGGACGGCGATTTCAGAGGTCAGGACTTTTGATCGATGCCTGCCGGTTGTTAACACTGCTGTTCCGGGGGAATCTGGACTTGCCTTCGAAAGGTGTCGGTTGGTCGGGCTTATGGTTCGAATTTCTGCTCTTGACGAATTGTTTACCTTGTGGGGAGTGTAGGGTGAATAACCTATATGAGCCATTTAGACCAATCTCTCGCTTCCTTGAGCCTCGCGCCGTCTCTAAACCGGTTTGCCGGTGTTCTGGCGCTGGTGGCGCTTCCCTTGGCTGCAAGCGCGGCCACACGCGTGATCAGCCCGGCCTACAGTGACCGGTATCTTCCTATCACTGAGGTCACGTATCTCATAAACGGCAATCCGGTCACTCAAACCAGTGAAGCGGTGAGCGTATCGCAGCAGAGCCAGCCGGTGTTTGTTACAGGCGTTAAAACCGCCACGCGCACGCTGGATATCTTTAACTTTGCCGGCGCGCAGATACGGGATGCCAACGGGGTTCTTGGCCAGTCGAGCATTCAAGTCGCTCAGTCTGGCATTGGTATTGTGGACCACACCGGGCTTACCCCGGTGAGCGCGGGAAAAGCGGCGTTCGATTCCCGCTTGGCGGCATCCACCCAGAATAATAATATTTTGGAATATATTTACTACGACGGCAGCAATACGACGCCGGCAGCCGCGTTTGATTTTGATCTGCTTTTCGTCCGGGCTTTTGAGTCAACGGATGCCTTTTTGATACAGGAGCGAAACGGAAACACTCATTTCAAGGTCAATGCGCTTGGTGCGGATGGAAATGTTATCGCCGGGTCGAATACTCTCGTTTTCGGAGGTAACACGGACGAAAACCCTGAAGTTAATGGAGATATCTTGACGCGCTATGATTGGAATACTGGTTACGCGTTGTCCAATTATCAAAGCACTCAGCCGATTGCTTTAACGGTCGTAGAGGTGTCGCAGATTTTTACAGGCACAGAAATCGCTGAACAAGACCAAGTCGTGTATGGGTTCCGGATAGATAACAACGGCAACGCAGACGTTAAATTTTTCGGCTTGAGCGACGATTCGTTTGATAACAATCCGCTAAATCCGCTTATCATTCCGGAGCCTGCTTCCACCGGAGCGCTCGCGGCATTTTTTGCCCTCGGGTTTGCTGGATTCTTGCGTCGGCGCCGCTGAAAAGTTGGGGTGTCGGTGATGGCATTCAGTGCCAGCAAAGGATAATATTCTATTAGTAACGGCCGATCCCTATGGATCGGCCGTTTGCTTTTTGGGGCTTATACCAATTACCCCGGCAAGACAGGCTTTGCATCTTATATGCTGTCGCAGAAGTTGTATTGTGAATGCATTGGCCGTGTGGAGGCGGACATGTCGCAGAAATTTAGCCGTGTGACCTGAACAATAGCGCTCTTATTCGTGTCATTTGTGTTTGCGGTGTAAATGGACGAAAGATTGGTCGAATTACAGCGAGCGGGTTGGACGTGTTTTGGAGAACGGACATTGGTTTGGGTTCTTTGATTTATCCTAAAACCGCAGATAAATAACCGCTTAGTTTCGCCAAGACACGGCCTTAGTCAGAAAATACGACACTTGTTTCGAATGAAATCATCTTTTCCCCGCAGGTGAAAGCCCGGCGGGGATCATTAGATGGTTTACAGAGTTTGATTTAGCGATATTTAGCGCATTTTTTGCGGTTTAAGATGCAGCTTCTTCTGTTGAGGCTAACCGCGGAATCCAAGTTTATAGGGATTTGTAGATTTTTTGAGACAGACGGGAACTTTCGTTCTCCTTAACGGGCCGGGTAAGGGGCTTACTTGTCCGAATCGCTCGGGGTATAGCTGTCGTGCCAGTGGTGCAGGGCTAGCCGAGAGAGTATGGCGA
Organism: Opitutaceae bacterium; assembly: GCA_036770725.1. Classification (GTDB taxonomy): domain Bacteria; phylum Verrucomicrobiota; class Verrucomicrobiia; order Opitutales; family Opitutaceae; genus IMCC26134_A. The sequence continues at coordinate 13,187 of DAIPIP010000019.1, forward strand.
CGGCGGAGACCAGAACGAAGCCGAGGGTGGCGCCGAGGAGGGCGGTGGCATAGAGGGCGGGGATCTCATTGCGGGAACTGAAGAGAAGGGCGGTGATGCCCAGGCCGGATTTGCCGCCAGTGGTGCTGCCGACGAGGTAGTCGGCGGTGAGCGCACCGATGGGCGCGAGGATGGCGGAGATGCGCAGGCCGGTGAAAAAATAGGGCAGCGCGGCGGGCGTGCGGAGGAGAAAAAGTTCCTGCCAGCGCGAGGCGCGGCCCATGCGGAAGAGGTCAACTTGAGCGCGATCGACGGAGAGAAGGCCTTGGGTGGTGTTTACCACGAGGGGGAAAAACGAGATGAGAAAGGTGACGATGATGACGCTGGGTGCGCCGGGTCCGACCCAGAGGATGAGGATGGGCGCAACGATGATGACGGGCACCATTTGCAGGGCCATGAGGTAGGGGTAGAGCGTGATGCGCAGGAGGGGGGACAAGGCCAGGAGCAGCGAGGAGCCGATGGCGACAAGGGCGGCGAGAGCAAAGCCACCGAGGGCGGTCAGGGCGGTGTAGCGCGTGGCGTAGAGGAGGGCGGGGCCGTGATCGTGTAAGGCGGTGAAGATGCGGGGGAGATCGGGCAGAAGAAAGCGGCGCGATGGATCGAGGGAGTGGTGCAGGGCTTGCCAGCCGATGACGAGCAGGGCGGCAAATACGAGCGGGAGGAGCCAGCGGAGGAGGCGCGGGTTCATGGGGCGGAAGGGGGGATCACGGGCAGGATGCCCGCGCCACGGGATGGGACAATGGGCAAGATGCCCATGCCACTTTCGGGGTCCATGGCGCGGAGGCGGGCGGAGACTTCGGCGACCTGGCGCAGGTAACCGGGGGCGCGGCGGGTGTCGTGGTTTCTTGGATACGGGAGGTCGATGGCGATATCTTGGGCGATGCGGCCGGGGTGGGCGGCGAGGATGATGACGCGGGTGGAGAGAAAAACGGCCTCGGCGACGGAATGGGTCACGAAGAGGGCGGTCCAGCGTTGGCGGTCGTGGATGGAGAGGAGTTCTTCGCCTAGGCGGTCGCGGGTCATCTCGTCGAGCGCGCCGAAGGGTTCGTCGAGGAGGAGGACGCGGGGTTCGAGGGCGAGGGCGCGGGCGAGGGAGACGCGCATGCGTTGGCCGCCCGAGAGCTGGCGCGGGTAGGCGCGGGCGCGGGTGGCAAGGCCGACGAGTTCGAGGGCGGCGTCGCGGCGGCGGGCGCGTTTGGCGGAAGGAACGTGGCGCAGGCGCAGGAGGGTCTCGACGTTGGCGGAGACGTTGAGCCAGGGAAGGAGGGTGGGGTCTTGGAAAACGTAGGCGAGGTCGTCGCTTCCGCCGGGGGCGTGGCCGTCGATGGATATGGCGCCGGAGGTGGGCTCGGCCAGGCCGGAGAGGAGGCGGAGAAGGGTGGATTTGCCGCAGCCGGAGGGGCCGAGGATGGAGACGAAATCGCCGGTCTGGATGGAGAGATCGAGGGGCGCGAGGACGGGCGGTCCGCCCGGGCCGAAGCGTTTGGAGACGGACTGGAGCTGGATGAGCGGCGGCGAATCTGAGGACGATGCGAGCAAGTTAAAGCGAGGAACGGCAACGGAAGCGTGAAGTCGGAGCGGGCAAATGTGCAGACACAAAAAACCCGCAACCGGGAAGCTTGCGGGTTAGCGAATGAAGCGTTGAAGCAGGTTGCTCAGACCTTCTCGACGAGGCCGGCCTTGATGGCTTTGACCGAGACCAGCATGCGCTTGACGGTGCCGTTGGCGAGCTTCACGCGGATGCGCTGAAGGTTGGGCTTAAAGGTGCGGGAAGTTTTCTTGGTGACGTGCGTGCCGATGCCGCCGCTCTTCTTGGACTGACCTTTGCGGTGAATGATGGAACCCTTGGTGGGGCGTTTGCCGGTGATAGCGCAGATGCGAGCCATGGTGATGCTTGGGTTGAGTTAAAAGGTTGAGAGAAAGGGCGGCGGGGTGGGGGTGTGCAAGGGAAAAGACGGGGAATTAGCGGGGCGAGGCGACGGGGGCGGGTTTGAGGGCGTGGAGGACTTGGAATTTTTGCCCCATCTGGCCGGGGTGGAGGAGGTGCATGAGGGCGCGTTTTGCGGGGTCGGTGGCGGACGTCGCTGAGGCGAGGCGGGTGGCGATGTGTTCGCCGGCGTGATGCACGAAAAAACTTTCCTGGGAGGCGAGGTGCGGGGCGGTGCGGCTCTCGTCGGCGAGGGCGGCGGAGAGCCAGTCCCAGCAGACATGGGCGGTGAGGTCTTGTTCGCCGGGGCGGGCGAGGAGGTCGTTGTGTTGGGTGTGTTGGTGGTAGGCGCGGAGGGTGCCGGCGGGTGAGGAGTGGCCGAGTTCGGCGAAGGATTTACCGTAGTCGAAGGCGAGAAAAAGGCCGTGCCAAGGTTGGGCGGCGAGGGCGCGGGCGAGGGCGGAAGCGGCGAGGGGGGCGTCGAAATGGTAGTTTTCGGGCGTGTCGGCGAGTGGGGGCAGAAACGCGATGACGTCGGCGGGGGCGGGGCCGAGATCGGCCTCGGCGAGGGTGGACGGGGCCGTTTGAAAGTCGGCGCTCGCGGGGGCGGAAAGGGTGACGCCGAGTTCGTGCCAGGCGGCGGGGCGGCGGATGAAGCGGCGGACGGGTTGGGCGTCGAAGAGTTCGTTGGAGAAAACGACGCAGGGGCCGGCGAGGGCGAGGAGTTCGCCGACGCGGCGGGTTTCGAGCGCGGCAAAGGGGTGGGGCGCGTCGGGGCGGAGCACGCCGCCGTGGGGCTCGGCGCCGATTTCGATAAAGATGTGAGCGGCGGGGTCGAGTCCGGCGGCGGTGAGAAGACGGGCGGCGGCGGAGGCGACGAGCTCGCCGAAGAGGGGGCCGAGGCTGGTGGCGGTGTAGAAATCGGCGGAGCGGTCGCGGGCGACGCGGAGGCGGTCGCGGCGGTAGTAGCCGACGGTTTCGTCGTAAAGGGCGAGGCGCATGAAGGCGTCGAAGCGAAGGGCGGACGCGTCGCCGGCGGCGCGGCGGAAGGCGGCGATGAAATCGGGCGAGGGCGGAGCGGGAGGATTGGGCGCGGGAGTGGACGATGCCATTTACAAGGGTTAGCGCATGGGCACAGTGCGCGCATGTTCAAACGGATAATCACTGTGCTGCTCGGCGTGATGGCGGGCTACTTGATGACGCTCGGCGTGGTGCAGGTGTCGCAGGCGTGGGGGCTTTGGCCCGACCGGGAGGCGTCGCGCTCGGCGGCGCAGGTGCGCGAGGTGTTGATGTTGGTGAACAAACACTACGTGGAGGAGGGGGAGGTGGCGCCGGACAAACTCGCGGTGCATGCGATCGACAGCATGGTGGGGTTGCTGGATCCGTATTCGGAATTTTTATCGCGCGACGCGTTCGTGCGTCTGGAGGAAGACGTGGGCGGGGAGTTTGGCGGGGTGGGGGTGCAGATCGAGAGCGTGGAGGACAAGTTGACGGTGGTGGCTCCGATCGCGGGAACGCCGGGGGAGCGCGCGGGGATTTTACGCGGGGACGTGATCGTGGCGGTGGATGGCGAGTCGATCGTGGGCATCACGATGGAGGAGGCGATCAGGCGGCTGCGCGGCAAACCGGGCACGATGGTCGTGGTCGGGGTGGAGCGCGGTGATCCCGTCGTGACGAAGGAGTTTAAAATCAAGCGGGAGGTGATCAAGGTGGAGAGCGTGCGGGACGCGGAGATGATCGCGCCGGGGATCGGGTATGTGCGGGTGGCGGTGTTCGCGGAGCGCACGGGCGGGGATTTCGCGGCGGCGCTGAGGGAGCTGCGTGCGAAGGGGGAGCTGCGCGCGCTGGTGATCGATTTGCGCAACAATCCGGGCGGATTGTTGCTATCGGCGGTGGAGGTGGTGGAGCCGTTTTTCCGGAGCGGAGATCTGGTGGTTTACACGGAAGGGCGGGCGAAGGACTCGCGCATGGAGCTGCGTGCGAAGTCGCGCGGGGAGCCGCTGGACATCCCGATCGTGGTGCTGGTGAACGGCGGGTCGGCGAGCGCGTCGGAGATCGTGGCGGGGGCGTTGCGCGACACGGATCGGGCGGTGTTGGTGGGGGAAAAAACGTTTGGGAAGGGGTCGGTGCAGACGGTGTTTCCGTTGCGCGCGGGCGGGGGGCTGCGTCTGACGACGGCGCGGTATTTCACGCCGGGCGGGGCGGTGATCCATGAGAAGGGGATAGAGCCGGACGTGGTGGAGGTGATGACGCCGGAGCAGGAGAAGGCGGTGTTCTTGCGGCGCTTGAGACCGGATGTGACGGATGCGGCGGAGTTCGAGGAGAGGTTTGGCGTGCCGCCGGCGGAGGACACTCAGCTGAGCGTGGCGGTGGGTTTGTTGGCGGAGCGGCTGGAGGCGGGGAAATGATTCTGGCGGTGGAGACCTCGTGCGACGAAAGCGCGGTGGCGTTGTTTGATCCGGCGCGCGGTCTGGTGGCGGAGTGGGTTCACAGTCAGATCGCGGTGCATGAGCGGCATGGCGGGGTGGTGCCGGACTTGGCGACGCGGGAGCATCTGCGCACGTTGGAGCCCTTGCTGGCGCGGGCGGGGGAGGCGGCGGAGGGGTTTGCGCGGGTGGACGAGATCGCGGTGACGCAGGGGCCGGGCTTGGCGGGGTGTTTGGCGATAGGGCTGGCGTCGGCGAAAGCGCTGGCGCTGGCGCTGGGCGTGCCGATCAAGGGCGTGAATCATTTGCGCGGTCACGTGTGGTCGCCGTTTATCGCGCGGCATGCGGCGGGGATGGCGCGGTTCGAGGACGAGTTGCGCGGATTGTTGCCGCATCTGGCGTTGGTGGTCTCGGGCGGAAACACGTTGCTGGCGGTGCTCGATGAGGCGCGGCGGATTCGAGTGATCTCCTCGACGCGCGACGACGCGGCGGGCGAGGCGCTGGACAAAGGCGCGAAATTGCTGGGGTTGGGTTATCCGGGCGGGCCGATCGTGGAGAAGCTGGCGGCGGCGGGCGGGCGGGCGGATGCGTTTGATTTTCCCCGCGGGCTGGGGCCGAGGGCGGAGTTGGATTTTAGTTTTTCGGGGCTGAAGACGGCGCTGCGTTATCAGTTGGAAAAGATGGGCGCGGGGGAGGTGGAGGCGGCGCGGGCGGATCTTTGCGCGAGTTATCAGCAGGCGGTGATTGACGCGTTGACGAGGAAGGCGCGGGCGGCGTTGGGCGCGGGCGGGTATCGCAGCATCGGGCTTTCAGGCGGGGTGGCGAACAACCGGGCGCTGCGCGCGGCGCTGGGGGGGGTGGCGGAAAAGGCGGGGGTGCCGTTGCTGGCGGCGGAGCCGAAGCACACGGGGGACAACGCGGGCATGATCGCGTTCGCGGCCTGGGCGGACCCGGCGGTCAAGGCGCGGGGCATGAGCGAGGGCGGGGCGAGGCTGGAGATTCAGCCGGGGTGGGAGCTGGGGTGCGTTGACTGAGCGGGGCGGGGGGCTGGGTGTCAGCCGAAGACGGACCAGCCGGTGCGTTGCACGAGCAGTTCGAGAGCCTCGGTGCCGAGCAGCGAGTTGCCGTTGCCGTCGAGGCCGGGCGACCAGACGGAGATGACGGCGCGGCCGGGCACGATGGCGAGGATGCCGCCGCCGACGCCGCTCTTGCCGGGCAGGCCGACGCGGAAGGCGAAATCGCCCGCGCCATCGTAGTGGCCGCAGGTCATCATGAGGGCGTTGATGCGGCGGGCGCGTCGCGAGGAGACGACGTTGTAGCCGGTGAGCGGGTTGCGACCGTCGGCGGCGAGGAAGAGGCCGGCCTGCGCGAGATGGCGGCAGCTCATGGCGATGGCGCATTGGTGAAAATACACGCCCAGCACCTCGGGCGGGGCGTGCCGGATGACGCCGAAGGATTTCATGAAGTGGGCGAGCGCGAGATTGCGGTCGCCGTGGTCTTGTTCGGAGCGGGCGACGAGGCGGTCGATGTTGATGGCGTCGTCGTTGGCGAGGTAGCGCACGAAGCGGAGGATTTCGCCGAGGGCCTCCTTGGGGCGGTGGCCGCCGAGGATGATGTCGGTGACGGCGATGGCACCGGCGTTGACGAAGGGATTTCGCGGGCGGCCGTGTTCGTGTTCTAGCTGCACGATGGAGTTGAAGGCGTTGCCGGAAGGCTCGCGGCCCACGCGTTCCCAGACGCGGTCGCCGACCTGGCCGAGGGCGAGGGTGAGGGTGAACAGTTTTGAAATGCTCTGGATGGAAAAGGCCTCGTCGGCGTCGCCGGCGGAGACGACCGGACCGTCGATGGGGGCGATGGCGATGCCGAATTTGGCGGGCGAGACGGTGGCGAGTTGAGGGATGTAATCGGCCACGCGACCGCGCTCGACGCGGGCGTTGAGCCCGCGGTGGATGTCGTCGAGGAGGGGTTGCAGTGGCGGCGGTGACATGAGGCGGCAGTGCAAAGCAGTTTGCGGAGCGGGGCCAGTCGGCGATTTGCGTCGGGCGTGACGATGCGGGCACGAAAAAGGGCGACGAGGGAATCGTCGGCCCGAGAGATGAAGACGCGGAGGCTGCGCGAAGGAGGGCGGTCTCAGGCGAGGCCGCGGGCTTGGAGCAGGGCGGCTAGCTCGGTGGCGTCGGCTTCGCCCTTCACGGTGTTGAGCAGGCCGAGGACCTTGAGGCGGTCTTCGGGGCCGCAGCTGGAGATCTCGACCATCCAGTCTTCGGATTTGGGGGCGGAGACGATGACCTCGTCGGACCAGGCGATGACCTCGGCGGCGTCGATGGCGCCGGCGGTGATGCCCTTGATGTAGAATTCGGCTTGGGTGCGGTAGTTCATGGAAGGGCGGACTCTTGGCGGCGGGCAATGGGTGCCAAGTGCGAAAAAGGCGGCGCGAGGGACGCCCGCGCCGCCTTTTTCCCGACTTGCGAATCAGCGGAGGTCGAAGCGGTCGGCGTTCATGACCTTGTTCCAGGCGGCGACGAAGTCGTGGACGAACTTGGTCTCGTTGCCGCGCTCGGCGTAAACCTCGGCGAGGGCGCGGAGCTGGGAGTTCGAGCCGAAGACCATGTCCACGCGGGTGGCGCTCCACTTCACGTCGCCGGTGGCGCGGTCGCGAATCTCGAAGTGCTCCTCGGTGGGCGTGGTGGCTTTCACGACGTTGGCCATGTCGAGCAGGTTGACGAAGAAATCGTTCGTCAGGGTCTCGGGGCGCGAGGTGAAGACGCCGTGCTGGGTCTTGCCGTGGTTGGCATTGAGGACGCGTAGTCCTCCCACCAATACAGTCATCTCCGGCGCGGTGAGGCCAAGGAGCTGGGCCTTGTCCACCAGGAGTTTTTCGGCGGGCAGGGTGTAGCGGGTCTTCTGGTAGTTGCGGAAGCCGTCGGCGGCGGGTTCGAGGACGGCGAAGGATTCGGCGTCGGTCTGCGCCTGGGTGGCGTCGGTGCGGCCGGGGGCGAAGGGCACTTCGATCGCGTGGCCGGCTTTTTTGGCGGCCTGCTCGATGGCGGCGGCGCCGCCGAGGACGATGAGGTCGGCGAGGGAGACCTTTTTGCCGCCGGGGGCGGAGGCGTTGAACTCGGCCTGGATGGTTTCGAGGGCCTTGAGGACCTTGGCGAGTTTGGCGGGTTGGTTGGATTCCCAGTCTTTTTGCGGGGCGAGGCGGATGCGCGCGCCGTTGGCTCCGCCGCGTTTGTCGGAGCTGCGGAAGGTGGACGCGGAGGCCCAGGCGGTGGAGACGAGGTCGGGGATGGAGAGGCCGGTGGCGAGGATATTGGCCTTGAGGGCGGCGATGTCAGCGGCGTCGATGAGCGGGTGATCGACGGCGGGCACGGGGTCCTGCCAGAGGAGGTCTTCGGCGGGGACCTCGGGGCCGAGGTAGAGCGACTTGGGGCCCATGTCGCGGTGGGTGAGCTTGAACCAGGCGCGGGCGAAGGCGTCGGCGAAGTAGTCGGGGTTTTCGAGGAAGCGGCGGGAGACTTTTTCGTAGGCCGGATCGAAGCGCAGGGAGAGGTCGGTGGTGAGCATCGTGGGGCGATGCTTCTTGGACGGATCGTGGGCGTCGGGGATGACGGCTTCGGAATTTTTGGCGACCCACTGGTGCGCGCCGGCGGGGCTCTTGGTGAGCTCCCACTCGTAGTTGAAGAGGTTTTCGAGGTAGTTGTTGGACCACTTGGTGGGGGTGGTGGTCCAGGTGACCTCGATGCCGCTGGTGATGGTGTCGGCGCCTTTGCCGGTGCCGTAGGAGTTGGCCCAGCCGAAGCCCTGCTCGGCCATGGATGCGCCCTCGGGTTCGCGGCCGACATGGGATTCGGCGGCGGCACCGTGGCATTTGCCAAACGTGTGGCCGCCGGCGATGAGGGCGACGGTCTCCTCGTCGTTCATGGCCATGCGGGCAAAGGTCTCGCGGATGTCGCGCGCGGCGGCGACGGGGTCGGGATTGCCGTTCGGGCCTTGGGGATTGACGTAGATGAGGCCCATCTGGACGGCGGCGAGAGGGTTCTCGAGTTCGCGATCATCGGAGTAGCGTTTGTCGCCGAGCCACTCGGATTCGGCGCCCCAGTAGATGTCCTCCTCGGGTTCCCAGACGTCGGCGCGACCGCCGCCGAAGCCGAAGGTTTTGAAGCCCATGGATTCGAGAGCGACGTTGCCGGCGAGAATCATGAGGTCGGCCCAGGAGAGGGCCTTGCCGTATTTTTGTTTAACGGGCCAGAGAAGGCGGCGGGCCTTGTCGAGGTTGGCGTTGTCGGGCCAGGAGTTGAGAGGCGCGAAACGTTGTTGGCCGGCACCGCCGCCGCCGCGACCATCGCCGGTGCGGTAGGTGCCGGCGCTGTGCCAGGTCATGCGGATGAAGAAGGGACCGTAGTGGCCGAAGTCGGCGGGCCACCATTCCTGCGAGTCGGTCATGAGCGCGGTGAGGTCTTTTTTGACCGCGGCGTAGTCGAGTTTTTTGAACTCCTCGGCGTAGTCGAACCCGGCACCCATGGGGTCAGAGAGGGCGGAGTTCTGGTGGAGCATGCGAAGGTTGAGCTGGTTGGGCCACCAATCGCGGTTGGAGGGGCCGGTGGCTCCGGTGGGGGCGGGGCCGGGCTTGGGCATGGTGCCATGCAGATGGGGGAAGGGGCATTTGCCGCCGGTGGAGGCGGAGGCGTGGGGGTTGGTGTGGTCCATGGTGTTGGTTAAAGCGTGGTGATTGGTAAGGGGAGGTGACGCGCGCGGCGGAAGGCGCGAATTGGAGTGAAAAGACAAAGCGCGCGGTAAATCAATTTAGCGACTTGGATTTGAGCGTGTGGTGGTGCGAAAAAGAAAATCCCGCCTGCGGAATGCGCGGGCGGGATGGAAGAGGGCCGGGTGGGTCGCGGATTAACGATAATTCAGCATGTAGATGCCTATGAGAGCGGCGGCGCCGAGGAGTAAGACGGCGATGGCGAGAAGGAGGCAGCTTCGTCGGGCGGACGCGGCGTCGAAGCGGTCGGTCTCGGCGTAGTTGGCGATGATTTCATCGGCGCGCTGGTTGGCGAGCAGCACGGCTTCGGAAACGGGTTCGGGCGGGGGCGCGGGTTCGGCCTCGGATTCCGCTGTGGTCACATCCGGTGCCGGCGTTGGTGCTGGCGGTGACGAAAGCACCGGCGCCGGGTGTGTGAGCGGGGCGAGGATGGGTGCGCCGGGAGCGGATTTGGGCGGGGTGATGGCTGCGGCGGGACCGGCGTCGGACGCGCTTGGGGAGGGTGGGAGAACGGGGGAGGCGGTTCCGCTGGCGCGGGCGATCTCGGCATCGAGCCAGGCGACGTGTCGGGAGAGAAGGGCGCGCTGGCGGAGGAGTTCGGCAAGGCGGACGTCGGGCATGGGGATAAGGTCGAAGAAGACGGAGGCGGCCGGAAAAGAGGAGACAAAAAAACGCCGGCCCCGTGAAGGGACCGGCGTTGGGAAAAACGCGGTGGGCGGGCGAAGTCTCGCGATTAGGCGGCGACGACGGCGACCTTGCGGCGGGCTTTGTCGAACTGGACGACGCCATCCTTGAGGGCGAAGAGGGTCCAATCGCGGCCGATGCCGACGTTGTCGCCGGCGTGCAGCTTGGAGCCGCACTGACGGACGATGATGTTGCCGGCGATGACGGACTGGCCGCCAAACTTTTTGACTCCGCGGCGTTTGCTGTGGGACTCGCGGCCGTTGCTGGTTGAGCCTGCACCTTTTTTATGCGCCATGACTTAGGTTCTCCTGTGTGGGTTGTGGTTTGAAATTAGGCGGAGATGGTCTCGATCTTGATGACGGAGAGCTCCTGGCGGTGGCCGCGTTTGCGCTGCATGCCTTTGCGCTTACGTTTTTTGAAGACGATGACTTTGTCGCCGCGCTTGTTTTCGAGGATTTTGGCGGTGACTTTGGCACCGGCGAGGGTCGGAGTGCCGACCTTGAAGGAGGCGCCTTCGCCAGAGGAGAGCACCTCGGTGATCTCGACGACGGAGCCTGCCTCGGTGTTTGGGTAGCGGTTTACGAAGAGGACGTCGCCTTCGGTGACGGCGAACTGCTGACCCTGAGTTTTGATGGTCGCTTTCATGGAAATAAAGGCGAGATGACAGAGTTTCAGGAAAGGTCGCGCAAGGATATTCCGGAAATTTTACCCGGGAAATTTTCGCTTTGCGCGCGGGGTGGGTGACAAGCACAACTTTGCCGTCATGGCCAACCCCGCCCGGATAGTGCGCACTCTTCTCGCAACCACCCTGCTGATCGGGGTCGCAAACGTGGGTTTGGAGGGGCGGATCGGGGATACGCCGGAGCAGATGGCGGGGCGGATGTTGCAGCCGGATATGGGCAAATATTTCACGTGGCCGAAAGACATGAGCGAGCGCGACAGGCAGCAGGCGTTGCGTGAGCACCCAATGACGCCCTTCGCTCATTTGCTACCGCCGAGGGGGCCGGAGTGGAGGGAGGATGTTTTCTGGAAAACCGCGTTGCGCAGACAATTAAGCAATGAAGACGGCTGGCGGGTGCATGTGTATTATTTGAAGGGGCTGTCGGTGTTGGAATGTTACCGGAGGGTGGGGCAGCGTTTGAGCGAGGCGGAGATCAATGCGATTTTGAGCCGGCTAAGAGGCGGCTCCACGTGGCGAAAGGTCGATGTGAAGGCGGGGGCTTACTCGGTGCTCGGCTACGGGTTTGAATTGGGAGAGCCGGGGCAGGGGATTTTGCGGGCGCGGCAACAGGGGGACTGGTTGATCATTTTCCACCGCCGCTTCGACGAGTATTTGCTGGAGCGTAAAAAGCTTTGGGATGCGGACGAGGAGAGGCGAAAGGCGGAGGAGAGGGCGGAGCAGGAGCTGCGCGCGCCGGTAAGCGTCGAGGGGTTTTGAAGGACCGCCGAAATGACTCCGTCGTTTCGCTACGAAAAGGAAAAACAAAAAACGCGGCCCTTTGCGGGGCCGCGTTTTTTTGTCGGACAGCGCGCGAACGAGTCGCGCGGTGCGGGGGATGCGCGAGGGCTTACTTGCCGAGGCTGGCGCGGAGGTCTTCGAGCTGCCCGGCGGAGCCGAGGAGCACGTTGCGGGAGGCGATGAACTTCGCGTATTCCACGATGAAAATCTTGCCTGGTGGGCGGAAGTCGAACTCGGAGGGCTTGTCGCGGAAGAACTCGCGGTGAACGCGCGTCCAGACGAGGCGCCCGTCGGTGTCGATGTTGATCTTGGTGACGCCGAGCTTGGCGGCGGGGAGGTATTCGTTGACGTCCACGCCCATGGAGCCGGCGATGGTGCCGCCGGCGGCGTTGATGCGGGCGACTTCGTCCTGGGGAACGGAGCTGGAGCCATGCATGACGAGGGGGAAGCCGGGGACGAGGGCCTTGATCTTCTCAAGGACGTCGAAGTGGAGGGACTGTTTGCCCTTGAACTTGAAGGCGCCGTGGGAGGTGCCGATGGCGCAGGCGAGGGAATCGCAGCCGGTGAGCTTGATGAACTCTTCGGCTTCCTTGGGGTTGGTGAGGGTGGCGTGGCCGTCTTCGACGACGATGTCTTCCTCGACGCCGCCGAGCATGCCGAGTTCGGCCTCGACGGAGATGCCCTTGGCGTGGGCGCGATCAACGACGCGCTTGGTGATGGCGACGTTCTCTTCGAAGGGATCGTGGGAGGCGTCGATCATGACGGAGCTGAAGAAGCCGGAGTCGATGCACTCGTAGCAGGTCTGCTCGTCGCCGTGGTCGAGATGGACGGCGAAGATGGCCTCGGGGAAAATCTCGTCGGCGGCGCGGATGATGGCCTCGAGCATGCGCTTGTCGGTGTAGGCGCGGGCACCCTTGGAGATCTGGATGATGAAGGGGGCCTTGGAGTCCATGGCGCCCTTGAAGAGGCCCATGGCCTGCTCGGCGTTGTTGATGTTGTAGGCGCCGACGGCGTATTTGCCGTAGGCGTGTTTGAAGAGCTGCGCGGTGGTGACGATCATGGTG